>JABDRL010000370.1 GCA_013041765.1 Dactylosporangium sp. | reverse complement strand
GCCCACCACCGGCCGGCCGGCCGACGACCCACTGTCGACGGCGAGCCTGGTCGCCAGCGGCGTCCTCGACGTCGCCAGCGGTCAGCCACCGGTCCCGATCGACGTGTGGCGCGTCGCCGACGATGCGCCCACGGCCACCGCGGGCGACCATCGGTGCACCACCCGGATGGCGGCACTGCTGATCAGCCTGTTCACCGTCCCAGGCGACGTGGTCGTGTCGGTCGGCTTCGACCCGGCCCTGGCCGGCGTCGCGGGCGCCGCCGGACTGGCCTACCGGTCGGTCGACCACCCCGCCGACCTGGCCGACCTCGACCACCTCGCCGGAGGCGTCGGGCTGCTCCTGCTGCCCTGGCCGCCAACCGCCGACCCGGACATCAGCGCCGACCCCGACGACGGTGATGGGGCTGGCGCTGCCTTGGTCGACTGGCTGGCCCAGTGCCGCCGACTCCTGGCCCACCGGGGCGTGACCGTCGTCGCGCTGGCCCCGGCACCGCCCACCGACGTGTACGTCGCCTGCGCCCGGCTGCTGTTGCCCGCCGCCCGCAGGGCCGGGCTGGGATGGCTGCAGCACATCGTCGCGATCACCGCCCCGGTCGCCGACGACGCCATCACGCATCCTGCGGCCAGCGAGCCCCCGGCCGCAACGGGTCCCGCGACGCCCCCGCCCTCGATCTCCGGCCCCGCGGCGGTCCCGGCGCCGGTGAGCACCCCGGTGCACGCCGACCTGATCGCCCTGGCCCTGCGAGGAGGCCGTCATGGCTGAGCCTCGCCTGTCCGTCCTGTTCGTCGGGCAACGCAGCCTGGCCGCCCAGCGACGGGGCCGGTTCGTCGCCGGTTCCGGCGCGCATCCGGCCCGGATGGCCCCCGACCTGGCCGCCGCGCTCATCCGCGACTACACCCAACCTGGAGACCTGGTCTTCGACCCCCTCGCCGGGATCGGCACCACCCTCGTCGAGGCGGTCCACCTCGGGCGCCACGCGCTCGGCATGGACCTCGAACCCGGCTGGGTCACCCTCGCCCGCGCCAACGTCGCCCTGGCCCGCAGCCAGGGCGCCATCGGCACCGCGAAGATGATCAAAGGGGACGCGACGCGCCTGCCGACCCGGATCCCCACCCGGCTGCGGGGCACCGTCGACCTGGTGCTGACCTCCCCACCGTACGGGCGGACCATGCACGGGCGGGTCGAGCACCGCCACGGTCCACTGACCCGCTTCCACAACACCTACAGCCCCGGCACGGTCCGGGGCGGAGCGAACCTCGCCCACGCAAGCCGCCGAGGCTTGGCCGACGGCATCACCCAGGTACTGGCCGGCTGCGTGCCGCTGCTGCGCCCCGGCGGCATCATCGCCGTGGTCTGCCGTCCCTGGCGCCGCGACGGGCTGCTGGTGGACCTGCCCGGCCAGGTCATCACCGCCGGCCTTGACGCCGGGCTGACGCTCATCGACTGCCGCCGGGCCGTGCACGCCGCCGTCCGCAACGCACACCTGTACCCCCGGCACACGTTCTTTCAGCTCGTCGAGGCCCGCAAGGCCCGGCTGCGGGGCGTGCCGATCAGTCTCATCCAGCACGACGACATCGCCGTGTTCCAGGCCCGCCCGAAGTCCACGGTGGATGGTCGCGTCGATGCGACGAGTGGGGGCAAGATCCCCGAAATGCCTGACCAAGACGATCCTGGGCAGCACAAACAGCTCCTCCGATCCGGAGCCTCGTACCAGGGCTGCGAGTCGCGTTACCCTCCCAACCCCGCCGCCACTGCCATATTCGCGGAGCGACACCACACCGGACATCGGGGAACAGGATGCGATGACCAACCACACTCCTCCGCTGAGCCTGAATCGAGCCACCCAGCACACCGCTCAACTCTCACCGCCATCGCAACGGTCACTGGTGGGGCGGAAAGGGTGGATGCGCGATGAGGACCGAGACTCCCGTCGTATGGCGGCCGGACCCGCTGCTGACCATCGACGACGTGGCCGACTGGCTCGGCAAACCCAAGAACACCCTGTACGCCTGGCACAGCCGAGGCAAGGGACCCCGCGCCATCCGGGTCGGCAACACCCTGCGCTACCGACGCAGCGACGTCGAGCACTGGCTCGACGAACATACCGACCCACCTACCGCCCAAGACCAGGACAGGTGAGCCATGGCCCGACCTGAACTACCCATCGGTACCTGGGGCAAGATCCGCACAGAGAAACTCGGCCCCAACCGGTTCTGCGCCCGCGTTCGATTCCGCGACTACGACGGGAAGACCCGTGACATCGAGGCCACCGACACCACCGGCCCAGCCGCCATCCGGGCACTGAAACTTAAACTCCGCGACCGCGCCACCCCCAACGACGACGAGATCACCCGCGACACCCGCATGAGCAGGCTCGCCGAACAGTGGATCGAAGAGATCACCGCCGAAGAGCGGCTGGCGGCACAGACCATCGAGCGGTACCAGACGAGTCTGCGCAACAGGATCCTGCCCGCTCTGGGCAACCTGCGCATCCGGGAAGCCAGCGTCGGTCGCCTCGACAAGTTCCTGCGCAGCATCGCCAAGGACCACCCGGCGGCGGCCAAGGGCGTCAAGGTCGTCCTCGGCCAGATGTTCGCCCTCGCGGTACGGCACGGCGCGATCCCGACCAACCCGGTCCGCGACACCGGGCGGCTGCGCAAACCCCGCCGGAAGGTCGTCGCGCTCACCGACGAGCACCTGCACGCCGTGCGGGCGGCGATCCGGGACTGGCAGCAGCCCGTTTCCGGCAAGCCCGGACCTCGACACACCGGCGAACTCGCCGACGTCGTCGACCTGGTGCTCGCCACCGGTGCCCGCATCGGCGAGATCCTCGCGGTGCGCTGGGAAGATCTCGACCTGGGTGCGGCCCGGCCGACCCTGACGATCTGCGGCACCATGGTCTGGGTCAAGGGCAGGGGCTTCTTCCGGCAGGGGTGGACCAAGAGCGACGCCGGCTACCGGATGATCACGTTGCCCCGGTTCGCGGTCGGCATGCTGCTGGCCCGCAAGCTCGGTGCCGCCGACAACCCCAACGATGCGATCTTCGCCTCGCGCCGGGGGACTTGGATGTCGCCAAACAACGTCCGCCGGCAGTGGCGGCAGGCCCGCGCCGAGACCGACCTGGGGTGGGTCACCCCACACACCTTCCGCAAGACCGTCGCCACCCTCATCGACAAGGAGGCCGACACCAAGAGCGCCGCAGCTCAGCTCGGGCACGCCAGCGAGGAGATCACCAACACGTACTACATCGCGAAACCGGTCCTCGCGCCGGACGTGTCCGACATCCTCGAACGGCTCGGTGCGGATCGAGAAACGGATGACACGACTCCTGAGGGGCCGCGGTCGAGACCAGCCGCGTAAGGCAGGACCCGCAGCGCGCCGGGTACCGCAGGTCGGCGGCCGGTTCGGACGGTGAACCTGATTGCCGATTGCGTTTTTGGGGGGTTTTCGGGGGGCGGTTCAAAATCCCATAGGAAAAAGTAAATGTCCTGACCGGCGTTTCTGCTGGTCAGGACATTTGCTTGGTCGGGGTGGCGGGATTTGAACCCACGGCCTCTTCGTCCCGAACGAAGCGCGCTACCAAGCTGCGCCACACCCCGAGCATGCCGAGTAATGGTAGCCCACCCGTCGCAGCAGACGAACTGGGTATCCCCTGCCGGGGCGTCAGAGTGATCCCAGAAAGTCGCTGAGGGCAGTTTCGTACCGCTCCGGAGCCCGGTTCCAGAAGTGACAGTGTCCACAGGACTCGGTCTCGAGGATCGTGACCAGATCCGGTCGCCTGGCCGCGAATTCGCGGGTTGGGGCCGTCGCGACGACCCGGTCGTCGCGGTCGAGGAAGACCAGCGTGGGCACGCGGAGGTCCGCCGCGTATCTGCGGTGGTCCAGATCGTCGAGGCGGACCCCGAGGCGGTGCTGCACCAGCCACAGGGCGGTGGAGAGCCAGGCTCTCGGCAGTCGCAGCGTTCTGGCGTGCATCCGCAGGGTCTCGGCCCAGTCGATCACGGGGGAGTCCAGCACAACGGCGCGCACGTCTTTGGCCTCCTCCGCCCGGCGCAGCAGGTTGAGCACGATGGCTCCCCCCATGGACCATCCATAGAGGACGACATCCCGGGCGCCGTGGGTCCTGGCGTACCGGACGGCCGCCGCCACGTCACTCCATTCCGTGTGGCCAAGGTGGTGGCAGCGGTCGGCGCTGGCCGGCGCTCCCGCGTCGTTGCGGTAGGAGACCACGAGGGTGGGCATCCCGGACGCCGCCAGGACGGGGAGCACCCGGAGCGCGTCCTCCCGGGAGGACTTCCACCCGTGGACGGCGATTATCCAGGTGTCCCGGGGCAGCCCGGTCGCTGGTACGAACCACGCGGCAAGGTCGCCCAGCTCGCCGGGAATCAGGATCTCCGAATACCCGAGTCCCCGCGCGGACCGGGGATCGCCGTCGAAGACCTTGCCAGAGCTGTACGCCCGCACGCCTGGACGCAGCACCCCCCTGCTGACGTGGACAACCTCCCGCACGACGGTTGTGCGGTCGACATCAACCACGTCGCCCAGACGGGCATGGCCGCCTGGCCATGCCAGCCCCAGCGGCATCGGGCGCAGGAGATCGTCGGTGCGGGTCAGCCGTACTCGACCGTCGGTCACCTCGCGGATCCGGATCGGGTGCGGGCGGTTGTCCTCGGCGTCGAGGAGTTGCCCCGCGAAGTACCAGGCCGCGCCGGCGGTGCTCGTCGGGAGCAGCAGCGCCAGCCCCGCCGCTCCGAACACTGCCCCGTAGGCGGCAAGTCTCGGCCAGCGTCGCGAGGTGGGTAGCACGGTCGCCGGAACCGGCCGTGGTCGTGCCGGCGTCTCTGCGGTCATTGAGTGACCAGCGTCAGCATGGATGCCTCTGGCGGGCAGGCGAAACGGAACGGGGCTGTCGGGTGGGTACCGAGTCCTGCCGAGACATGCAGGTACGTTGCGGAATCCCGCCAGCGATGGAGCCCCTTGGCCAACCTCCGGTCGAGCCCGCAGTTGGTGACCAGCGCGCCGTACAGCGGGATCCGGACCTGTCCCCCGTGGGTGTGGCCCGCGAGGATCAGCGAGCAGCCATCGGCCGCCATGGCATCGAGCACCCGGGGCTCCGGCGTGTGCAGCAGCCCGATCCGGATGTCGGGTGGTCCCGGATCGGGCTGCCTGGGCTCGGGCCTCGCGGGCGGGTAGCTGTCGCGCCCGATGTGGGGATCGTCGACGCCGACGAGATCGATGACCCGGTATCCCGCCTTGACCGTGACCCTCGTGTTGTTGCAGTCCATCCAGCCGGCGCCGGTCAGCGCGTCCCGGAGCTCCGCCGTGGGCAGGACCGTTCCCTGCACATATTCGCGGTTCTTGGCGAAGTAGCCGAGCGGGTTCTTCAGCACCGGACCGCGGTAGTCGTTGGATCCGAAGACGAAGGCTCCGGGACGCTCCAGCAGCGGCCCCAGTGCTCGGAGCGTGGCCGGGACGGCATCCACGGAGGCCAGGTTGTCACCGGTGACGATGACCAAGTCGGGTTCCTCCGCGGCGAGCCGTTCAATCCAACGGATCTTGCCGTGCTGGCCCGGCATCATGTGGAGATCGGACAGGTGGAGAATCCGCAGGGGCCCGGCCGGCGTACCGGACACCGGGACCACCGTGTGGCGCAGGGCGTAGCGGTGCCGTTCCACGAGGCTGGCATAGGCGATCGTGGCGGTACCGGCGACGGCGGTGCCTGCGATGAACCGGAGCAGCGGGCGCATCCGCCAAGACTAGCGGCGCCGGATCGGGTTTTTCGGGGAGAGTCACCCGGAAGCCCGACCCGGCGCCGCCACGTCATCGACAGCGGACCGCCGCTGCCAGCGTCATTCTCGTCGTCGGGTCGGTGTCGAGGTCTCTGGCAACTCCGGCGCGGCGTTGTTCTGCCCCTTGCTGATGAGAAGCTCGATCGCCCCGCCCTTGACCGCCCGGCCACTGGGATTGGTGGCGGCGACCGTTCCCAAGGGGCAGTCGGAGGCAACCTGCTGGTTGTTGTTGTAGGGCTTGAAGCCCGACTTGGACAGCTTCCTGGTCGCTTCCGAGACCGACAGGCACTTGACACTGGGCACCTTGACCTGTTTACCGCTGACAACGCTCTGCGGCGGGGCGGTGAAGTTGACCGCCGGTTTGCCCGCCATGGCGTCCTTCAACGTGAAGGCCACCGCATTGTTGATGATCGGGTGCTTGCCGACCCGGGGATGGGTTGGCCAGTCAGGGTCGACCATGAAGCCGGAGATGGCCAGTTGCTTGGTCGTCACCGTCATGGTGGCCGTGCGGTCGTCATCGGTCGTGCCGGTCTTGCCCGCGACGGGCCGCTTGACGATGCCCCGGATGGCTCCGGCGGTGGAGCCGGTGCAGCGCGAGGTCGAGGATTTGTCGCCGACCGGGCACCGCGCCGCGTCGATGGCCCCCTGGGCGACCTCTGGAGCGATGACCGGTGTCGAGGAGCACTGGGGATCGCCAGCGCTGACCTTGTTGCCGTCACGATCGAGGATTTCCAGCACCGGGGTCGGCTCGCAGTACTTGCCGTCGGCGGCGAGGGTGGCCCATGCCGTCGCCATGTCTAGCGGGGTGGTCGCGGAGACCCCGAGGGTGAAGGCGCCCCACTGGTGCGCGTACTTCGCGTTCTCGGAGAACTCGTAGTCGTTGGGGTTCTGCGCCGTGCCCTTGGCCCGGAACCTGATGCCCAGTCGCTTGGCGACGCTGACGACGTTCTCCGAGCCGATCTGCTCCTGGAGCGGTACGAAGTAGGTGTTGACCGACCGGCCGAACGCTCCCCACATGTTGTGCGTTCCGGCCATCGAGGCGCTGGCGTTCTGCGGGCAGTAGTACGGTCCGTCGCAGGCCGCGGGGCTGCTGGGATCGATGATGTACTTGGTCTTCGCGCGGGTCGGGGCGTTCATCGTGTAGTCCAGGGTCAGGCCCTTTTCGAGCGCCGCCGCGACTGTGAAGATCTTGAAGACCGATCCGGCCTGGTATCCCGGCACCTCGGGTCCGCCGGTCACGAGCGGCACCGTCGTGTTGGGATAGTTCCCCTTCTGGTTCCGCTTACCGGGGTTGGTGTTGGTGCCGTTGCCACTCTGGTCGTTGCTGAAGACCCGGTTGGTGGCCAGCGCGTGCACCCTGCCCGTTCCGGGCTCCACCGCCGCCATCATCACCGCCCGGCTGTCGCTCACCGGCGTCGTGGCGCCGCTCGGCCGCTGCTGGGCGTACTTGAAGGCGGCCTCCTGGGTGGCGATGTCCAGGGATGTCGTGATCTTGTATCCGCCGGACAGCAGGCGGTTCTCCCGCTCGTACTGGTTGTCGCCGAAGGCCTTCTGGTCGGCCCACCACCGCAGCAGATAGTCGCAGAAGAACCCGGCTCCCAGGTCGGGCCGGAGGACCTCGGTGCAGCCCTGGGGCGGACGCTTGCCGACGATGGTCGGCTCGACCTGGACCGCCTCGTCGTACTGCGTCTGGGTGATGAATCCCATTTGAAGCATGTTCTTGAGGGTGTAGTTGCGACTGCGCTCCAGCGCCAGCGGCTTGCCCGTCTCGCTCGCGGGGTTGTAGGTCGTCGGAGCCTTGACCAGCGACGCGAGCAGCGCGGCCTCGGCCAGGGCCAGCTCGGCCGGGGGCTTCGCGAAGTAGACCTGGCTGGCGGCCCAGACGCCGTATGCGCTCTCGCCGAAGGCCGCGATGTTGAGGTACCGCTCCAGGACCTCTTCCTTGCTTAGCTCCTTTTCCAGCGCGATCGCGTACTTCATCTCGCGGATCTTCCGCGCCGGGGTCTGCTCCGTCGCGTCGATGACCTGCTGTGGCGTCTTCGCCGAGTACTGGATGACCTGGCGGACGTACTGCATGGTCAGGGTCGAAGCCCCCTCCGTGCTGCCCGTCTGCTGATTCTTGACGAACGCCCGGGCGACGCCCTTGAGGTCGACGCCGCGGTGCTTGTAGAAGCTCTTGTCCTCCGCCGCGACCATGGCCTGCTGCATGACCGGAGCAACGTCGCTGAGCTTGACGTCGCGCCGGTTCTCGTCGTAGAGGCTGGCCAGCTGAGTCGTGCCATCGGAGGCGAAGACGTTGGAGATCTGCGACGACGGCCGGATGTCGAAGTCGGTCGGCATCTGCTCGAAGGTGTCGGCGCCAGCCTTCGCGGTCAGGCCCGCCATGGCCAGAACCGGAAATGCCGCGGCCGCGACCACGAGGCCGGCAAGAAGTCCACAAAGGAGCAAAGACGCCGCATTGGTAATCAAACCACGGTCACGCGTGCGCATAGCGGTCACCGGCCCAGAGTACGTGACGACAGATTCAGCCCGCGTCCTGGCGGACAGGACTGTCGTTATTTAAGACGCATGGTATGGCGCCGCACGCTGTGCCTGACCCCCCATTGTCAGCCAGTCTTGAGGAACGCCGCTGGAGTTTGCTCAACATATTCGGACAGTCACCCGTCCGCTCCGATGCGCGGGGTGGTTGGCGGATCACAAATGGGCAGTTAACCTGGTGCGACAGCGTTGCGTAATCACATGGCTACAGAGCATGATGTTCTGGCAGGCAACTCACGGGTGATTCGTGACTGGTGGCAGGTTCGCGCGAACGGACTGGAAAGACGGTCGGCGCCCAAGGTCCAGGGGGATGTGACCTTGGGTGTCGCTGGCGTACCGGCCATGACAGGCCCGTGAGGTGTTCACAGGGGGGACGTGGAGACATGAGCATGGTCGTCGACTGGCCGAGCCTCGCGGCTTGCCGCGCTGGGGATCCGGACGCGTTGTTCGTGCAAGGGGCCGAACAGAACGTCGCGAAACGGATCTGCCGGGGTTGCACGGTGCGATACGAGTGCCTAGCCGACGCGCTCGACAACCGGATCGAATTCGGAGTTTGGGGGGGCATGACCGAGCGGGAACGCCGGGCGCTGCTGCGTCGCCACCCGCAGGTGCCGAGTTGGCGCAGGATGTTCGAGGCCGCCGTTGCGCAACAGGACGATGACGGCAAGGACCGGGAAAGCAAGGAACTCGTCCCAACGGGGTGAGTTGGTGTTATTACTCCCATGGACGGCTCGCGCTGGGGCTACCGCTGAACGAGCGCTAGCGCGAGCCGGTATGGGGGACCAGCGCGGCCCCGATGGCCCGTAGCCCTTCCAGATCATGGATGTCCGTGGGCTGCGCCGCGATCCGCGCCACCGGAACACCGGGACACGCCGCCAGGAACCGCTCGGTCATCGCGAGTTGGCGGTCCCGCTGCTCGACGAGACTCGCGTGCAGCCCGAGGAGCTCCCCGGTCAGTGTGAAGTCGTCCAGCGCGGTCAGGCTTTCGGCTGCCTTCCGGGCGTCGACCGCGGAGATCTCATCGGCGGTGACCGTCGCGACACGATTGAGCAGCAGCCCACCGAGCGGCATGTCGTCTTGGGCCAGGCGCCCGGCGAAGTAGACCGCCTCCCGGATGGCATCGGGTTCCGGCGCCGCGACTACGAGGAACACGGTCTCCCTGGCCTGTAGGACCCGGTAGGTGCGCTCCGCCCGTTCCCGGAATCCGCCGAACAGGGAATCCAGGGCCCCGACGAAACCCGAGAGATCGGTCAGCAGCTGGGCTCCGAGTACCCGGGTGACGGCCTTGCTGAAGATGCCGAACGACGCGGAGACCAGGCTGAAGACCCGATGGCCACCGGCCCGGGTCGGGGCGAGCAGCAGGCGCAGCATCTTGCCGTCCAGGAAACGGGCGAGCCGCACCGGCGCGTCGAGGAAATCCAGCGCGGACCGGGACGGAGGCGTGTCGACCACGATGAGGTCCCACTCGTCGGCCGAGCGCAGTTGCCCCAGCTTCTCCATCGCCATGTACTCCTGGGTTCCGGAAAAGGTCGCACTCATGGCCTGGTAGAACGGATTCGCGAAGATTTCCGCAGCCTTGCGGGGGTCGGTGTGGGCGAGGACGACCTCATCGAACGTCCGCTTCATGTCCAGCATCATGGCGTGCAGCTCGCCGGGCGGGAGGGCCGCGCGATCCGTGCCCGGCGCTGGTTCGATCTCCTTGACCTGCCGTGGGGTGTTGTCCAGCTCGGTGAGTCCCAGGGACTGGGCCAGCCTGCGGGCGGGGTCGATGGTCAGGACGACCGTTCGCCGACCGTGCAGTTCCGCGGCCCGCAGGGCCAGCGCGGCGGCCGTTGTCGTTTTTCCGACACCGCCAGAACCGCAGCAGACAATGATCTTGGTTTGCGGGTCGCCGAGGATCGCGTCGGTCTCCAGCCGGAGAGGTGGCCTCGACGCGCTGTGATCTGCCGACACGGTTCGAGGGTATCCGCTGGAGCCCGTCAGGAAGCCTCAGGACGGTGCAGGGCCGCCCGAAGACATGTGGCAAGCACCTCAAGTCCCGTGCGGGTGCCGCTGTGCGGCAACGACGGTAGCTCCACCACGGGACGGTCGGCGGTGCGCAACTCGGCCCGCAGCCGGGACTCGACCGCCAACCTGGTCTGGTGTTCCCGGCCCTCGCGGGCCAGGCCGGTGACGGTCTTCCGGTCGGAGGGCAGGCCCGCCGCCGCAAGGCCCCGCCTGATCTCGGCGTTGCTGATTCTGGCTTCGGTCAGGACCGGAGGCCAGGCGTTGTTGACGATGATCGCGCCAGCGGGGAGCCCCAGCCGCTTCAACTCGGCCATGGCGTCAGTACCCTCCTGCACGGGCATCTCCTCCAGCCGGGTGACCAGGTGCACGGCCGTGCGGGGCGAGCGCAGCAGCGCCGCGACGCCCTCGCTCTGGCTCTTGATCGGTCCGATCTTGGCGAGCCGGGCGGTTTCGGCCGTCACGTTGAGGAACCGACCGATCCTGCCGGTCGGCGGTGCGTCGAGCACCACGGCGTCATACACCCAGCGACCGTCGACGGCCCGGGTCACCGCTTCCTTGACCTTGCCGGTCAGGAGCACGTCCCGGACCCCGGGCGCGATGGTGGTCGCGAAATCGATGGCCCCGACCTTCCGCAGGGCCCGGCCCGCGACGCCGAGCCGGTAGAACAGGTCAAGGTATTCCAGCAGCGCCGCCTCGGCGTCGATGGCCAGGGCGAGCACCGTCCCACCACAGTCCAGCCGGGCGATCGGCAGCTCCTGGTACGGCAGCGGCTCCAGCTCGAACAGCTGAGCTATGGACTGCCGTCCCTCAACCTCGACCAGCAGCGTTCGGCGACCGTCCGCTGCCAGCGCCAGCGCCAGGGCCGCCGAGACCGTGCTCTTGCCCGTGCCGCCCTTGCCCGTGACGACGTGCAGACGCGTGGCTGGATCGGCCAGCGCCGGGCCGCACTGGCCGGCCGGAGCCTGAGGATGATTGCGTCGTGCCACACCTGCGAGCGTAGCTGGGCTGCTCAGGCGCGGTTGATCTCACAGACGAGCCAGCCGTCCCCCTTGACGGTCAGGAACTTCAACCGCTGCTCGGAAACCCGGTCGTCACTGGTGGTCAGTGTGACCGTCGCGGTGACCGTCGCGGTCTCCTGCTGCTGCGACTCAACGGTCGGAGCCGGCCAGGTGTACGAGGGCGCCTTGTAGGTCAGCTCGTACTCCCGCAGTTGCTCGATGCGCTTGCGGATGGCTTTGGAATCCCGGGCGCTCGCGCAGACGATCTTTTCCGCCGCCGCGGCGTCCTTTTCCTTGTACACGGCGGTGAGGAACTGGTCGACGGCCGTGTCGGGGCTGGCGGCGCCCTCGCCCTCGGACCTGCCGAGAATCAGAAACGCGGCGGTGCCCACGCCACCGAACACGACCAGGCAGGCGAGGAGAATCATGGTGATGAGCAGGCCCCGGCCGGGCTTTGGCGGGGCGGGGCCGAACACCTGGTCGCCGGGCGCGAAGGCGGGCGGGGCGAGGGGACCGGCCCCATAGGCCGGCTGCTGGTATCCCCCGCCGGAAACGGGCTGTCCCGGACCGTAGGGCAGGCCGGAGACCTGCTGACCGGGCTGCGGATAGGGCTGTGGTACGCCCTGGGGCATCGCATAGGGGTCGGCGTGAGGCTGCCCGTACGGAGCCTCCTGCGGGGCCTGCGGGTATGGAACCGGTGGTGGCTGCCCGTACGGAGCCTCCGCTGGGTAGCCGTGGGGCCATGGCGCTGGCTGCCCCTGCTGGCCGTAGGGATCGTCAGGCTGTGCGGGGTAGCCAGGTGGCTGAGTCATGTCCTCCCCCTCTGCGACATCGGCGACGTGTCCGGGCGTACGGCGCGGACCCGCCATGTCGCCGGGGACCAGGGTAGTCGGTGCACCGGCCGCATAGGTACGCGACGCGGTCGGTATCGCTGGCCGTCCGGGAGGCACCGGTCTCGTCCCGGCCGGGAAACGGCTCCCAGTATGGTCCAGTCGTGCGGGACGTCCGACCCCGCGACAACGGACCGATCTGGGGGTGTCAACCATGCGGAAGTGGGAGTACACGACCGTTCCGCTGCTGGTGCACGCGACCAAGCAGATTCTGGACACCTGGGGCGAGGACGGGTGGGAACTGGTCACGGTCGTTCCCGGCCCCAACCCGGAGAACCTGGTGGCGTACCTGAAGCGGCCACTGCCTTCCCGTGATGGTGATGTTACTCAGTGACATATTCTGGCCCGCTTCGTGGCCTCCGGGACCCCGGAAGGGGTAGCCCAGGCGAATGCCACTGTCGGGTACAACAATCAGCGTCGTGATCGCGGGCTTGCCGCCGTACGATCGCTGACGTGGTCGCGCAGCCCAATGCCCCATTGTCCGCCGGGACGGTGCCCCGGTGACCTGCCCGGTCTGCGGCACGGTCGCCGTGCCCGGTGCGAAGTTCTGCCATCAGTGTGGTTCTGCGCTGGCAGCCGTGGCGTCGCTGCCGGCGGCGGAGCGACGCATCGTCACCGTGCTGTTCGGGGACCTGTCCGACTTCACCGCGTGGGCCGAGGACCTCGATCCGGAGCGCGTCGGTGCCGTCACCGACCGGTTGCTCGCCGCCCTTGCCGGAGCGGTGAAGACCTTCGGCGGTCACGTTGACAAGCTGACCGGGGACGGGATCATGGCCGTGTTCGGCGCCCCCGTCGCCCACGAGGACGACGCTGAGCGGGCGGTCCGAGCGGCGCTGTCGATGCAGCGGGCCATGCGCCGCCTGCTGGACGACGAGCGGGGCGGGGGCGCGCCGCTGGGGCTGCGGGTCGGGCTCAACACCGGTCCGGTCGTCGCGGGCGTGCAGGCGGCCATCGAGTACACGGTCGTCGGCGACACCGTCAACACGGCGGCGAGACTGGCGGACGCTGCGGCCATCGCTGCGGTGTACGCCGGGGCCCCGACCGTCGCCGGCACCCGCCGGGTGGCGTCTTGGCGCGCGCTGCGACCCCTGCGCCTGAAGGGAAAACGCGAGCCCGTCGAGGCCTACGAGCTGCTCGGGTTGCGCGACGCCCCTGGCACGAGATCTGGCCTGGGCGATGAGGCCCCGTTCATCGGGCGGGACTCCGAACTCGGGCGGGTCGCCGGCAGGCTGATGGAGGTCGTCGACCGCCGGGAGCCCAAGGTGCTGGTCTTCACCGGTGAGGCGGGGCTCGGCAAGACCCGGTTTGCCGCGGAGGTGGAGCGCTTCGCCGCCGGATACGCCCCCAGCGCCGGATACGCCCCAGCGGTGGGTTTTGCCCCCGGTGGCGGTACCCGCGTCCTGGCCGTGCAGTGCGCGGCCTACGGCGAGCGCCGCAGGCTGGCCCCGCTGGCCGATCTGGTCCGGGCCGCGATCGGCCTGTCCGCCGAGCACGCCGCGATGACCCGTCCGGCCGTGGAGGAGCGGCTGCGTCGTCTCGGGCAGCACATCGCCAGGGCCTCCGGGGGTTCGAAACCCCGGCTGGCCATCGATCTCCTGCTGACGTTGATCGGGTACGCCGGACCGGTCGACGACTCCGACCGCGGCGGTTGGGTGGCGCCGGGGGGCGAGGCCCAGGAGACCGAGCTGGAGACCATGCCCGCGGCCGTCGCCGATCTGCTTTCCGGGCTGGCCGCGGAGACCCCGATGCTGATTGTCGTGGACGATCTGCACGATGCGACCGCGGAGACCGTCGACGCGCTCGGGGCGACCGTCTCCCGGATGGCCGGTCCGGTGCTGATCATGCTGTTGGGTCGTCCGGAACTCGTCCACACGGCCGGTGCGCTGACCCGGTTGGCCGACGCCGAGATCGCACCCCTGGCACCCCTGCGGGGCGCGGACGCCGAGCGGCTGCTGACCTCCTACCTGCAGGGCGGGCGGCTGCCGCGGGCCGACATGGAGCGCCTGCTGGCCACGGCCCAGGGCAACCCGTTCTACCTCGCGGAGCTGGTCGCGCTGCTCCAGGAACGGGGATCGCTGACCACGGTCATCTCCGCGCTGGGGACCGAGGGCGGCGCACCGCCGACCTGGCGGCTGGCCGAGGGCTCGCTCGGTGGTCGGCTGCTGTCCCGGGACCTCGCGGCGGTGCTGGCGGCCCGCATCGACGCGCTGCCCCCCGACGCCCGGGCCGTGCTGCGCGACGCCGCCGTGGTCGGTGACACGGTGCCCCTCGACGCACTGGAAACCGTGAGCCTGCACCAGGTCGGGCGGGTCGGGCGGCCGGCGGTCGTGGCGACCGTCGAGCTGCAACGGGCGATCGAGGAACTGCTGCAACGGCGGATGCTGCGCAAGATTCGCGGGGGCTTCGTGTTTGCGACCCCGCTGCTGCGGGAGGCGGCCTACGCCGGCATCGGCAAGGCCGCGCTCGCCGAGCGCCATGCCGTCCTCGCGCACTGGGCCGCCGGTGCCAGCACCGGTTCGGCGGGACGCTTCACGGCCCACTCGAGCGTCTCCGGAGCCAGCGTGCTCGGCGCGGTCGCCACCGGCGGACACACCATCGCCCCGGCCCCGACCACGCCGGCGCTCGGCATGTCATTCGACGCGTTCATCGCGGAGCATGCCAACAGGGCCGTCACGCTCGCCGACGCCGTCGGCCTGCCTCCGGAATCGCCGACGCGGTCGGCGGTCTCCGCCGGTGCCGCCGCGCTGAGCCGGCTGGCGGGGTTCGCCCTCGCGACGGGCGAGCCGGCGCTCGCGGCCGGGTACGCCGAGCGCGCGGAGTACCTGTCCGGCGGGATCCTGTCGCCGGCCGATCGGCTGGTGCACGCCAGGGCACTGCTGCAACTCGGGCGGACCGCCGACGCCCTCGCGTACCTGGAGAAGATCAGCGCCAACGCCGGGGACGACGCGGCGGTGCGCGCGGACGCGTTGCTGGTCGCCGGCCGGGCCTACCGGGCCGCCGGTGACCGGGAGCGGGCGTACAGCGCCTGGCTGGAGGCCCTGGAAGCCGCGACGGTCGCGGACCTGTCCGGCGATCGGGCAGAGGCCCTGCGCAGGCTTGGCATGATCGATTACTTGGCGGGCCGGCTGGCCGAGGCCAGTGCCAGGTTCACCGAAGCCTATGAGACCGCGCTGGCCGACGGCGACCGCCGGAGCCAGGCCTGGTCGCTTCAGGACCTGGCCTGGGCCACGACGACCAGGGGGGACTTCGTCGGGGCCGACGCCGCGCTCGGCCGGGCCGCCCGGATTTTCGCGGAGTTGCACGATCCCGTCGGCAGAGCCTGGCTGCGGGGCACCACGGCCTTCGTTCGACTCCTGGCCGGTCGGCTGGTGGAGACGCAACGATTGGCTAGGGTATTCCTACCGTTTGGTGAGCGCACCGGGGAAGCCTGGGCGGTCGGAACGCTGCGCGCGGTCGCCGCGTTCGCCTCGGCGGAACTGGGCGAACTCGCCGAGGCCGATCGTGAGGCCAGGCGTGCCTACCGGGACTTCGCGGAGGCCAACGACGACTGGGGGAGAGGGCTGTCCCTGGTGGTCCGGGGTGTGGCCGCCCGGGGGATCGCCGCCTACCGGCACGCCTATGACCTGCTGTCCGACGCGACCGAATGCGCGGAGCAGACCCGCCATCCGCTGCTGATCGGCCTGGCCAGGACCATGCGGGGGTTCGTGAGCCTCGATCTGGACGACCCGCGGTCGGCGGAGGCCGACGCGCTGGCGGTGCTCGCGGTGGTCGAGCCCCACGATGCCTTCGACGCGGCCCGGGTCGGGCCCCTGACGCTGATGTCGATGGCCCGGAGAGTCACCGGCGACCTGGACACGGCCATCGCGTTGCTGGAACCGGTCGCGGCCGTCGCCGATGCCCCGGGGCTGGTCTTTCCCCGCCGGCATGCGATCGCGGCCTTCGCCGCGGCGCTGCTGGCCGCCGGCCGGGACGAGGAGGCGGTGACCCACGCCAGGCGGGCGGTGACGATGTCTGGTGAGGACGTCCGGAGCGAGGTGTACACCCGGCGGGTGCTCGCCCGGGCGCTGGCCGCGGTCGGCCGAACGGGGGAGGCCAGGGCAACCGCACAGGTGGCCGTGAATGCCGCGTTCGCGACCCAGCAACTGTCCGAACGGGTCGCCGCAGAGCGGGTACGGGACGCGTTGAGCGCTCGTTGACCGGCGCCTGACAGCGTTTCGTCGGATGGATGTCGTACCGTCGTATCCGTGACCGGCCCCTACCCCGTCGTGCCCGGACTGACCGGCCTGACCCTGCTGGCCAGGGGAGGGTACGCGACTGTCTACCGGGCCATGCAGGAGTCGGTGGGGCGTGAGGTCGCTGTCAAGATTGAGAACCGGACGCTGGAGAGCGAGCGTGACCGGCGGCGGTTTCTCCGGGAGGCGAGAGCCGCCGGCAGCATGTCCAGCCATCCCCACGTCGTCGACCTGTTCGACGCCGGGGTGTGCGTCGGTGGGTACCCATATCTGATCATGGAGTTGTGTCAGGGGTCGTACGCCGATCGCATCAAGGTGGCGTCTCTCGGGGCGGACCAGACGAGAATCACCGGCGTGAAGATCGCTGACGCCCTGGCGGACGCCCACTCGCTCGGGGTCCTGCACCGCGACGTCAAACCGGCCAATATCCTGGTTTCCCGCTTCGGCGAGCCGGCGCTGGCCGACTTCGGCCTGGCCATTCTCGCCGAGACCCGGGACATGTCGATCACGCTTGACGTCCTGACCCCCGCGTACGCCCCACCGGAGATGTTCCGCCACGAGGCGCCGGAGCCCGGCGGCGACGTCTACGCATTGTGCGCCACGCTGTACGCGATGCTGGCCCGCAGGCCCCCGCGATGGCGGGACGGCTCCGGCCCGCCGAGTATCGCGTCGATGATCGACATGTTCGAGGAGCCGGTGCCCGACATCGCGGGCGTGCCGGGCGATCTCATGGACCTGCTGCGGTGGGGGATGGCCAACGAGCCGGAGGCCCGTCCCACCGCCGCCCGGCTGCGCGACGCGCTCGCCGAGCTGTCCCTGAGCCGGGCGGCGCCGGACGGCACCACCGGGGTGCCAGGTCCCGCCCTGTCCGGGGGCGAAGCCGAGCCGACACAACCCGTGGCGGCGCCGGATCCGAGTACCGAGGACGAGACGGCCGCGGTCGGCCAGCCGCCGCCTCCGCCTCCTCCGCCGGGCCATCCGGACCCCGCGACCACGAGTTCGCCGTTCTCCGGCCGCCGCCGCTGGGCGATCCTGGCGGCGATCGGGATCGCCGAGGCCCTGGTCGCCCTCGCGGCGCTCGGGGCCTACGTGCTGACGGGTGACGAGGGCGACCGGCCCAAGCGGACGACGAGCGACGCGGCCTCGGCGTCCGCCAGCCCGGCCGGCCCGGCGACAGCGGAGCAGCCCGGCTTTCCGAGCGTCGTAGCGTCCGACGTCGGCACCGGCTGTCCCTCGGCCGTCACCAGCGCCGCTCGGTGCCCGACCCGACCGGAGTGCTACGACGTGCTGGTCGTCACCGGCGGGGCCGCCAGCGCGAAGCGGCTGGACTGCGCGGCCCGGCATACCTGGGAGGTGTTCGCCGTCGGTGAACTTCCCGCGGCCGCCATGTCGGCCGACCACCGGGTCGTGGCGAGTAACCCGCAGGTCAAGGAGGTGTGCAGCATGACGACCCTGGCCCTGGTCGCCGGTTTCGGGGCGCTGAACTGGCGGACAGAGGTGCTGCCGCCGACCGCTGACGCGTGGCGAGCCGGTGACCGCACCTACCGCTGCCTGGCCGGCCAGGGGACCAACGCGCTGGTGGGACCCGGCCTGCGGACGGGGAGCTGATCGGGACGCGACGCGGGGTCCGGATACCGCGACCTACACGAACCGGGGCAGTTCCGTCAGGGCCACGGATCCCTCCGGGCTGTCGACGTAGCAGACCGCCGGGTCACCGGCGACCATGTGCACGCTGAAGGCCAGGCGGATGCCGCCGATGTCCAGCTCGACCCGTTCCGGCGTCGCGGAGACGACGGCGAGGGCCGGTCCCGCCCGGGAGGCGGAGCCGTCGGCCTCGCCTCCGATCTCGCCGGCGGCGGCGTCGAGGGCGTTGCGTTCGACACTCCGAACGGCCCAGTAGGTCAGCCGTTCGGCACGGTCGAACTGGTAGTCGACTTCGACCAGTCCCGCAGGACCCTGGTATGCGGCCGTCTGCGGCCGCGACGGCCCGTTGCGCCATCCCGTTGGCAGCGACGCCAGCGTCGGGACGGCGGCCTTGCGCCGGGCGGAGCCCGCGAGCGCGGCGGCGAGGCAGGACAGGTGTACGGCCTCCAGAGAGGACAGCAGCGGGGCGAACACCTCGGGATGCTGGTCGAGGAAGGCGGTGCCCACCTCCCCGGTACCGAACAACGGGTGCCGCAGGACGCGGACGAGAAGATCACGGTTGGTGATGACCCCGTGCAGTCTCGCGTGGGCCAGCGCGGTCGACAGCACCCGTGCGGTCTCGTGACGGGTCGGGGTCCAGGCCACGACCGTGCCGAGGGCCGGGTCCCCGCCCCCGCGGATGGCCGCACCGTCGGCGATGGCCGCGTCGAGTCGTAGCCCGGGGACCAGGAGCGGGCCAAAGGCGTGCAGCACACCCGGGACCTCAAACCGGTGCACGGTTCCCGCCGACGGGCGCCAGTCGTACGCGGGGTCCTCTGCGGCGAGGCGCGCGGCGATGGCGTGTCCCCGCATGGGGGGCGGCGCGGTGAACGGCAGGGTGCCGCCCTCCGCGACCAGGAGCTGCAGGCGGACCAGATCGATGCCGAAGACGCACTCGGTCACCGCGTGGCCCGCTCCGATCCGGGCGTTGATCGTGAGGAAGTAGAAGTCCCCGGACGGCGCGAGCAGGAACTCCACCGTCGCGGCGCCGACCAGGCCGATGGCCCGGGCCGCAGTGACCGCCGCGGCGAACAGTTCGGCCCGCAGGCCGGGGTCCACCGCCGCCGACGGCGCCTCTTCCAGGATCTTCTGGCGGTGTCGCTGGATGGAACACTCCCGTTCCCCGAGGGGCACGATCGTGCCGGCCGCGTCCGCGATGACCTGGACCTCGATGGAGCGCGCCCGGTCGATGAAGCGTTCGCAGAAGACCGTGCCGTCTCCGAACGTCAGGGCCGCATCCCGTCTGGCGGAGGCGAAGGCCTCGGCCAGCGGTCCCTGGCTCCGCACCACCCGCATACCTCGTCCGCTCCGGCCCGCGACCGGCTTGACGATGACGGGGAACGCGGAGACCTCCTCCGGGTTCGTGGTGGCGGGGAGGACCGGCAACCCCGTGCCGGCCAGCATGGCCCGAGCGTCGAGTTTCGAGGCCATGGTCTTGAGGATCTTCGGGTCCGGCCCGATCCAGGTCAGGCCGGCGTCCAGCACGTCGGTGGCGAAGGCCTGGTCGGTGGCCAGCGGTCCGCGTCCAGGGTGGATCGCGTCGGCGCCGCACCGGGCCGCCGCGGCGAGCAGGGCGGGCACGTCAAAGCCCTGCCCGAGGTGCGGATCCGGTCCCGGTGCCGGCAGGCTCACGGCGAAATCCGCTTCGGCGGCGTACAGGGAATCCGGTTCGGTGAACACGGCGACGGTTTCGACGCCGATGGCCCGGCAGGTCGCGATGGCCCGCCTGGCGAAGGCACCCCGGTCGGCGACCAGCACCCGGCGGATCACGACAGGCCAGCCGTTCGCCTGATGGGGGCCATCCCGGCGATCGCGGCGAGGCAGAGCCCGAGCACCGTGCGGGTGTCGCGAGGGTCGATGTACCCATCGTCGGCGCCGCATGCCGGGGCACTGGGCCACCGGAACCGGAACCGGGGACTGTCCCCGCCCCCGGGCGCCGTTCCCAGGTGGACGGCGAGGTGCGGGATCCGCGCGTTCGCAACGGTCTTGAACATCAGTTCTGGTACGTCCTGATCAGGGCCGCCCGGATCTCGCCCAGCCGCGGGAGTGCTGGCGCAGCGCAGCACCACGAGCGGCACCGCGCTGGTCTCCGAGAGCTGGACGAACTGGATCGCCTTGGTGATGTCCTCCGGCGGCGGGTTGTGGCTGTCGGCCAGGACCGCCACCGGATACCCGTGGATGGCGCCCCACCCGGCGCACAGTGCCGACGCGTGGCGCTGGCCGGGCTCGTCGAACTCGTCGAACCGGGAGCCGTCCAGAATCCTGGCAAGGATCTCCCTGGGATCGAACGGGACGGTGGGATCGTCGGGGGCCAGCCCGAGGAGATCGGTTTCGCTGTGCAGGGGCGGATCGGCGATCCGGGCGGTCGGGGCGGGCCCCACCCGGTCGGCGGGCGTCGCGGGGTGCGTCAGCTGCGCGATCACGCGGCGGATCAGTCCGATCGTGGAGAGTACCTGGTCGGGAGACAGACCTCGGAGGTCGCGACGGGTGGCAAGCTGCGGAAACAGCGGGTCGATGTCGATGGTGGGACGACCCGCCAGGCGGTCCATCAGATAGATCAGCGGTAGCCGGTTGGCTCGTCCGATCTCCGCCGCACGACTGGCCTTGACCAGCGTGTACTGGCTGAGCCCGGCCCCGGCCGGGCTCGTGCCGGCCGATGGATCATCGGCTACGAGGACACACAGCGCGCCTTCGACGACGCCGAGAGCGGTCACCAGCCCCGGACCGGCGTGCCCTGGGTCGCGGCCGGCGGCCGGCGAGAGTTCCAGGAGTGGGGTATCCCTGTCGATCAGCAGTTCGATTCGGTGGTGGGCGCGGCGGAACCCGTCGCCGGCCCGCGGTGTGGACACCCGGGCCCCGGCCGCGTGGCCGGGAGCGGAATCGATTGCCGAAGCGAGCCGTCGCAGCCGTTCGAGCATGATCGAGCGGCCGTTGACATAGTGCGGAGCGCGCGGGTCGACGGCTGTGGTCAGTGTCGGCATGACCCCCTCGTCCCCTGCAACGGCAACATTGCTGTGGTGGTGTTGCTGACGCCACCACAGCACTAAACGACATTTCCGCCGCTCACGACACGTGTGGGGCAGCGTCGGTGTCCGTTTGGCCGTACCCGCGAGGACGCGTGGAGGCTCGGGAATCTACACCCGGGCGCGGCGAGCGAGGCGTTCCGGGTCAAGGATGATGACGCTCTTGCCGTCGAGGCGCAGCCAGCCCCGGGACGCAAAATCGGCGAGCGCCTTGTTGACCGTTTCCCGCGAGGCACCGACCAGCTGGGCGAGTTCTTCCTGGGTCAGGTCATGGGTCACCCGCAGCACGCCGCCATCCCGGGCGCCGAACCGGCCGGCCATCTGGAGCAGGTTCTTCGCCACCCGACCGGGGACGTCGGTGAAGATCAAGTCGGCGAGAGCGTCGTTGGTCCGGCGCAACCGGCGGGCGAGCACCCGCAGCAGTTGCTCGGCGATCTCCGGGCGATCGCTGAGCCAGGACCGGAGGGCCGGCTTGCGGAGGCGGGCCAGGCGGGTGTCGATCACCGCGGTGGCGGTCGCCGTGCGGGGGCCGGGATCGAACAGCGAGAGTTCGCCGACCATGTCGCTGGGGCCCATCAGCCCGATCAGGTTCTGTCGCCCGTCGGCGGCCCGCCGTCCGAGTTTGATCTTGCCGCCAAGCACGATGTAGAGGCAGTCTCCGGGCTCGCCCTCGTTGAAGAGGGTGTCGCCTCTCCGGATATCGACCATCTCCAGTTCTTTGATGAGGGATTCGGCCGTTTCCGTATCCACGCCCTGAAACATGCCGCTGCGGGCCAATACGTCGTCCATGCCGCCACCTCGAAATCAGCTGTGCTTCTGCGTCGCGAGGCCAGTCTAGGCATATCTGCTGCGGAGAGCGTGCGGCGCGCATGGGAGGAGCCATCGGCAGGGCAGGATGTCCGGATGTTGCCGGAACTGATCTGCCCGACCGATGACGGTCGTGGACTGCCTGGTCAACCCGTGCCGCTGCTCCTGTGGCGGCTCCCGGATCCGCTGTGTGCGATCTCCAGCGCTCCCGCCGGTGGCGGGATCGGCCTGCGGACCTGGGTCATGAACGCCACCGTTCCCATGACGTATGCGAACACCGACCCGGAGGCCCATCTCGGGGAGCTCGCCGCTCGCCGCGGGCTGGCGGGCGCGGGCGTCGGCATGCTGACCGGGGTGGATGTCGCCGACCGCGTCGTGGCCAGCGACGGCGGTGTGGTGGTCACCGCGACGGTCGGCATCGGAACCCCGACCTGGGCCGCCGATGACTGTGGTGTCGGTGTGGCGGGGGGCATCGGCACGATCAACGTCGTCGTTGTCGTTCCGGTCCGGTTGACCGAGGCCGCGCTGGTCAACGTGGTCTCGACGGTCGCCGAGGCCAAGGCCCAGGCGCTGTGGTCGCTGGGGGTCGAGGGAACGGGGACCGCAACGGATGCCGTCTGCGTGCTGTGTCCCCCGGCCGGGCGGTCCGAGTGCTTCGGAGGCCCCCGGTCGAGGTGGGGATCGCGGGTCGCCCGGGCCGTCCACGCCGCGCTGCTCGACGGCGGCGGCAGGTGGTTGGCCAGCGGCGTTGCCTGGTCATGCAAGACGTTTCTCACGTAGTCGAGCCGGCACAGACAAATACCCCTATGCTGTGCGCCGTGAGGGCCGATCCGTACTCCGAGCCACCGTCTCCGTATCGTCCGGGTTGGGACGAGCCCCGGCCGCCCCGGCGCGGGCCGGGCCGCTGGAAGATCCCGCTGCTGCTGGGCCTGGTCGTGGCCGTCGGCCTCGGGGCGCTCACCGTTGCCGCGACGATGTCGCGGTCCGCGGATGTCCCCGCTGACGGAACCTGGGTCGGGGCGACGGACGCGGGTTCGGCGTCCGCCGGCGGGGCCGCGGCCGGAACCTCCGCGCCGGCGACCGACGCGACCCTCTCCCTGGCGGCCACCGGGGACATCGTCATGGGCAACGCCCCGTCCGGCCTGCCGCCCAACGGCGGTCGCGACTTCTTCGCCAAGGTCAGCAGCGTGCTCGGCGCTGACCTGCAGATGGGCAATCTGGAGCAGACCCTGACGGAGGACACCGGGACGGCCAAGTGCAGCGCGGCCTCCGCCGGCAAGACCTGCTTCGCGTTCCGCACCCCACCCTCCTATGCCACCGTGCTCAGGGACGCCGGGTTCGGCCTGGTGACGATGGCCAACAACCACGCCTACGACTACGGGCGGCAGGGCTACCAGAACACCAAGAACGCCCTGGACGAGGCCGGCGTGGCCTACACCGGCGATCCTGACCTGGTCACGGTCGTGCCGGTCAAGGGCGTCCGGGTCGCGGTCGTGGGGTTCGCCCCGTACTCCTGGGCGAACGATCCCAACGATCTTGAAGGTGCGCGTGCGGTCGTCACCAAGGCCGCCAGCCAGGCGGACATCGTGGTGGTCCAGGTGCACATGGGGGCGGAGGGCTCCGACAAGACCCATGTCAAGCCCGGCACCGAGACCTACCTCGGGGAGAACCGGGGCGATCCGATCAAGTTCTCGCACACGGTGGTGGACGCCGGTGCTGATCTCGTCATCGGGCACGGTCCCCATGTGATGCGGGGCATGGAGTTCTACAAGGAGCGTCTGATCGCCTACAGCCTCGGTAACTTCGGGGGGTACCGGGCGCTCAGCTCCGCCGGCCTCGTCGGCGTCGGGGGCGTTGTCAAGGTCACCCTGCGGGGCGACGGGGCGTTCGTCGAGGGGACGCTGGCCTCCACGGTGATGGTCTCGCCAGGACTGCCAAAGGTCGATCCGAAGAACCAGGCCGTCAAGCTGGTCGCGAGCTTGTCGACGGCCGATTTCGGGGAGACCGGGGCGCAGATCGACGGCACGGGGCGGATCACCCCGCCAGCATGATCGATGCGGCGTGACCTGACGGTTTCCGGCCCCGGCGACGTACGCTCTGGTCCATGGTGGCCCGGAACGAGAGTGCTCTCGCGCGCAAACGGCGCGCGCGGCGGATGGCCAGGTTGCTGGTTCGGGAATACCCCGACGCGCGCTGTGAGCTGAACCACGGGACTCCGCTGGAACTGGCCGTTGCCACCATCCTGTCGGCGCAGTGCACCGACCGGCGGGTCAACGAGGTGACCCCCACGCTGTTCGCCAAGTACGGTGATGCGGGGGCCTACGCCGCGGCGGATCGCGCGGAGCTGGAACGACTGATCCACTCGACGGGGTTCTTTCGCAACAAGGCCGATTCCCTGATCAAGCTGGGGCAGTCGCTCGTCGAGCGGCACGGGGGCGAGGTGCCGTCCCGGATCGAGGACCTGGTGAAATTGCCGGGGATAGGGCGGAAAACCGCAAATGTCATTATTGGCGCAGTGTTCGGTGGGCAGGCCATTCCGGTCGATACTCATGTAATCCGGCTGGTCGGTCGCTGGCGGTGGACCGAGGAGACCGATCCGGTCAGAATCGAGCAGGTGCTGTGCGGCCTGTTCGAGCGCAGGGACTGGACGATGCTTTCGCACATAGTGATCTTCCACGGGCGGCGGGTCTGTCACGCCCGGAAACCGGCGTGCGGGGCGTGCGTGCTGGCCGGGGACTGCCCCTCCTACGGAATCGGTCCGACCGGGCATGCCGAGGCAGAGCGGCTGGTGTCCCGTCCGGAGCCAGCCGGGAACTCCTCCGCCGGGGAGCGGCTGGCCACGTGAGCGGGACGCCTGACTGGTTGACGCCGTTGGGCCTGCGCGCGGCCACCGCAGAGGCGCTCGACGGCGTCGATGCTCCGCGGCCGACCGGCCCGGCGTACCGGCCACGGGCCAGCGCCGTCCTGGTGCTGCTGGGGGAGGATCCGTTCCACGGTCCCTACGTGCTGGTCCTCCAGCGGGCCGCGACCTTGCGCAACCACGCCGGGCAGATCGCGTTTCCCGGCGGCGCCGCCGATCCCGAGGACACCGATGCCATCGCGACCGCGCTGCGGGAAGCCGCCGAGGAGGTCGGCCTCGACCCGTCCGGGGTCCGGATCCTGGCGACGCTGCCACCACGATGGGTGCCCGCGAGCAATTACCTGGTCACTCCGGTCCTGGCCTGGTGGGCGACCCCCCATGAGGTACGGCCGGTCGATGACGCCGAGGTGGCCCGGGTGGACCGGCTGACGATCGCGGAACTGGCGGCCCCGGCCAACCGGCTGCGGCTGCGCCATCCCGGCGGATGGATCGGACCGGCGTTCCGCACGCGCGGCATGCTGGTCTGGGGATTCACGGCCGGGGTCCTGTCGACCCTGCTCGATCTGGGCGGGTGGGCACAGCCGTGGCCCACTGGTCCTATCGAGGAACTGCACAGATCGTGTGATCCGCCCGTACTCTGAGATCTGTGGCCGGCAACCTCATTGATATCGCTATCGTCGCCCTGACCGTCGTGTTCGCGGTCAATGGCTATCGGCAGGGTCTTCTGGTGGGGCTGCTGTCGCTGATGGGGTTCTTCGGCGGGGTGTTGCTCGGACTTCGGCTCGGGCCCTGGCTGGCCGAGTACTCCGATGACGATTCCACCCGTGTCATGATCTCGCTGTTCGTGGTCTTCGGGCTGGCGGTGGCCGGCCAGGCGCTGACGAGTCTGCTCGGCGGCCGCCTGCGCAGCGCGCTGCGCAACCGGGTCGCCCAGCGCTTCGACGACGTCGGTGGATCGATCATCTCGGTGGTCACGGCGCTGGCCGTGGTCTGGCTGATCGCGGTGCCGCTGGGGTCGTCGTCCCTGCCGTGGCTCGCCAAGTCGGTGCGGAACTCCTCGATCATCGGCGCCGTCAACAAGGTCATGCCGGCCGAGGCCCATGCCCTGTCAGACACGTTGCGTGACACGGTCGACACCAGGGGATTCCCGGATGTCTTCGGAGGGCTGTCGCCCACGAAGGTCCGGGACGTGCCGGCCCCGGATCCGGCGCTGACCAATTCCCTGGCCGTGCAGAAAGCCAAGCAGTCGGTGGTCAAGGTGCGGGGCGCGGCGCAGAGCTGCTCCCGAAACATCGAGGGGACCGGATTCGTCTACGCGCCGGGCCGGGTGATGACCAACGCGCACGTCGTCGCCGGCACCCGGAGCGTCACGGTCGAACTCGCCGAGACCCGGTACAACGCCCGCGTCGTCGTCTACGACCCCGCGCGGGACCTCGCCGTCCTGTACGCGCCCCGGCTGAAGGCCCCGGTGCTGCCGTTCGCCCCGCATCCGGCGGCCAGCGAGAGCGACGCCGTGGTGGTCGGGTTTCCGCTCGACGGCCCCTTTGACGCGCAGGCCGCTCGGGTCCGTGACCTGCGGGAGATCACCGGGCCGGACATCTACGAGTCGGGCAACGTCACCCGCGAGATCTATACGATTCGGGCACTGGTCCGCAGCGGCAACTCCGGCGGCCCGCTGATGGCGACGGACGGGACCGTGCTCGGCGTCATCTTCGCAGCGGCAGCGGACGATCCACAGACCGGGTTCGCGCTGACGGCTGGGGAGGCGGCAGCCACAGCGACCCTGGGCGCCGAGAGGACCGAGGCGACGGGCACACAGCACTGCGCCTGACCGCACCGACCGGCTGGAGGCACCTGCGGCGGGCCCGGTGGCGCAGGATCAGGGCGATGATGGCGACCGCCGCGACGAGGAGCGCCGCAGATCCGGTGAGGGTCGCGTTGACGCCGCTGGAGATCGACGCCGCCGGCAGGCGCCGCGCCGCCGGTACCATCCGGGTCGTCGGACCCGGGCCCCCGGCGAGGACCGGGGCGCTGCTGGCGAGCAGCGGGTTCATCGACGTCCAGGGGATCGGCGCGGCCAGCGCCGAGGCGGGGCTGACGGCGCCGAAGCCGTACCTGCTGTCCCGGCCGGGGACCCCGAGGTCGTCGGCGGTCTGGACCAGACGGTTGGCGACGTTCGTGGCGTTCAGCTCGGGCCAGCGCGAGCGGATGAGTGCCGCGGTGGCGGCGACGAGGGGGGCGGCGAAGCTTGTCCCCTGGATCCGCCAGTACCCGCCAGGCCGGGCTCCCGTCAGGCGAGCGGCCGGCGCCGTGAGCACCGTCGCGGGACCCGTGACCGAGCCGTGCCACAACGTCCGTGACGGCGGTTTCCCGCCGCTGGGTATGCGACGGCGGGAGCCACCGATCCCCGCGCTGCTGGGTGGCACTGGGTCGGCCGCCAGCCCGGCGACGGCGATGACCCCGGGTTCCCTGGCCGGGTACCACACCTCACCCGATTCGACGCTGGTGCCGCTTCGATTGCCCGTGCAGGCGACGACCACCACGTCGTGGGTCGCGGCATAGGCGATGGAGGCGGCCAGGATGTGGCTGTAGGCCGCTCCGCCGAGGGAGAGGTTGACGACCGAGGCCCCGTGATCGACCGCCCAGCGCACGCCCTGGGCGACCACCGCGGCGTCGTCGTACTTGTTGTCATCGTCCAGCACGCGCACCGGGAGGATCTTGGCTTTCGGGGCGAGCCCCTTGACCCCGTCACCGTCGTCCCCGCGACCCGCGATGATCGCGGCGACGGAGGTGCCGTGGCCGACGGGGTCGTCGCGCCCATCGGCCGGCGAGCCCCGAACGAAGTCGGCACCGGGTAGAACCTGGCCGACAAGGTCCGGATGCGTCGCGTCCACCCCGGAGTCGACGACCGCCACGACGACTCCGCGCCCGCTGGCGTACTGCCACGCGGTGCCGGCGTCGAGCTGGCTGAGGTACCACTGCTCGTCTCGGACCCAGTCGGCCGAGGCCGCCGGCGGCCCGATGACCACACCGGCGACCGTTGCCGTCAGTAGCGCCAACACGGTCGGCAGGGACCGTCGCACCGCACTCCGTCGTGTCCCGCCCGGATCTGCGGTCGTCCTCATCCTGTAGCCCCTCCTCCAGCGCTGGAGCCTGGTGGCAGGACAGCGGCCCACGGGTATCGGGTGCGGGCAGGCTCCGATAGGGCATAACGGATCAGACCGGCAAGTGACTCGCCGGAGCTATCGATTGCGCACCCAGCGTGAGAGGAGGCGAATGATCATCTGGCCCGGGAACTGGGCCTACCCATCCGGAAGGTCAGCAAGTTGCACCAGGCGTGCACCCTCCCGACGGGTGACAAGCCAGCCCCGGCCGGGTGGCATGGAGGACGGTCTGACATTGCTGATCAGGGCGCCCTCCTCCCGGTCACCGGACAGGACGATTCCCGGCGAGGACAGTTCCCGCAGCCGCTGGATCACCGGCTCGTACAGCGACCGGCCCGCACCGCCGCTGCGTCGGGTCACCACCAGATGCAGACCGACGTCACGGGCCTGGGGGAGGTACTCCAGCAACGGCAGCAGCGGATTGCTCGGGCCGGTCGCCACGAGGTCGTAGTCGTCGATGAGCACGAAGCACTCCGGACCGGTCCACCAGGAGCGGGCGCGCAGCTGCTCCGCGGTGACGTCCTGGCCGGGCAGCCGCCGTTCCATGTAGCCGGCGACGGATCCGATCAGCTCCTGCGTCGACGCGGCGGTGCTGCCATAGCCGATCAGATGCTCCGTCGCGATGGCCCCGAGCAGGCTTCGACGGTAGTCGACCAGGATGATCCGGGCCTGCTCCGGCGTGAACCGGCTCACGATGGTCCGCCCGAGCGCCCTCAGGAACGTCGACTTGCCACATTCGGCATCGCCGAAGAGCAGGGTGTGGGGCTCGGCCGAAAAATCGATCCGGACCGGCTTGAGATCGGACTCGGCGATGCCGACGGGCAACGCGAGCGGCTCGGCGGCCCGGTCGTGCTCGACCACGGAGTACGACACCGAGGTCGGCAGGAGCCGGACCGGCGGGGCGCAGCGGCCGGACCAGGCCGAGACCAGCGATCTGACGAGATCGGCGCTGTCGTCCGAGCCCAGCTGGGGCAGGGCCGTGAGGAAATGCAGGGACTCCGCCGTCAGGCCCCGGCCGGGGGAGCGCTGGGGCACGTTCGCCGCGGCCCTCCGGGCGACCATCGAGTCGCTCGGATCCCCGAGCCGCAGTTCCATGCGCGAGCCGAACAGGTCCCGGATGGCGGGCCGGAAGTCCATCCACCGCGAGGCGGCCGCGACCACGTGGACGCCGTAGGACAGCCCGCGGGTCGCGATGTCGGTGATCACCGGTTCAAGATCGTCGTACTCGCCGCGCAGGGTCGCCCACCCGTCGATGACGAGGAAGACGTCGCCCCACGCGTCGTTCGCGGCCGCGGCGCTGATCGTCGTCCCGCTGGCCGAGGCGGCACGCTGCCGCCGGTAGGCCGCCATGGTGTCGATCTCGCCCGCGGAGAACCGCTGCTCCCGCTCGGTGAGCAGAGTCGCGATCTCCGCGACGGTCCGCCGGACGGCCGCGAGATCAAGTCGACCGGCGACCCCTCCGACATGCGGCAACTCGCGCAGACCGGTCAGTTGCCCGCCGCCAAAGTCCAGGCAGTACACCTGGACCTCGGTGGGGGTGTGGGTCAGGGCGAGTGAAACGATCATGGTGCGGATCGCGGTGGACTTGCCGCTCTGCGGGCCGCCGACGATGGCGACATGGCCCGCCGCTCCGTCGAGTTGCAGCCACAACAGATCACGACGCTGCTCAAAGGGTTTGTCCACGAGCGCGGTCGGCACCCGCAGGGCACCGCGCAGCTGCGGGTTGACCACGGTGAGCCCGCGGTCGGGCTCGGCGGCGACCGGACCGAGCAGATCGTTGAGCGCCGGGGAATCGGTCAGCGGCGGTAGCCACACCTGGTGCGCGGGGACCCCCCGGCCGGCCAGCTGGTCGACGATGATGTCCAGGAGGCTGTCCTCCTGCGGCGAGGCGTCCGCGTCCGGCGACTCGCACTCGTCGGCCGGATCCGGCGCGACCGGAGGGGGAACGTAATGGGTCGGGTAGTCGACGATCTGGTGGCCCAGCCCGTGCCGGTCGACGGCAGCGCGCTGGCCAGGCACGCGGTAGGGCCCGGAGACATAGGCGGCCTTGAACCGCTCCAGCGGCTCGGTGCCGAACCGCAGGTACCCGTGGCCCGGGGACCTCGGCAGCTCGAACGCGTCCGGCACCCCGAGCACGGTTCGCGACTCCAACGCCGAGAACGTCCGCAGCCCGACCCGGTAGGACAGGTGGGTGTCCAGCCCGCGGAGCCTGCCCTCCTCCAGCCGCTGGGAGGCGAGAAGCAGGTGGACGCCCAGCGAGCGGCCGACCCGACCGATCTGGACGAACAGGTCGATGAAGTCCGGCTTCGCGGCCAGGAGCTCCGAGAATTCGTCACAGATGATGAGCAGGCTGGGCAGCGCGGCCAGGGCGGCGCCGCCGAGGCGGGCCTTCTCGTAGTCGCGGGCGGAGGCGAAGTTGCCGGCCCGGCGCAGCAGTTCCTGCCGCCGCACCAGCTCCCCGTTGATCGCGTCGGTCATCCGGTCGACCAGCGGCAGCTCATCGGAAAGGTTCGTGATGACCGCCGCGACGTGCGGGAGCCGACACAGCGAGGTGAAGGTGGCGCCCCCCTTGTAGTCGATCAGGACGAAGTTCAGCGTCTCCGAGGAGTGCGTCGTAGCCAGCCCGAGCACCAGCGTCCGCAGCAGCTCCGACTTGCCCGATCCGGTCGCACCGATGAGCAGGCCATGCGGCCCCATGCCGTCCTGGGCGCTCTCCTTGAGATCGAGTTCGATCGGCTGCCCCTCACCACCGACACCGATCGGAACCCGCAGCCGGTCGCGGTGCGGCCGGGGCCGCCAGGCCCGGGAGGCGTCGAGTGCATAGGGGTCGCCGATGTCCAGGAGTTCGGTGAGTTCCTGCTCGCGGGCGAGGGGGGTCTCCCCGCCACCGCCGGCCGTCGCGAGGCGGAGCGGGGCGAGCCGGCGAGCGAGGGCCTCGGCCTCAACCGCGCCGAACGTGTCGGCGAGACCGACCTCGCCGGCCTCGCTGAGGGTGGTGGTGACCAGTGCCCGGTCGACGCCCGACGGGTTGAGCACGATCATGGAGCGATCCAGGACCCGGGGCGGCACGGTGTCGAGATCGAGAATCGTGACCGCGTCGATGCCGCCCTCCGTCGCCAGATGCTGGCTGTCGCTGAGGTCGCCGCCGTCGAGTACCACAACGATCCGGGGCGCCGTGGAGGTCGGGGCCGTCGCCGTGAACCGGGGTCGACTGGTGATCAGGTCGTCCAGGCGCTCCTCCAGCTCGCGAGCGCTGGTGGCGATCAGCCGCACCCGGCCGACCGCATCGAGCCTGGTCGGATGGAGCGCGTGGGGCAGCCATTTCCCCCATTCCCAGGTGGCCCGCAGATCGGGGGCGGTGCAGATCGCGATCAGAACGTCCTCTGGCGCGTGGAACACGGCGAGCTGCCCGATGATCGCTCTGGTCAGGCCTCGCGTGTCGGCATCCCGGCCGCGGATGAACACCCGGGAGAACCCGCGCAGGGAGATCGCGATCGGCAGGTCCGGGACGATGGAGTACGCGTCCAGGAAGCGTCGCAGCGCTCCGGCCGTCATCGGCTCCAGCTCCTCCAGCGGCCGGGTCTCCTGGCAGACCAGGGGGGTCGCAAGGCTCTGCGGCCCGACGGCGACCCGGACGACCGCGAAGTCCGCGTCGGCCGGACGTCGCTCCCACAGCCGGAAACTTGAGGCGGTCGACCAGAGCTGGTCCGGTCTCGGGTGCCGGTAGTGCAGACCGGCCTGCTGCTGGGCCACGGTGGCCCGTACCCGTCGCCGCAAACCGGACAAATGTCGTAGATACTCCCTGCGGGCCGCTATCATCTCGGCCTTTCGGGGCAGGCCGGCACCGCTCCAGCTCGTCGCGAGCATGCCGAGCGTCGACACTCCGAAAATCCCGCCGATGACGTACGAGTAGGTCCCCCCGCGCTGCCCGGCGAACAGCAGCGCGGTCGCGATGGTGCCGGTCAACATCGGCAGCAGCTGAAACGTTTGCTGCCACCGGGACCCCGCGGTCTGGGGGATCTCGGGAGGAGACAGAACGACGATCTCGCCGTCCGGGATCGACGGCGCGGCTCGGCGCGGTTGGCGCTTGACGACAACACTACTCATAGCGCGTTCCTAACCGCTCGTGTGCATGCAGCGACCGATGTTAGGGCCTGTTGCTGAACCCCGCTGGCCGGCCGAGGTGGGCACGGACGGCGTCCGGCACGCCCCGTGCCCCGCGCTCGGGTCACCGTTGCCGGGCAAACCGTGATACCTGTACTCCATGCCATCAGCGATGACCGGTCTTGCCCGGGTGACGATCAAGGCACCGCACCGGCGGGTCGACGTCGCGCTTCCGGACGGAGTGCCCGTCGCCGAGTTCCTCACCGAGGTGCTGCACCACGCTGGCGACGGGCTGGCCGACGACGGTGAGAGCCACGGAGGATGGCTGCTGCGTCAAGCCGACGGCACGGGGCTTGATCCCACCAGTGGCCTGGCGGCCCAGGGTGTCCGGGACGGCGCCGTGCTGCATCTGGTCCCCGCGGCGACGCACTGGCCGGAAGCGGAGTACGACGACATCGTCGAGGTGATCGTCGAAGGGACCAGGCGCAGCGGGGCCGCCTGGACGGCGGCGACGACCCGGACGGCCGGCAGGGCCGTCGCCGGGATCGCGGCCGGCCTCGGGCTGGTGGGCATCTGGCTGTCGGGACCTGACTGGCGGCTGCCGGCAGCGGCCGCGATGGGCACCGCCCTCCTGCTGATCATCGCGGGAACCGCCGTCTCCAGGGCCTACGGCGATGCGGCGGCGGGGGCGGCCCTGGCGTCGTACGCCCTGCCCTACGCCGTGCTCGGCGGTGCACTCATGCTGGCCCCCGGCTCCGCCCTGTCCGAGACCAGCGGTGACGAGCGCGTTTCCCTGTTCCTCGTGGGATCGATGGCGCTCCTGGTCGCCAGCATCGTTGCCGGCATCGGCGTCGGTCACCGGCTGCGGGTGTTCGTCTGCGGCACGGTCACCGGCCTGCTCGGCGCCGTGAGCGCACTGCTCGCGTACCTGGTGACCCCGGCGGGGGCAGCGGCGATCGTCCTGACCACGATCGTCACCGCGGCCGGAGCGATACCACTGCTGGCCATCCGCCTCGGCCGGCTCCCCCTGCCGGTGACCTCCCTGCCGTCCGATCTCCAGGACAGCGGCAGCGGCCTCGACCCGCAGCCGGACCGGGCGCTGGTCTTCGCGGCTGTCGCCAGAACCGACGAGGTCCTCACCGGAATGCTGCTGGCCGCAGGGGTGGCCGGAACGGTCGCGGCCGGGACCGTGGCGTGGCACGGGGGCGTTGGCGGACGGATCCTGGTGGGCCTCACCTCGGTGGCACTGCTGCTGCGGGCCAGGCTCTTCGTCACCGTGCACCAGCGGTTGCCGCTGCTCGGAGCCGGCGTCGCCGGAATGGCGACGCTCGCGGTCGCCGTGATGGGCGGCCGGGCCGACGGGGGCAACCTCGTCGTGGCGACGCTGCTGGCCCTGCTTTCCGTGATCATCGCCGGGGCCGCGATGCGATACGCCACCCGTGCGCCCTCGCCGTACCTTGGGAAAGCGGCCGACGTACTGGAGGCGCTCTGCGTTGTCTCCGCCGTGCCCTGTGCCTGCGCGGTGCTGGGTCTGTACGGTCTGGCCCGGGGAATCGTGGGCTAGCTGTCGACGAAGGGCAGGGGCATGGCGGGTCAGAAGCCACAGGCCGAGGCGAGCGGGTCGGCTGTGCCACAGTCGCTCGCGTCGTCCGTTGGCCGGGCCAGGGTGTCGGCACCACCACCGGCACCCCGGCGTCGTTCTCGCTGGGGTATTGCGATCGGAGCCCTGGTCACCATCGTCGCTGCGGCGGGTGCCTGGGCCGGAGCGCCGCTTGCCGCCAGACCGTGGCTGGGACCGCCCCCGGACTGGCACCAGGGCACCCCGGCACCGGAACCGGCTCTCGTGCTGGCCTCCTCGTCGTTGGAGGCCCCGGTGCCGACCTCGGCGGGGGTGAGCGCCGCGGTGAGTCCGCTGGCCACAGCGGCGGGACTCGGCGGGCACACGGCGATTTCCATCGTCGATGCTTCCACCGGGCAATCGCTGTTCAGCAGCAAGGACACCGCGTCCGTTCCGGCATCCACCGCCAAGATCGTGACCGCCGCCACCGTCCTGGCCGCACGGGGTCCGGCCTACCAGATCACCACAAAAGTGTTCGCCGGCACGAAACCGGGCGAGGTCGTTCTGGTCGGGGCCGGCGACCCGACCCTGGCGGCCGGGCCGGACGGCACGTACCCCGGGGCGGCACGTCTCGACGATCTCGCAACCCAGGTACGGACGGCCCTGGGCGGGGTGGCCCCGGCCCGAGTCGTCTACGACTCCTCGCTCTTCACCGGCGACGTCTACGGCCCCGGCTGGGATTCGGACATTCCGACCGGCGGCTACGGTGCCGCGGTGACGGCGCTCGCCGTCGACGGGGCGAGGGTGAACTCCCAGTCGAAGAACGGCGCGGCCCAGCGGTACTCCAAACCGGATCTCGCCGCCGCGCAGGCCTTCGCCAAGGCCCTGGGCCTGTCCGGGGCGGACGTCGCCGCGGGCACGGCGGAACAGGGCGCGCGGGAACTCGGTCAGGTCCATTCACCGCCGCTGGCCAGGGTCGTGGAACTGATGCTCAGCGAGAGCGACAACGTCATCGCCGAAGCACTGGCCAGGCAGGTGGCCATCGCCCGGGGACAGCCGGTCACCTTCGTCGGCGCCGCGGCGGCAATGAAGTCGGTGCTCGGCGAACTCGGCCTGCCGACCGATGGCTACGACCTTGCCGACGGAAGCGGGCTGTCCCGGGACAACCGGTTGACCGCCAGCCTGCTGACCTCGATCCTGTCGACCGCCGCGAGCCAGGACAACGCGCGGCTGCATGCGATCTTCAGCGGCCTGCCCGTCGCCGGGTACTCGGGAACGCTGGACGAGCGCTACCTGACCACGGCGACCGGGCGCTCGGCGGCAGGCAACGTCCGAGCCAAAACCGGCACCCTCACCGGGGTGAACGCCATCGCCGGCATCGTCGTGGACGCCGACGGGCGGCTGCTGGCCTTCGCCATGATCGCCGATGCCACCGGTGACACGACCGCCGCGCAGCAAAGCCTGGATCGGTTGGTGGTGGCGGTGGCTGCCTGCGGTTGCCGGTGAACGGGGCGGTTGCCGGTGGTGGTGGCGGTGGCTGCCTGCGGTTGCCGGTGAATCGGGCGGTTGCCGGGTACGGTGGGTGGCATGGCGCAGTTCGTTGACTGGGATCTCGCTGCGACTACCGCGGCGACCCTCGGGAAAAGTGGCCCCCACGTGTCCTACGCCGAGGCCGCCGAGGCCGTCGCCGACCTGCGTCGGTTGACCGACGAGGCCGCGGGCCACGTCGCCGACTACACCGGCCTGCGGTCCCACACGTCCGTTCCCCCGGTCAGCGTCGTCGACCGGCGCGACTGGGCGGTCGCCAACGTCGAGGGCCTCCGTCAGATCATGAACCCCCTGGCCGAGCGCATGGCCGGGGACCGGCAGCCCAACCCCGTCGTCGCCGCGATCGGTTCCCGCGCCACCGGGGTCCAGGCCGGCACCGTGCTGGCATACCTGTCGGGCAAGGTCCTCGGCCAGTACGAGGTCTTCTCCTCGGATCCCGGGCGGTTGCTGCTGGTCGCCCCGAACATCGTCGAGGCGGAGCGAAAGCTGCACGCCGATTCCCGGCAGTTCCGCCTGTGGGTGTGTCTGCACGAGGTGACCCACCGGACGCAGTTCACGGCCGTGCCGTGGATGCGCGGCCACTTCCTCGGCGAGGTCGGGGCCCTGGCCGACGCGTCTCAGCTGGACGGCGACCAGATCCTCGACCGGCTGCGGCGGGGCGTGGCGGCGCTCTCCGACGTCGTGCGGAATCCCGATAGTTCCGTGTCGGTCCTCGATCTGGTCCAGACGCCGGCCCAGCGAGCGGTGTTCGACCGCCTGACAGCGCTCATGACGCTGCTGGAGGGGCACGCGGAGTTCGTGATGGACGGCGTCGGCCCCGAGGTGATCCCGTCGGTTGAGGAGATCAGGGCCAAGTTCAACCGCCGCCGGGAAACCGCCAATCCGCTGGAGCGCGTGCTGCGCCGGCTGCTCGGCGTGGAGATCAAACTTAGGCAGTACGCCGAGGGGCGAGCGTTTGTGCGGGGTGTTGTCGAGTTGGTCGGGATGGACGGGTTCAACACGGTGTGGCAGTCACCGCTAACCCTGCCCCGGTTGACTGAACTCAGCCGCCCGGAGGCCTGGGTCACCCGGGTGCACGGTTCCACCGACCGCCGCCAGGGCGCCGCAGCCCCGGCGGACGGCTCGGTCGACTGACCCGTGCCAGCGCCGCCGCGGCCGGTCGCGGCCCTGCGGGTCGCGATCCGACGGTGCCTGATCAGGCAGGTCGGCAACGGGCCACGGCTGGTGCTGGTCGCCTGCTCCGGCGGGGCTGACTCGCTGGCGCTGGCGCTCGCCACCAGATTCGTCGCACCCCGGCTGGGTCTGGGGTGCGGACTGGTCACCGTCGACCATCAGCTCCAGGAAGGCTCCGGACAGCGGGCTGCCAACATCATCAGTTGGGCCGAGCGGGTGGGATTCGGGCCGGTGCTCGGGCTGACCGTGGACGCCCAGGCCGGCCCCGGTGGCCAGGGGCCGGAGGCGACGGCCCGGACCGCCCGCTACGCCGCGATGGTCGACGCGGCGCGCCGGGCGGGTGCCGGCGCCGTCCTGCTCGGGCATACCCGTGAGGACCAGGCGGAAACGGTGCTGCTCGCTCTGGCCCGGGGCTCCGGCCCCCGGGGGCTCGCGGGAATGCCCGAACGGAGGCTGATCGACGGGGTGCCGTTCCTGAGACCGCTGCTGGCGGTCTCCCGGGCCCAGACGAGGGCGGCCTGCGCTGCCGGCGCCGCCGGTGACGGGGACGCGGCTGGTGGCGTCGGCGGGCTTGAACCGTGGGAAGATCCGCACAACGCCGATCCCGCGTTCGCCAGGGTCCGGGTCCGACAGGCACTACCCGTACTGGTCGAGGCGCTCGGGGCCGGCGTCGTGGCCAACCTTGCCCGTACCGCACAGATGATCGCCGTCGATGTGGAGTACCTGGATGCGGCGGCCGCATCCGCCGCGGAACGGGTCTCGACGGCGGGGGGAGCCCTGTCCGCCTCGGGCCTTGCCGAACTGCCGACCGCGCTTCGACGCCGGGTGCTGCACCAGTGGAGTCTCGGACTCGGGGCCCGGGGTGCCGACCTGTCCTCCCGGCACGTTGACGCGCTCGACGCGCTGGTGACGGCTTGGCGGGGGCAGGGACACGTGGCCCTGCCCGGGGGCATCCGGGTCGGGCGGGAGACCGGTCGGCTGGCCGCGGTGCCCCCGCCGGGCACGACCGTTCGGTAGCCCGGGGGCTGCGTCTGGCCGTCCCGCCGGAGACGGATCTGACACTGTGCCGCCCCGATGCCGGTTCGTCATCTGGCGTGGGGCACGCTTGCCTCATGTCCGACGCCACTTGGCACAGCGCTGGCATCGACCGCGTGATCCTGACCGAGGAGCAGATCAGGGAGAAGACCGAGGAACTGGCCAAGCTCGTCGCGGCGGACTACGCCGACGCCGAGTCCCTGCTGCTCGTCGGGGTTCTCAAGGGCGCGGTCATGTTCATGGCCGACTTCGCCAGGGTACTCGGCAGGTACGGTCCCCCGGTCGAGTTGGAGTTCATGGCCGTGTCGTCATACGTGCAGGGCACGACCTCGTCGGGCGTCGTGCGGATCCTCAAGGACCTCGACCGGGAGATCGCCGGTCGCGACGTTCTCGTGATCGAGGACATCGTCGACTCGGGTCTGACGCTGTCCTGGCTGCTGAAGTACCTCAAGACTCGGTCTGCGGCCTCCGTGGACGTCGTCGCGCTGATGCGAAAGCCGGCGGCCATCAAGGTGCAGGTTCCAGTGAAGTATGTCGGGTTCGACCTGCCCAACGACTTCGTCGTGGGGTATGGGCTTGATTACCGTGAGCGTTACCGTGAGATGCCGTTTGTCGGAGTGCTGAAGCCCTCGGCCTACAACACCCCCTGACGGGGAGGTGCGGCCCGGTCCTGGAATACGTTGTTGGTATTCTTCGTTACCTTCTGAGATGACCGAAAGTGCCGACGCGGCTGCCTTCCCCTAGGACGACGATCCGCAGCGGTGCGTGCCACGGTGTACCGTCGAATGGTCGAGCCGCCATGTCGGCGTCTCGAAGGCGTGCGGGTGGGTGGGCTGCCCGTCGTGGACGGTCTGACGGATCAGGAGGGGCCGGGCGCCAAGCGCTCGACAACAGCATGGAACGTACCCGTTTCTTCCGCCGCCCGGTGGTCTGGATCCTTATCGCGATCGTCGGTGCGATCGCGTTGAGTTCCTTTCTGACGTCCGGCCCGAACTACGCTCGGGTCGATACATCTCAGGCCTTCGCGGAGTTGCGCTCCGGCAACGCCAAGAAGGTGCTGATCGAAGACAAAGAGCAGACGCTCAAACTTGATCTTGAATCAAAGATCAAAGTCAAGGGTGAGCAGACCAACAAGATCGAGACTCAGTACCCAGCGGAAAGCGCTGGCGACCTCCAGAAGGAGGTCGATGACCTGCAGAAGGCTGGCAAGCTCCCCAAGGGCTACAACACCAACGTCACCGAGGACAGCATCCTCGTCGCCCTCCTGCTCAACCTCCTGCCGGTTGCCCTCCTGGTCATCCTCCTACTGCTGTTCATGTCCCAGATGCAGGGCGGCGGCTCCCGGGTGCTGAACTTCGGCAAATCCAAGGCCAAGCTCATCTCCAAGGACACGCCGAAGACCACCTTCGCCGACGTGGCGGGTTCCGAGGAAGCGGTTCAGGAGCTGCACGAGATCAAGGACTTCCTGCAGGCTCCGGGGAAGTACCAGTCCCTGGGGGCGAAGATTCCCAAGGGCGTCCTGCTCTACGGCCCGCCGGGAACTGGAAAGACCCTGCTGGCCAGGGCGGTGGCGGGCGAGGCCGGGGTGCCGTTCTACTCGATCTCTGGCTCGGATTTCGTCGAGATGTTCGTCGGTGTCGGTGCTTCCCGGGTTCGGGACCTGTTCGAGCAGGCCAAGGCGAACGCACCGGCGATCGTGTTCGTCGATGAGATCGATGCCGTCGGCCGTCACCGGGGCGCCGGTCTGGGCGGCGGGCATGACGAGCGCGAGCAGACCCTCAACCAGTTGCTGGTTGAGATGGACGGGTTCGACACCAAGGGCGGGGTCATCCTGATCGCGGCGACGAACCGTCCGGACATCCTCGATCCCGCGCTGCTGCGTCCCGGGCGGTTCGACCGCCAGATCGCCGTGGACCGGCCCGACATGGAGGGGCGCAAGGCCATCCTTCGGGTTCACGCCAAGGGGAAACCGCTCACCCCCGATGTTGATCTTGATGCGGTTGCCCGACGTACGCCGGGATTCACCGGCGCTGACCTCGCCAACGTCATCAACGAATCCGCGTTGCTGACCGCCCGGAACGACAAGCGGGCGATTACCAACGAATTCCTGGAAGAATCGATTGATCGCGTGATCGCCGGTCCCGAACGCCGCACCAGGGTGATGAGTGACCAAGAGAAACAGGTCACCGCCTATCACGAGGCCGGTCACGCGCTGGTCGCATGGGCATTGCCGCATTCGGCGCCGGTGCACAAGGTGACGATCCTGTCTCGTGGACGCTCGCTCGGGCACACCCTGGTGCTGCCGACCGAGGACAAGTACACCCAGACGCGGTCCGAAATGATCGACACTCTGGCCTACGCGTTGGGCGGCCGGGCCGCCGAAGAGCTGATCTTCCACGAGCCGACCACCGGGGCCGGCAACGACATCGAGAAGGTCACGTCGCTGGCGCGAGCCATGGTCACGGAGTACGGCATGAGTGCCAAGCTCGGTGCCGTCAAGTATGGGCAGACCGACGGAGAGCCGTTCCTCGGCCGCACCATGGGGCACGAGCGGGACTACTCGGAGAAGGTCGCCGCGGAGATCGACACAGAGGTGCGCGCGCTGATCGAGCTGGCGCACGACGAAGCATGGGAAATCCTGGTCGAATACCACGATGTTCTGGACGCGATTGTCGCGGAGCTGTTCGAGAAGGAAACCATTTCCCAAGCTGACATGGCGCGCATCTGTGAGCGGGTGGTCAAGCGTCCACCGATGGCGCCGTTCAACGCCAACGGGCGCCGAGACACCGCGTTGACGAAGCGACCGACGCTGGCCGACGCAACGGGACCGGGTGCCGCGGCAACGGGCGGTTCGGGGCGCGCCTCCGGTGGCGAGAAAGAACCGATCCGGGCGGCCCCCGCTGGGGACACCAATCCGGATGGTGCCCGCTGACCGAGATATCGCGGCAGGCCCCGCCCCGGGTCCCCGGGGCGGGGCACAGCTGTACCGAGCCGGAGTACGACGACACCGGCGGCGGGGAACTCGACGAGGTCGCGGCTCGACTGATCAACGGCAGGCTGGGCGGCGTTCCCGTTGAGAAGGCCGTGGACCTTCCGCGGATCGAGGCGGCTGTTCGGGAGATCCTCATCGCGATCGGTGAGGATCCGGACCGGGACGGCTTGGTCCAGACACCCGCCAGGGTCGCGAGGGCCTATGCCGAGCTGTTCTCCGGGCTGCGCGTCGATCCGGAACTAGTGCTAACCACGACGTTCGAGGCGAACCATGATGAACTGGTTCTAGTCCGCGATATCGAGGTCATGAGCCTCTGCGAGCACCATCTGCTGCCGTTCCACGGCGTGGCCCACGTGGGATACCTGCCCGGGCACGATGGGCGGATCACCGGTCTCTCCAAGCTCGCCCGGCTCGTGGAGGTCTTCGCCCGTCGGCCACAGGTCCAGGAACGCCTGACCTCCCAGATCGCCGATGTCCTCATGGCGAAACTGACACCGCGTGGCGTGATCATCGTCGTCGAATGCGAGCACCTGTGCATGGGCATGCGCGGCATTCGCAAGGGCGGAGCCACGACGGTGACCTCAGCGGTGCGTGGAGCGCTCAGAGACAACGCCAAGACCCGTGCCGAGGCGATGAGCCTTATCATGCGTGGCTGACCGGCCACCCCCACCGGCCGCTAGGGGCCACCCTCCCGGGTGATCAGCACGATCGCCCCCGTACCAGCGAGCAACGCCGTTGCGACCGCGGCGGCCATTGCGACGAAGCCCCACAGCGACCACCAGTGGCTGCGGGCATCGTCGGCCAGGGCGGAATCCGCCTCTCCGATCAGGGCATGCGCCCCCCGGATCGCCGATGCCACCGTGCCGGGGAGGGCATTCGCCCGCCCGAGGGCCTCCCAACCCGCGCAGGCCAGCGAGTGACCCGGCGATAGCGGCGGAGGGGGCAGCCCGGCAGCGGCTGCGGTGTCCCCGAGGCGGGTAGCCTGTTCGGCCAGCCTGGCCCGCAGTCCAGCGAGGTCCTCCGCCACCGCCGCATGGACCGCGGCGTGTTCGGCGACGATGGCTGTGGACTCTTGCCGCACCGAGTCAAGGCGCTGCGCGGCCAGGACATAGTCGCGCCATGCCGATGGGGCGGGCTCATCCGGCACGGGCAGCCAGGGGGTACCGGCTGGCGATTCCGGCTCCGGCGTGGCCTGGAGCTGCTCACAGACCCGCCGGACGAGGGCCAGCGGGGGATCCCGGTCCAGCTCGATGGGCGCGTTCAGGCGGCCCGGACCGGTGCGGTTCGCCGAGAAGGTCGCGCCTGGTGGGTCGCCGACCCAGGCATACGGATTGCGCAGCGCGATCTGCGTGCAGTGCGGCAGCGGGCGTTGCGTCGTTTCCGCCGTCAGCGGGGGCGGAGGCCAACCAGCGGCGATGATGTGCAGCCGCCCCGCTGGGCCCGCCTTGGCCAGAGCCGCGATCCGGGCGAGGTCGGTACCGTCGGTCAGCTCTGGCAACGACGCGATGATCAGCAGCATGGCGGGAACACCCGCGTCTGAGCGGACGGCGATCCAGCGCTCCGCCTCGGCGAGAAGCGTCCGGAAGCCCCTCTGCTCGGTGACGACCGGTGCCGACAACGCGTCGGAGAACGGCGCCAAGGTGGTGCCGGCATCGGCGCAGTCGACGACCTGGATCCGTAGTGAGCCTGGTGGCGTAGCCGTCAGCAGGCGCAGTGCCAGCGCGCGCAACAGACCCGCGACCCGGGGGTCACGGGCGTCGCCATCGATGGCGACGTGTCCTGCCCGCAGGAGCGGGACGAGAACGGGAAAACTGGTGTCGTCCAGCGGATGGGCATGCCCGACACCGACGAACGTCGGCAGCGTGACCCCGCCCAGCGGGGCGGTCGGGGGCATCGCGTCCAGCGGGGCGTGCAGCCAACCGGGGGCGAGTTTCGTGGCCAGCGCCCGCAACCGTGCGGCCAGGGCACGCTGCTCGGCGTGCTGATCGGTGGCCGCGCCGATGGGGCTGTGGTCCCGGACCAGCCGCGCGGCGGCACCGGCTGCCGCGACCGCCTGCTGGTGCAGCAGCGCGGCTCGAGCCAGCCGTGCCCGGAGCCTCGCCATCGCGCCCCCCATGTGTTCCTCAACGCCAGGTGCGCCCGTCCTTCTCCTGTCGGAACCGTAACGCAGTCCTTGGTGGATGCAAGAGCCCACCGCTCCGTTCGAGGAAGATCGCCAAGGACTCTTCCGGCCAGGACCGGCGCGGCGTTTCGCGCCCCGCGACGGGCGCGATACCGTCGATGTCGTGGAGCCGTCGCACCCCGTCGATCCGTTGGCCGCCCGCGCACCCGCGATCCCGCAGGCGCGCCGATACCCTACGCCGGACGAAGACTCGCCATTGGAATTCGGAGTGGCCACCCCGGCAGCAGCCGATTCTCCCCCTGCCGATGATCTGGTCGCCGAGCCTACCGAGCCTACCGAGCCTGAGGAACCTGCCGAACCCGCCGTTGGAACGGCCGATCGGCCCCAGCCGCAGCCGAAGGACTCCAAGGCCGAGTTGCCGAAGGTCTGGCATGCTCGCTCGGTACTTCTGATCGTCCTCGCTGCTTGTATGATGCTCGGTGCTGTCGGGATCGGAACCTTCTATGTCCTCCAGGAACAGGCGGATTCGCGTGATCCGAAAACAGTGGTTCGCTTCTACGTTGAAGCGGCGCTGAACAATCGGGATTCTGAAGCGGCAGGACGGTATGTCTGCCGTTCTCCGGAGCTGGAAGAAATTGAATCAATGATGAGCTGGCTGACCTCGTGGGAGCAAGAGAGGAATATTAGGTTCCAATTTGTGGTGAGCGAGTTCAGCGAGACAATCAGAGGCGATGAATCTGTTGTAGACGCGAAGATTCAGAGAAGGACTTCAATTTCAGAGAGCACCCCAGAGCGCTGGCGGTTTTCTTTGGTCAATGAATCCGGATGGCGGGTGTGCGGCGCACACAAAATCGAATAATTGAGGCTATTCAACCCAAAGTAGGTGAATGGGAACCTTGAGCGTTCGCGGGGCTTGTCCGCTCCACGCCCAGCGGTACCAGTCAAGCTCTCCGGAAACCCGGACGCAGATGTCGCCGTCGGCACTGGTGTAGGGCTCCGTGACCGCGCGCAGGTCGCGACGGTCGCTCGGGAGCGTCTCGTTGGCGGCCGGAGTCTGGATGAGCCGCTTGCCGGTGAGGTTGATGGAATCGCGGGCCGCCACGGGGGTGCGTTTTGCGGGTGTGTCCAGCGAAACAAGACGAGAGATCAGATCAATGCTTGACGGCGGCCCATCGGGGGAGTGCTCGATACTTTCCACCCACACGCGATCAATTGGCACAAGTGGTGCGAAGACCTCGACCCGCTCGGCCTCGGCGCGATACCACTCAATTTCCGGCAGAACAGGCACGTAGGTTCGGCTGCCCTGAACGACCGGGGAATCGCCGCGAAGATCACCGCGCCATCCCAGGCCGGGAACCCCAACCATGACTCGCCGCCCGCGCGGACTGCCGTGGGCTGCCGCCGGCATCGGCACGACGGAAGCGGGAATCCTGATCTGCTCGTCAAGATCCCAGTCTGGAAGGTCATCTGGGCTATTCACCGGATGCCTCCAAGGAATCCCAGCTCATGTCGTCTTCCCGAGTGGTGCGCCAACGCGCTGCATGAACGGAACGGGGTCGACCGCGCCCGCGGCGCTTCGATCTCCGCCGGTATGTACCTCGTAGTGCAGATGAGGGCCGGAGGAATGCCCGGTCGAGCCGACCCAGCCGATCAACTCACCGGCACGGACCTGTTGCCCGACCGTGACTCTGGGCTGCCGTACCTGGTGGCAGTACCGGGTCATGATGCCACCGGCGTGCATGATGTCGACGTACCATCCGCAGCCTCGGACGTTGGTCCCGCCGTCGCGGTAGCAGCCCCAGTCGGAGCCGTCGGGTCCCACGGCGTTGCAGCGTACCCTGACAACGGTGCCGGCGGAGGCCGACCGAAGCTCCGCGCCTTTCGCCGCCGAAATGTCAGTCCCGTTGTGATTGGGCCTGGCCGCCGTTCGGAACCTGGACACGATTGGGCCCTTGAGCGGCGACGTCCACCCGGAAGCGGCTACGTCGTCGAAGCTGACGCATTGAAGTTCGGATATGGCTCCGATGGCCCGAGCCGCTCCGCTGGTCAGCAGATTGACGACCTGAGTGGCGAGGGGCTCGTGCTTGGCATACGCATCGGGGAAGGCACTGATCTGGACCTTCTGCGAGGCCACGGTCAGCGGCAGGTCGGTCCATCCCGGGATCCGGAGGAGGCTCTCATAGAATTTTCGAGCGGCGTATTCGGGATTCAGGATCTGTTCCGGCGTGCCCCAACCGGCGTCGGGACGCTGCTGGAACAGCCCGATCGAGTCATGATCGTTTTTGGCGCCGAGGTGCGGCAGATTGCGCAACCACGACTCCTGCATGGCGGTGGCGATCGCGATGACCCAGCCCCGCGGGGGAACGTTCATGCGTTGCCCGACCAGGATGATCACGGCGGCGTTCCGCATCTGCTGCTCGCCCAGGGACGCCAGTCTCGGCAGGTCGGTATTGGGGTCAATGCGGTCGCCGTTCACCCCGCAGTCGAAACTGAACGAATCCTCCTGCGTGCCAAGGTTCGTGAAGAAGTAGGAGGCGGCAAGAACGGCCGCAGTGGCACCGCCGCCGCAGCACAGCAGCAGCGACAGCGTTACGAGTACCACGATGGCGAGTGGTCGGCGTCGGCGTGTGCCCGGTAGACCGTTCATGTCGGACGCTCCCAGTCAACCCAGTCAACTCTCCATTGCTCACCTGCGACCACCAAGCGTAGGCGGAGCGTCCCGACATCGAGTGGGATCGTAGCCTCGACAAGCATCGGATCCCGCACGACCAGGGTGGTTTCCCCCTCGATCGTGCTGGCGGGGACGCGGGCAGGGTCGGTATCGGCGAACTTCGCAGCCAGGGCCGCGGTCATGTGGGGTGCCATCCCCGCTTGCCACTGCTCGGCGGTGGCGTTCGTGTGGTTGAGCCAGGCCTCCGCGAACTTGGTCGCCGTGGTCTCGGC
>JABDRL010000363.1 GCA_013041765.1 Dactylosporangium sp. | reverse complement strand
GGAGGAACCCGAACCACGGCGCCGGCCGGCAACGTCGCGGTTGGCAATCAACCATGGCGACGGCCAACGGATCGACATTGCGCTCGGCAACTCGCACGGGTCAGCGACGACGCCCGATCGATCCATGGCTGGTCGGAGACCCGGCTGCGGCATGCCGAGAGCTTCGTGGCTAGCTACCTTGGCGGTTCCCGGGGCCCCGAGGACGCCCACGATCGCGTTGTATCTTGACGAGCTGGCTGGAGGCTGCGCGCAGGTACGGCTCACCAGGCACTGACGCTGCTGCACCAGCACGATGTCTGCGAAGGCGTTCATCATGCCCACGGCATCGTCACGACGCTGCCCGCGTCCCAGCGGTGCTCGATGGTCTTGGAGACCGCCCGGCATGTGATGGCGGCCGTTCCGGCGGCCGAGCGGAACCGTCCCGAGGCCGGCGACCTTCGTGATGCCCTGACCGTGCCCGCCACGAGTACCGGTTCGGCGTGAACCCCGGTTCGGCGTGAACCCCGGCTCGGGCACGGCGGTGGCACGCGCGTCGTCCGTTCGTCCCACCTGACCGATCGCATGGAACGGTGCCCGTTGGGGTGTGCGGCACGCCGGGCGTGCCCTGCCGGTGTCGTCGGTGTGCCGGCGCGCAATCGTCGCGGCTGGCACCTCCGGTGCCGCATGCGGCTGTCGGGCGCGTCAGGGACGCACCGCACACCTCGACGTCAGCGTCGGCGTGGACTCCAGCCGAGTCCATCGTCCCTGGATGAAGGCATGGTCGCTCGACCTCGCGATCGCGATGACGATCGGTGCATGGGGGAGTGCGGTGGATGATCTGTGTATGGTCGAGAGGGCTGGTTCGCCGATGACGGCCACCGTTCGGCGTGCGGCGGAGTCGGCGAATAATCCGTCAGGGTTTCATAGGTACTATGGGTCGGTGCCGCATATCCGAAATGTGTTCATGGCGTGACGTGCGGGAAGACGGTGTTCAATCCCGCGCGTTCATGAGCGCTTTCGTCGCCGTGCGGAACCGCGCGAGTTTTCTCGTTGGAAACCGCGCGGAGTTTCGGTATGACCACATCTCATGCCATTGATTGATGCAGATGACCGAGCTGGTTGACCCGCGTTGCGGCCACGACGGATGCTCTCGGCATTGCCAGCGGCGGACCCGGCGCCCTATGGTCGTTGCCAGGACAGGCCGGTTGGACGCTGGCCGGCCATGACGCTTCCCGGGGCGTCGGTGCGGTAGACCTGCACGGCATAGGGCAGTTTTTCCTCAGCGGCTTGGGTTTCCACCCGGTCGAGCGCGGCGTCGAGGCCCGCTGTCGTGGCCACGGCCACCGCGTAGCCCCGCCCCGATTCCTGCGCGCTGGGCCCGTTCCAGGCCATGACGCCCGTCACGACGCGGCCATCTCGCCAGCAAGCAGAAAACCCACGGTCTCACATCCACGATACGCAGGTCGGCCGCTTCCGAGTTCGGATGTACTCCTCGGCGGCCCGATACGCCAGGGTCGGGGTGATCCTGGTGCGTTCCGGCGGCATCTCGGACCAGTCTCCGTAGACGTCGAACGCGAGATCCTCCGTGATGGCCGGAGTCCCAGTGTCGACCGCGAAACGGTCACCGGTCCCGTGGGGCTGACCGCGATCCAGCCCGTCGAGAAACGACCGATGCGCATGCCCAATACCGAACAGCACAGCGCCGTGACACCCCGGTTGGTGAATCTGGACCGCATAGGCCAGGCCGTCTCGGGCCGCCTGCGCGGCGACCCGATCGAGGACAGCGCCCAGATCGTCAACATCCTCAACCGAAACCTCGGAACCCCGGTCCGGCTCGTCCTCACTCGGCCCGTCCCACGAGACAACGAAGTTCACGGCGCGATCCCCTCCCCGGTCCCCTGGCAGATCTTCGACAGACGAACCTTCGTCCCGTCAGAGACATATACCGCCATCCGCGTCCCGACCGGCAACATGTCCGAAAGTACCTCAGCACAGCCGACGTACTCGCCCCTGCTGACGCACGTCGCCTTGTTGATGATCAGGACCGCGGCTGTTGGTGCTCCCGGACGGCGAAGCATCGCGGCGGCGTGTGCCTCCACGTGCTCGCGAGTGGCCTGCGTGCGGGCATGCCAGCCGTCCCGAAGCCCCTGCCTGGCCGAGGCCCACCCGTCCACTGCGCAGCGGCCCGTCAGCGGTGGTGAACTCCGGCGCGTCGATCGGCCGCCCCTCGGCGTCGGCGAGCAGCCCATGGGTTGGCCCCCTGCCCCAGGCCGAACCGGCAGCCGCAGGGCGGACCGACGAACCCAGTCAGCGATCGTGCCCGCGGTCTCACGGTCCGACCGCGAGCCCGCGTCTGGAGGATCGCCGCCCTTCGTACAAGGCGAGACCAGGGTCGGAGGATACTGCTGCGATCCGACAATGACATGGCATTGGGCCGCCTGCTCCCGCGCTGCGGCAATCGCGGTCTGAAGCCGCAGGTCAGCCTCGCTGACCTGCTGGATCGCGGCCGTCGTCGCGGACTCGGCCCGCAGGACGTCCGGATGCTGGGTGTCACCGAGGCCACATCCGGGGCCCCGGAGTTCGCCGGGGTGTGGGCCGACGAGGCGACCGGTGGCACCGTCGTCACTGTTGCGATTACCGCCGACGGGGCCGAGGCGAAAGCGACACCCACCGACGTGATCGCCGCGTTGCGGGACGCTACCGCGACGGAGACGCTGGGGGTGCCCGTCGCCGCACTCGTCAGGTCGGCCGAACGGGTGACCGTCTCCAGCGTCGACTATGCGTTCGCCGATCTCAACCGGTGGCACGACGCCCTCACCGGCGTGTTCGGTCTGGACGGCGTGGTGCTGACCGATCTCGACGAGCGGCGCAACGCCGTGGTCGTAGGCGTGGATGACCCCACCCGCCGGGAGACGGCCGTGCGGGCCTACGCCACCCAGGTTGGCATTCCGGCAGACGCGTTGCTGGTCGTCGAGGCCACGCTCCCGTCAACGACGCTGCAGGACAATCGGCGCCCGCTCGTCGGCGGTCAGCAGATCCAGTACGCCGCACCGATCATCGGTGATATCGGCACCATCTTCAACGTCTACAACTGCACCCTCGGCGTGGTAGTCGACATCACCAACGCGTCGGCTCCCGCCCCCGGAATCTTGACCAACTCCCACTGCTCAGAGAACCGCGGCACCACCGACGGCACCTACTACTGGCAGCCGTCGATCCCACTCGGCTCGGTCTTCTTCACCGATGACCGATTCGCCTACGAGGCCTACGACCCGCCGCTCTTCACCGGCGACCCGTGGGACAACGCCACCTACGCCTGCCCGTCCGGTGCAAACTGCCGGCTCAGCGTCGTGGAACGGTACCGACACCTATCGCATCACCAGCGTGGGCACGCCCACCGGTGGAACGGTCACGGCCATCGGCCGCACCTCCGGCCGCAGCAAGGGTGCGCTCGCGGTCACCTGCTTCCGCGTCGGCGTCGCGGACGAGCCCAACGTCTACCTGCCATGTCAGTACGCCGCGTGGTACTCGTCCAAGCCGGGCGACTCCGGCGGCCCGATCTTCGAGGTCACCAACACCCCCTCCACCAACGACGTGCGGTTGATCGGACTCAACTGGGGAAGTTCGACACTCAACGGCAGCGAGGTCGGCATCTTCTCGGCTTGGCCGTACATTGAGGTTGACATGTATCCGTTCCAGATGCTGGTATGCGCGTCCGGTTTCTCGTGCTGAACGTCTGAGGAGCACCCGATGGAGCTGCTGTCCTGGCTGGACCCCGTGGCCCCGTCCCCGTCCCCGGCACTGTTCCCGTCCCCGTCCCCGTCCCCGTTCCCGTCGGTCGGAAGGGCCCCGCTGCTGCACGTCGACCCGCCATGGTGGACGCTGGCGCTGTGTGGTCTGTCCGTGGCGGGGCTGATCGCCGCCGTCGTCGGGCTGTGGTGGCTGTCCCGGAACCGCCGAGCGGGTGGGCCGGGGACGGCGGCCGGCTGACCGCTGCCTGCCGCCGTCCCCGGCAACGCATCATTGCCGAGTCTGCGGCGACGAACTCGGCCCGGTGGTACCCCCGGACCTTCGACTTGGTGTCGCTAGAGCACCCCGGCCGGACCCGGCCGGACCGGCGGCGGAGGCGGTGGCCGCGGTCGCCGAAGGACTGCTGGCGACCGGCCACCCGGCCGGACCGGGATGGAGCCTCCGGCTCATCGACATCATCAACCTGTCCTCCACGGTCACCACGGAGGGCGCGTCGATCCCGGCGCTGCACGCCGAGGCGCCCGGAGCGGTAGATGACCAGGCGCTCACCCTCCGGTCGGCGCCGGTGCGCGATGCCATGGGGGCCGTGGTGGGCACGGTGCGTTTCGACACCCGGCGGCTCAGCCCGGGTCTCGCCTCTCGCGAACTGGCCGACAGCAGCCGGTGGACCGAGGCCGCGGCGCGCGCCTACGCCAACGCGATCGGCCTCGCCATGGCCGGCCCGATCCGGACGGAGTTGTCAGCCGGCATGAGGGCTGTCACCGCTCGTGACGCCGATAGCTGAGGCCGCTGCTGCGCGAGAAAGTGTCCGAGAAACCGATCGCACGTGTGTGGCCTGAGGCCACGGCGGGGCCGGGTGGGAGCCATGGGCCGGGGTGGACCAGAAACACCCGGTCGGCCGAGGCGGACCGGGGCCGCTCGCCGTGCAGCTGCCGTTCGAGGACGCTGAGCTGATGCCGAAGTACCAACGATCGCTGGCGATCCGACCCGCGTGGAGGTGGCGATGGGGGCAGAGCCCTGAGGTCGCGGCCGAAT
>JABDRL010000345.1 GCA_013041765.1 Dactylosporangium sp. | reverse complement strand
GCCGAGACCCCCGTCGCGCCGCCGCAAGCCGCCCCGGCTCGGCGAGCCCAAGCGGCGGCTGCGCCTCGCGACCGTCCTGGTCCTCGCCCTGTTCACGGTGGTCGCCGGCAGGCTGGTGCAGATCCAGCTCACCGATGCCAAGGCGTACGCCCACCAGGGCCTGACCGACCGGCTGAAGACCGTCGAGCTGCCGGCCTCCCGGGGCACCATCTACGACCGCGACGGTGCCATCCTGGTGCACAGCGTCGACGCCAGGTACGTCTCCGCCGACCCGACCCAGGTCCAGAACCCGGAGGAGACGGCGACCAGGCTGTTCGCGGTGCTGAGCAAGGTCGGCGTGAGCCGTTCGGACATCCTCAACCGGATCGTGCCGCACCAGCGGGCCAACGGCGAGTCCGCGCGGTTCGAGTACCTGGCCAGGGGCGTCGACGCCAGCATCGGCAAGGAGGTGGACGCCCTCGGCCTGTCCGGTATCGACACCGGCCGCGACGAGCGACGGGACGTTCCCAACCACGACCTGGCCGCCAACGTGCTGGGATTCACCCGGAAGAGCGACCAGATCGGCCTGGCCGGCGTCGAGGCCGGCTACGACGACGCGCTGCGAGGCGTCGACGGCTCCCGGACGTTCGAGATCGGTGACAGCACGCTCGCCAGGGAGATCCCCGGCGGGTACACCCACACGGTCTCCGCGCGCCCGGGAAGCTCCCTGCAACTGACCATCGACCGCGATCTGCAGCACACCGTGCAGTCGATGCTGACCCAGCGGGCGCAGCAGGCGCGGGCGACCTTCGCCTGCGCCGTCGTGCTGGACACCCGGACGTTCGAGGTGTTCGCCCAGGCCAGCTACCCGACCTACGACGCGGCCAACCCGATGGACACCTCGGCCAGGCAACGGCGCGACGCCTGCACCGAGATCGTCTACGACCCCGGATCGGTCCACAAGGCGCTGGTCGTCGGGGCGGCGCTGGAGGAGAACGTGCTGACCGCGGACGCGCCGGTCGTCGTCGGCCCGTCCATCACCAAGGGGGACACGACCTACACCGACCACGACCGCCAGCGGCCCGGCACGGCGATGACCCTGCCCGGCATCCTGGCGCTGTCCTCCAACGTCGGTACGATCAAGATCGCCGATCTGCTCGGCAAGGAGAAGCTGTACGAGTACCAGCGGCGGTTCGGCCTCGGCACGGTGACCGGTGAGGGACTGCCCAACGAGTCTTCCGGCCAACTCCTGCCACCGGAGGAATGGACGGGGTCGAGCTACGGCTCCATCCCCATCGGCGACGGCGTCGCGGTCACCGCGATCCAGATGGCCGCGGCCTACGCCGCCATCGCCAACGGCGGGGTGTGGATGCCGCCACGGATCGTGCGCGCCACCATCGGCCCGGACGGCAAGAAGAAGGCCACGCCGGCGGGGGAGCACCGGCGGGTGATCTCCGCCGAGCACGCTCGGGACCTGCGGTTCATGATGGAGGCCGTGACCACCCTGGACAACGCGACCGGCCGGAGCGCCGCGATCGACGGCTACCGGGTGGCCGGCAAGACCGGCACCGGCCTGTACCCGCAGAACGGCGGGTACGCGCCGGGCAACGTCGCCTCGTTCATCGGCATGGCCCCCGCGGACGCGCCCCGCTTCGTCATCGCCGTCGTCGCCCACGTGCCCGTCGGCGGTGGCGGCACGATCTGCGCACCGGCCTTCCGCGACATGATGTCGTTCGTGCTGGGCAAGTACCAGGTTCCGCCGACCGGGACGACCCCGCCGACGTTCTCGGTGTACCCATGAGCCACATGTCCCCGCCTTACGCCGGCCGGGCATGCCGGGCGGGTATGGTCTAGCCCCGTGTCCGGCTATCCGCGCCCTCGGAACCTGCCGTCCGTCCCGCTGCCACAGGTGGCGGCGCTGCTCGGCGCTCCGGTTCCCCCACCCATCGAGGTCACCGGTATCACCCATGCCAGCGGCGAGGTGCGTCCGGGCGACTGCTACGCGGGGCTGCCGGGGGCCAGGTACCACGGGGCCCAGTTCGCCGAGGCCGCGCGGGCGGCCGGAGCCGTGGCCCTGCTGACCGACGCCGCGGGGGCCACCCTCGCGGCGGGCAGCGGACTACCGGCGATCGTCGTGCCCGACCCCCGGGCCGCGCTGGGTCCGGCCGCCGACCGGATCTACGGGGAGCCCACCCGGCGCCTGCGCGTCATCGGGATCACCGGCACGGCCGGCAAGACCTCGACCGCGTATCTCATCGCGGCCGGGCTGCGGGCCGCGGGGGAACGGCCGGGCCTGGTCGGCACGATCGAGACCCGCCTCGGGGACCTGGTCATCGCCAGCGCCCGGACCACGCCAGAGGCCACCGATCTGCACGCCCTGCTGGCCGTCGCGCTGGAACACGGCATCCGGACGATCGTGCTGGAGGTCTCCAGCCATGCCCTGGTCCTCGGCCGGGTCGGCGGGGTGCGGTTCGCCGTCGGGGGGTTCACCAACTTCGGCACCGACCATCTCGATTTTCACGCAGATCTCGACGAGTACTTCGAGGCCAAGGCCCGGCTGTTCGACGGCCGCTGCGCGACGGAGATCGTCAACCTGGCAGACCCCTCGGGCGCCCGCCTGGTCCGGCCGGGCACACAGACCTACACCCCACCCGGCGGCCCCGACGCCGACTGGTACGCCACGGACATCATCCTGAGCGGCTACACCCAGCGCTTCACCGCCAACGGCCCAGGGGGCATCCGGGTGCCGGCGGGCGTCGGCCTGCCCGGCGCCCACAACGTCGCCAACGCCCTGCTGGCCATCGCGTCGCTCACCGCGGTGGGGGTCGAACCGGCGGTCGCGGGAGCCGCCGTCGCCACCTGCCCGGCGGCCACCGGCCGGATGGAGCGGGTGGACAGCCCCACCGGGATCATCGGCATCGTGGACTATGCCCACAAACCTGATTCGATCAAGGACGTCCTGGACGCCCTGCGGATGATGGCGGGCGACGGCGACGCTCCGCTCGCGGCTCCGCCCCCCGGCCGCCGGATCATCTGTGTGCTCGGGGCCGGGGGGGACCGGGACCGCGGCAAACGATCGCTCATGGGCGCCTACGCGGCGGGCGGGGCGGATACCGTGATCGTCACCGATGACAATCCGCGGACCGAGGACCCGGCCAGGATCCGGGCGGACGTGCTCGGCGCCGCCGCCTCCGTGGTCGGCGTGACCACGACGGAGATTCCCGATCGCCGGTCCGCGATCGCCCACGCGGTCGCCATCGCCGTCCCCGGAGACGTGATCGCGCTCCTTGGCAAGGGCCATGAGCAGGGCCAGGAGATCGCTGGCGTCATCCATCCGTTTGACGACCGGGTCGAGCTGGCCCAGGCGCTGGCGACCAAGGAAGGCCGGACGTGATTCCCCTGACCCTCGCGGAGGTGGCGACCGCGACCGGCGGCAGCCTTGCCGAGGCCGACCCGGCGACGGTCGTCACCGGCACCGTCGAATTCGACTCGCGCGCGGTGTCCGCCGGCGGGCTGTTCGTGGCGTTTCCCGGCCAGCGGGTCGACGGCCACGAGTTCGCCGAGGCCGCCATCGCGGCCGGCGCCGCGGCCGTGCTCGCCACCAGAACCGTCGCGGGGGTGCCAACGGTTCGGGTCGACGATCCGCACACGGCCATGGGACGGCTGGCCCGGGCCGTGCTCGACCGGCTGCCCTCCCTGCGGGTGATCGGCATCACCGGATCCTCCGGCAAGACCACGACCAAGGACCTCGTCGCCGGGCTGCTGGGGCCGCTCGGTCCGACCGTCGCGCCGCCGGGCTCGTTCAACAACGAACTCGGCCTGCCGTACACGGTGCTGCGGGCGGACGCCAGGACCCGCTTCCTGGTGCTGGAGATGGGCGCCCGGGGGCCCGGCCACCTGCGGTACCTCTGCCAGATCGCGCCCCCGTCGATCGGGGTGGTGGTCAACGTCGGGGTGTCGCATCTCGGCGAGTTCGGCTCGGTCGACGCCATCGCCGCGGCAAAGGGCGAGCTGCCGGAGGCCCTGCCGGACGAGGGCACCGCGATCCTCAACGCCGACGACGACCGGGTGCGCGCCATGGCGTCCCGCACCCTGGCCCGGGCGGTGCTGGCCGGAGAATCGGCGGACGCCGCCGTCCGCGCGGTGGGCGTGCGGCTCGATGCGCGCGGCCGGGCCGGGTACACCCTGGTCGGCCCCGGCGGGAGCGCTCCGGTGCAACTCCGGGTCGCCGGCCGCCACCAGGTCGGAAACTCCCTGCTCGCCGCGGCGGTCGCGATCGAGGCGGGGATGGACCTCGCCCGGATCGCCGGGCTGCTGCCGACCCTGCGACTGGCCTCCCCCCGGCGGATGGACGTGTTCGACCGATCCGACGGGGTGACCGTGATCGACGACTCATACAATGCCAATCCGGCGTCAACGATCGCAGCGCTGCGGGCACTCACGGGGATGAGCGCTCGGCGCCGTGCGGTCGCCGTCCTCGGATACATGGCAGAACTCGGTGAGCACGAGCACGCCGGCCATGCGGACGTCGGGCGGGTCGCCGCGCGACTCGGGGTCGACCTGGTGGTCGTCGTCGGGGAGCTGGCCGGGCCGATCCACGACGGCGCGGTGTCCGAATCCAGCTGGGGAGGGAAGTCGGTGCAGGTGACCGATCAGGCCGCCGCCGTCGCGGTGCTGCGTGAAGAGTTGCGACCAGGCGATGTTGTCCTGGTCAAGGGATCGCGGTATCGGACGTGGGAGGTCGCCGACGCGCTGCGCGCCGACGGGCCGACGGCGCCCGCCGCGCCGACGACGATGGGGGCTGGGGCATGAGGTCGGTCATCGTCGCCGCCGTCGTCGCCTTCCTGATCTCGATCTTCGGAACGCCTCTGGCGATCAAGGCATTCACCCGGCTGCGGGCGGACCAGCCCATCCGGGCCGAGGGACCGCAGACCCACCTGGGCAAGAAGGGCACCCCGACGATGGGTGGGGTGGTCTTCATCCTGGCCACGCTGGTCGCCTACATCGCGGGCCACCTGACGCTGATGACCCTGCCGGACGCCCAGATGCGGCCCGCCGGCATGACGACCACCGCCGTGGTACTGCTGGGCCTGTTCCTCGGCACGGGGCTGCTCGGCTTCCTCGACGACTACCTCAAGGTGGCCAAGCGCAACAGCGCCGGCATCAGCAAGCGGACGAAGCTCATCGGGCAGACCCTGCTCGGCTCCTTCTTCGGCATCGTCGCGCTGTACTACCCCAGCGACAAGGTGCCCGGACTGCCGCACTCCTCCCAGACCGTGGCCAGCAACCGGCTGTCGTTCATCAAGGACATCGACTGGGCGAACATCTCCAAGTTCGGGGCCGTGCTGTTCTTCATCTTCGTCGTGATGGCGATGTCGAACGCGGTCAACTTCACCGATGGTCTCGACGGGCTGGCGACCGGGGCGTCGATCATGGTGATCGGGACCTACGGGGCCATCGCCTTCTGGCAGTACCGCCACTGGTGCTCCGACCCGAACTACTACGGCATCGACAACTACTGCTACCAGGTGCGCGACCCCCTGGAGGTCGCCCTGATCGCCGGGGCCGCGGCCGGGGCACTGTGCGGTTTCCTCTGGTGGAACACCTCGCCGGCCCGGATCTTCATGGGGGACACCGGGGCGCTGGCCCTGGGCTCGCTCATCGCCAGCCTCGCGGTGGCGACCCGGACCATCCTGCTGCTGCCGCTGCTGGGCCTGCTCTTCACCGTGATCATGGTCACCTGGTGCATCCAGATCGGCTCCTACCAGCTGCGCGGCAAGCGGGTGTTCCGCATGGTGCCGCTCCAGCACCACTTCGAGCTGGCCGGCTGGAGCGAGGTCAACATCGTCGTCCGGTTCTGGATCATCGCGGGCATCGGGGTGGTGACGGCCCTCGGGCTGTTCTACACCGACTTCCTGGCCACGATGAGCGGCTTGTCGTGACGGCCGGGACCGGGGGGCACCCCGGCCAGGAGCGCTACGCCGGCCTGTCGGTGCTCGTCGCCGGGGCCGGCATCGCCGGCGCGGCCGCCGCGCGGGCCCTGCTCGCCG
>JABDRL010000343.1 GCA_013041765.1 Dactylosporangium sp. | reverse complement strand
GCCGAGACCGGCCTTGACGCCGGAACCGTGGCGGCGGAAGCTGCCGAGGCCGCCGAAGCGGCCGCGGCGGCGACGAACCGGGCCGCGATGCCGGGGCTACCCGCCCAGTGCAGCGCGAGGTAGGAGGCGTGGACGCCACGGTGCACGAACCCCTCCGGCCGCCCGCCCGGCCACGACCACGCCGGGTGCGGCCCGGAGCGCGGAGCGACCACCGTGCGGTGTAGCTTGTGGCCGACCACCGTCGTCCCGGCGGGCAGCAGCACCGAGCTGGTCACCGAGGTCGCCCGCCGGTACCCGAGAACAATCAGCTCTCCGATGCCGGCCTTGGCGTCCAGGACACCGCACATCGGGCGTCCGGCGAACGCCTGGCACAGCCAGACCAGGCCGGTGCCCTCTGCGATGATCGGCCCGCCGGCCCGAGCGAAGGTCGCCACCGCCGCCCGGAGCGGCTCGTTGGCCGACAGCTCCTCGGCGTACGCCTCGGGCATGCCGCCCCCGAGGACGACGCCGCCAGCCCCCGCCGGCAGGTGGGCGTCCCGGACTGGGTCGAACACGATGACATCCGCGCCGGCCCCGCGCAGCAGCTCGGCGGTTTCGATGTAGCCGAAGGTCAGCCGGGGGCCGCCCGCGACGGCGATCAGCGGCGGGCGCTCGTGCCTGGTGTCCCCGCCGGCGTCGGCCGCCTCCGGCGACCACCGGTCGACGGCAAGTTCCGGGGCCGAGCGGGCGATGGCGACCAGGCGCTCCAGATCGACGGTCCGCGAGATGACCTCTCCCAGCCGGCGCGTGGCCCGGGTCGCGTCGAGCCCGCCCTGGGCGACCGGCCCGACCCCCTCGTGCCGGGACGGCAACGGTGCGCCGTTGGCGCCGAGCCCGGACAGCACCCGTCGGCGCAGGGCGCCGAGCACGGGCACACCGATGTCGTCGAGAGCCTCGCGCAGCACATGTTCGTGGCGGTCCGAATCGATCCTGTTGAGGATGACGCCCCCCAGCCGGATCGTCTCGTCGTACGCGCGGAATCCGTGGACCAGCGCCGCGATCGACTGTCCCATGGCCGCGACGTCCACGACCAGCACGACCGGGGCCTTGAGCAGCCCGGCGATCTGGGCGGTGGACTCGGCGTCGGTACGGCCGGCCAGCCCGTCGTACAACCCCATGGTTCCCTCGATGACCGCGATGTCCGCGCCGGCGGCCCCGTGGGTGAACAGCGGTCCGACCCGTTCGGTCCCCACCAGCCGGGGGTCGAGATTGCGGCCCCGGGGGCCGGCGGCCAGCCCGAGATAGGCGGCGTCGACGTAGTCCGGCCCGGCCTTGAAACCGACGGTACGCATGCCTCGGGCGGTCAGGGCCGCCAGCAACCCGACGGAGATGGCGGTCTTGCCGTGGCCGGAGGACGGGGCGCTGAGAACAACGCGGGGAACGGCACTCACGAGGGGACGATACCGGTTCGGCGCCCCTGCCATCGCACCTGACGCGGCCGGGAACGCCCGGCACCATCCGACGGTGTCGACTCCACCGGTCGAGCGTTCACGCCGCGATCGGCGAGGTCGGGGGCTTCCGCGGGGGCGTGATCGGCCGTACGGGATAGACCGCCCTGATCGCACCGCGGACCCAGGACATCCTCGGGACCGCCCGCTCGGGACGCCGGTCGAACTCGGCGGCGACCCGTTCGGAGCACCCTCGCGGACCGTAGCGCCGCACGCTGTCGAGCACCGCGTTGTGCACGGTCGTCGGGGTCAGCGTGTCGAAGAGCCCCACGTCGGAGACGAACAGCGCTTCCACCCGCACCGTGTCGAGGCAGGCCGGCGACATCGCGGTATCTCCCTTCCCGCTCGATGGTGGTTGCTGCGCGGGGCAGCGACTTTCAAGGACACGCGGAAACAGCTGCGCGACTGGTCTCATCCGGTTGTGGATCGGCAGCGTCGGGCGCCTGCGGCTCGGCCGGCTCCGCCGGAACGCGGTGGAGTTCGGTGGGCTCCGGTCGGGCGGTCTGCGGACCGTACGGCTGGGACTCGGTCTCGTACCGGGTGTTCCAGGCCGACAGCAGTTCCGCGATCGCCGCCGCGGGAACGGGCCGGGAGTACAGGTACCCCTGGGCGAGCGGGCAGTCCAGGTTGCGCAGGGTGTGGGCCTGCTGATCGGTTTCGATACCCTCGGCGATGGTTTGCAGTTGCAGGCTGCTGGCGAGGTCGAGGATGGCCCGGACAAAGGCCCAGTGGTGCGGCGCCGGCTGGGCCGGCGGCGAGGTGAACGCTCGGTCGATCTTGAGAATGTCCACCGGAAGGCGCACCAGGTACGACAGGGAGGAGTAGCCGGTGCCGAAGTCATCGATCGCCACCCGGACGCCGAAGCCACGCAGCCGCTCCAGCGCTCGCGTCGACTCGATCTCCGTGATCATGGTGGTTTCCGTCAGCTCCAGCACGAGGGCCTGCGGGGGCAGTCCCGTCTCCGAGAGGATGCCCAGGACCTCGTCGACGAAATCCGGCTCGCGCAGCTGCTGGCCGGACACGTTCACGGTGACCGCGACGCCGTAGCGCTCGTACCAGATCCTGGCGTCGGAGCAGGCGCGACGCAGCACGTACTTGCCGACAGAGACGATGAGCCCGGTCTCCTCCGCGACCGGAATGAACTGCATCGGCGGGATCATGACGCCGTCGTCGCCGAGCCAGCGGGCCAGGGCCTCGACGGCGGCCATCTTCCCGTCGGACAGGTTGACCACTGGCTGGTAGTGCACGGACAGCCGGCCCTCGGTCAGGGCCCGGCGCAGGCCGCCGGCCAGCTCCCCGCGGCGGATCCGGGCTTCCCGCAGCGCGGTGTGGAAGACGACGATCTGGTTCTTGCCGATCTCCTTGGCCGCGGTCAGGGCGAGGTCGGCGTCGCGCAGGGCATCGGCGGAGGTCGCCGACTCGCCGAGGTCGAGCAGCCCGGTCGTGCCGCTGAGGAAGATCTCCCCGTCCCCCGCGCCGTAGCCTGGCCGCAGCGCGTCCAGCGCCTGGCGGGCGCGGGCCTTGCCGTCGGTGTCCCGGCCGCACAGCACGGCGAACTCGTCCCCGCCGAGGCGAACCACCAGGTCCTCCCCGACGGCCACCGATCGCAGGCGCTTGGCGACCTGGCGGAGTACCTCGTCGCCGGCGGCATGGCCGAGGGTGTCGTTGACGTCCTTGAAGCCGTCCAGGTCGATGATCGCCAGCGTCCCGCTTCGGTCCGGTCCGGCGAGGAGCTGGTCGAGCCGATCGAGCAGCACCGCGCGGTTGGCCAGACCGGTCAGTGGATCGTGGGTCGCCCGGTGGCGCAGCTCGCGCTCCAGCGCGGCCCGCTGGCGCAGCGAGCGTCGCAGATCGCGCGCCTGGCCGTCCGCGACCCGGGCGATCAGCCCGAGGCGGATGACCAGCAGCCCGCCGACGGCCACGGCGGCGATCGTGGTCGGCAGGAGCATGACCGGGTGCGGTGCCGCGTCCATCCCGCTGGCCACGGCCGCCGCCCCGAGGGGCATCGCGGGAAAG
>JABDRL010000326.1 GCA_013041765.1 Dactylosporangium sp. | reverse complement strand
GCCCCGAGGCCCCGCGCGGCTGCCGGCCGCCGCGCGGGGCCTCCGGGATCAGGAAGCGGTGCAGGTCACTGCGGTGACGGCGTTTGTGCCGTTCCAGGTGCCGATGAACCCGAAGCTCGTGCCGCCGCTGGCGCTGAGCGCGCCGTTGTAGGCCACGTTCGTCGCTGTCACGCTGGAACCGCTGGCGGTGACGGTGGCGTTCCACGCTTGGCCGATGGTCTGGCCGTTGGCGAACGTCCAGGTCACGGTCCACCCACTGATCGCGGACGAGCCGGCCGTGACCTGAACCTCGGCCTGGAACCCGCCGGACCACTCGCTGGTGATCGCGTACGCCGCCGTGCAGGCTCCACCGGTCGCCCCCGGAGTCGACGAGGTGGACGCCGCGGGGCTGGTCGTGGTGGGAACCGCCGGGCCGGTGGTGGCCGGATCGGTCTGCGGGGGGAAGCCGCCGCCCCCGGGACCGCCCATGCCGCCGGTGTGCTCACCGGCGACGACCGTCATGACCTGGGTCGCTCCACTGAGGCTGCCGTCGGAGTACATCCCGCCGGTGCTGGTGCCGGAGACGCTGCCGCCGGTGTAGATGGCGTAGCTCTGCCCCATGGTGATCTGGCTGGACGAGAAGATCACCGACTGGAAGGTCTTGCTGGACCGGAACGAGGCGATCCGGGTGCCGGTGGTGGTGGCCACGTGCACGATCGTGCCGGAAGCCTGCGTCGCGGTGAACGCCGCGGAGACCCAGCCCTGCGCCGAGGAGGTTGCCGGCGCGACCGCCATACCGGATGAGCCGGCGGCCAGGAGGGTCCCGGAGGAGACGGTGAAGGTGCTGTTGACATCGAGGGCACCGTTGTTGTTGACGGTCGGGCCGTTGACGACGATGGTCCCGCCGGTCATCGTCATCGTGCCGTTGGAGTCGACGCCGTCGCCGCCGGCGTTGACCACGGTGGTGCCACCGCTGACGGTCAGGGAGACTCCGGCGGCCACCATCATCGGGTCGGTCACGCCGTCCGACCCGTTGATGCCGTCATCGCTGGAGGTGATCGTGCTGGTGCCGCCGCTGATTATGATCTTGGTTGCTTCCAGGCCCTCGTAGGACCTGGTGACGGTGAGGGTGCCGCCGGCCACCTCCAGCGTCGTGTCGGCATGGACGGCATCGTCGCCGCTGGCCAGGTTCAGGGTGCCGCCGGAGATGCTGATGGTCTCGTCGGAGTGGATGGCGTCGTCGGCGGAGTCCGCGGTGATCTGCCCGTCGCCGATGACGACGCTGACGGCGCCCTTGACGCCCTTGGCCGAGACGTCGTCGCCGATCATGGCCGCGGCGCCTCCGCCGGTGCCGACCGAGAGTGCGCCTCCGGTGGTCACCACATCCGTGGTGGCCGAGACGCCGTCGCCGCTGGCGGTGACCGTCACGGTGCCGGACGCGATCGACACGTAGCCCATCGTGGCATCTGAGTCGTTGGTCGACTTCAGGCCGTCGCCCCCCGCCGTCACCGTGATGGTGCCGTCGTCCACCACCAGGTAGTCCTTGCCACGGATGCCGTCGTCAACGGCATCGACCGTGATGGTGCCGGAGTTGATGATCAATCCATCCTTGCTGACGATGCCGTCGTAGGCGTTGCCCCGGACGGTCAGCGAACCCGTTCCGGAAATCGTCAGGTCGGCCGTGCTGAACAGGGCGCCGTTGGGCTCGTCGGTCGACGCGTCCGGATACACGTAGCTGGAGGCGTCGGAGAGCGTGTTGGTGGTGCCGTCGGCCAGCACCACCATGGCCTTGCTGGCCTGGTTGACCTGGATCGGGGCGGAGGTGGAGCTGGAGATGCTGGCTCCACTGAGGATGATCCGCACGATGGTGCTGTCCGTGGTGTCGACCACGACCTGGCCGTTGGTCAGGGTGCCGGTGAGCTGGTACGTGCCGGCCGAGGCGATGGTGACGACGCTGCCGGAGATGGACACCCCGCTGCCGCCGCTGGTGGCGCCGCTGCCGTTGAGGGTGATGGGGACGACGTCGGCGGCGTTCCACACGTAGTCGGCCGGATCGTCGTGGTCGGTGGCGTTCGCGGCCATGACCTGCTCCGGGGTCACCCTGGCCACCGCGAGCTGCGCGCTGGTCGAGGGCGCCTCGTCGGCCGCGATGGCCACGGCGCTGAACGCGCCCGCCAGTACCGCCGCCGCGCATACCACCGGGACGACGGTTTTCAAGGTTGAGCGTTGCATGTGGATAGTCCTGTCTCATAGCCAACTGGTGGTTGGACAGCCGGCGGGCGCGAAGTGTCGGCGGAGGGTTCGTCGCCATCGCATCGCCGGCAGGTTCGGCCGCAGGGCGGCCAGGCCGGTTGCGTATTTGGAGATCCGCGTCGGGCGGTACCCTCGGGCCCACAGCAGCCGGTCGACATGCGATGCCGTGGAGCCGGTCTTGGTCTCGACGATGGCGAGGTGCGGCAGCCGCAGGGTCCTGAGGTCCGCGTCCTCCCAGGTCAGATCGGTGTCGATGGTGACCCGGCTCGTCGTTTCCGGCAGGAACAGCGTGCTCCGTCGATACCGTGTCATGAGCGTCGGAACGAATACCAGGGCATCACTGTCCGGAATGAGTTTCGTGGCGAGCGCCGTGTCCACGAACCAGCGTCCCGGCGTGAGGGTGGCGCGGTTACCGGGTTCGTAGGGGAGGCGGCTTTTGACCGTGTTTCCACGGGCGCCCCTGGTCTTGACTTCGAGCCAGCACAGGAATGAGTCGAGGTAGATGCGCGTTCTGACCTTGAACCGCCGCCGCCGCCGGTGGGCGGCCAACAGGTAGCTGGTCAGGTCCGGGGTGTCGAAGTACGTCGATTCGTAGGCGAACGACCGGATACTGTCGATCTCCAGAATCCGGGTGTCGGGGCTGACCTCGCCGAGGAGGTCATACGCCTCCCCGAGGGGCAGCACGTACTTGCGGTCCACCCGGGTCTGGAGTTCGGCGCGCGCGGTGAGCTCGTCCAGCCCGATCGGCGGCAGCTCGGACAGCGGGGAGCGTACGGCAGTGGTGGTCATCGATAGGCTCCCAACCTTGTAGCGGCGCTGTTGACGCCGAACCCGACACCCGAATTGGTGGTCGCATCGACGCGAGGGGGCGCCGGCACCCCGGCGCCGAGGTGGGCCGGGCTCTTCACCCGGCGCGGGCACGAGTAGCGGACCTCGACGATGGTGGTGTCATTGACGAGGTCGATCCGCTGGACGTTGGCGGCGTGCACCCGGGCGTCGAGGAGCTGTTCAAGGTGTGCGACGAGGGTGAGGTGATCGGTGATAACCGCGTCGATGACCATGATCTGGCGCCGGTAGCTGTTGAAGAGGCGAGGATGGTCGCCGATGAACATCACGACCAGGATCAGCGCCATCAACCCGGCGGTGCTCCAGACCGAGGCGCTGCTCAGCGCTCCGAGGATGCCGAGGGCCAGGGCGCAGAAGTAGTACGCCACCTCGTGCTGATCGAGTTCGGTCGAGCGCAGCCGGATGATGGACAGCACCCCGAAGAGCCCGAGACCCAACCCCGCGCCGATGCTGCTCGTGCTCAGTGAACTTGCCACGGCCAAGACCCCGACGTTGACGCCGAGATAGGCGACCACAAGGTCCCGCCTGCGATGACGTGGAAAGTAGAGACCGAACACAAGCAGGGTCACCGCAAAGATGTCGATCACTAAGAAGGCGAGCTGCGACATGGTGTTGTGCCCTCCCGGGTGGTTGTCCGGTGTCCGCTCCGTGAACGGACACTGACATCGGGGTTACAAATTCACTACTACGAATGGACAGCGTAAGTGGGTCTTGTGGTGCTACCCCCTTGATCAACCTGTGGAATGCCTATGAATTCTGACCGAAGATTGAATTATGACGATATGTAATGGGCCGTGTTCACGGATTTTTGACAAAACTGCTTGTGCCGCCGAAAGATTCGCCAGAAAGGCCGGTGGCATGAATGCGGAGAGTGACCGGTACTGGATCCGCCCGGGCGTCCAACGTGGATGACCTTGAGTCCGGCCGTATGAAAGATTCCACGCACGCCGAGGGGGCCGACCGCGCTATCGGCCGACCCCCGCTTCGCTATCCGCCGGGTGCAGCTACCGCCCGACGACCCACAATGTCAGCGCGCCCCGTTCGGGCCGAGGTGTCCTGACGGCATCGCAGCCGGTCTGCGTGGGACCCGCCGCCGTCGGCGTGCCGGTGCCCGTCGACCCGCAGCGCGAGCCGCCGCCGCTGGCGGCCGGGCAGCCGCCGCAGTCTCCGCTGCACCCCAGCATGATGCGTTCGGCTCCGACGTGTCCGGTGCGCACCAGCAGATCGATGGCCGCGCCGACGACCGTCTCGTCGAGCCCCGTTCTGGCGCGCACCGCGTGCAGGGTGGGGGCGCCGTCCTCCAGCGCCCGCAGGACCGTCCGCAGCGGCGAGTTCACAGGATGGCCCTTCCCACCTGGAAGACGGCGACAGCCACCACCCAGGACAGGACGAGACTCAGCCCGATCCCGGTCAGGGTCCAGCGCAGTCCGATCTCCCGCACCTGAGCGGTCATAGTCGCCACACAGGGCGCATACCCCAGGACGAACAGCAGGAAGGCGAATCCCGCCAGGGCGGGATGGCCACCGGACGACGCGGCGAAGTCCGCCTGGACCGCCTCGCCGAGGCGGGACGGCTCGGCGAGGTCGTCCGGCTCGTCGGCCGCGTAGGTCTGGGCCCACGAGGAGACCACGGCCTCCTTGGCGACGAATCCCACGACCAGCGCTCCAGCCGTGTGCCAGTCCCCGAACCCGGCGGGGGCGAAGACGACGGCCGCGGTCGACGAGACGGCGGCGAAGGCACTGTCCTCGACCGCGACCTCGCCGAACCCGCCCACATCCGACCTGGCGGGAATCGCGGTGAGCAGCCACACGGCGGCGACCGTCACGACGATGATGCCGGTCGCGGTGCGCAGGAACGCCGCCAGCCGCGACCAGGTCGCGACGGCCAGCATGCGCGGGATCGGCAGCTGATAGCTGGGAAGATCGATCACCAGCGGATCGGAGCGCATCCCCCGCAGCAGGGTGGCCCGCAACAGCAGCCCGCTGAGCACGACCAGGGCCACGGAGGCCAGGTACATGGCGAACACGAGGTTGCCGGCGTTCGCGCCGAAGATCGCGGCACCCACGAGCACGTACACCGGCAGCCGCGCGCTGCACGTGGTGAACGGCACGATCAGGGCGGTCAGCAGCCGGTGCCGCGCGTCCGGGAGGATCCTGGTGGCACTGACCGCCGGAACGTTGCAGCCGAAGCCGACCACCAGCGGCACGAACGCCCGGCCGGGCAGGCCGACCACCCGCATGAGCCGATCGGCCACGACGGCGGCCCGGGCCATGTATCCGGAGTCCTCCAGCAGCGCCAGCAGGAGGAACATCAGGGCCATCAGGGGCATGAAGGTCAGCACCATGCCGACCCCGGCGATCAGCCCGTCGACCAGGAACCCCTCGACCCAGGTCCCGCCCAGGCCGACCAGCCCGAGCAGCCAGGCCCCGGCATCGCTCACCGGCCCGGCGAACAGCTGATCCAGGCCGTCGACCAGGGGAGCGGCCCCGACCGTCGTCAGCTGGAACACCGCCCACATCACGGCCAGGAACACCAGCGGACCGAGCACCGGGGAGGTCACGAACCGATCGATCCGATCCGACCACGTTGCCCGGTCCGGGCCGAGGTGGCGGGTGGCGGCGTCAACGGCGGCGGCGACCGCCGTGAAC
>JABDRL010000327.1 GCA_013041765.1 Dactylosporangium sp. | reverse complement strand
GTCCTCGTCCTCGACGAGGACACCGAGCCAGACCAGGTCGATGGTCTGGCCGTCGGCGAAGCGCCACCGGAGCGTCCAGCCGGACACGGTCTCGGTCCCGTCGTTGTGAATCGTCACGCTCGTCTGGAAGCCACCGGGCCACTGCGCGGCGATCGCGTAGTCCACGGCGCAGGTCGGCACGGCGTCCAGGGGCATGACGACCACCGTCGACGGGGAGAACTCCGAGGTGTTGCCGACGTCGTCGCGGGCCCGCACGGCGAAGGTGTAGGTCGCGCCAGGGGTCAGGCCGGTGAGCGTCATGGTCGGGTACGTCTGGGGCGGGTGCTGGGGTAGCACCAGGACGACCGGCGCGGCACCGTCCTGGTACCGGTAGATCTCATAGGCGTTGAGCACGACGTTGTCCGTCGACCGTGTCCAGGTCAAGGTCACGCTGGTGCCGGTCAGGTCCGAAGCGATCGGCTTCCCGGGGACACTCGGCGGGGTGGTGTCGCCAGGGGCGAGGGTCACCGTGGTCCAGGCGCTCAGCGGGGACACGTTGCCGGCGGCGTCCAGCGCCCTGGCCGCGAACCGGTAGGTCACCGAGGCCGACAGCCCGGTGAGGGTCACCGCGTTGGTCTCCACCGACCGCAGCATGATCATGTCGAAATACTGCTGGCGCAGCTCGTACCCGGTCACGCCGACGTTGTCCGTCGACGCCGCCCAGGTCAGGGTCACCGAGCTGGTGGTGATGTCCGAGGCGACGATGGTGCCCGGGGTCGTCGGTGCCTCGGTGTCCGCCTCCGCGGCGCTCGCCGGCGCGGCGAGTCCAGCAAGGGCGAGCCCAACGGCGAGGGGAACCGCTATCCACCGGGTGCGTCCCACCCCAGTTCGAGCAGCGTGTCTGGCTACCATAGAAGCCTCGCTCTCGCAGATCAGCCTGAACGGTGCACGAGTCTCCATGATGGTCGCTGTCCCCCTGGGGCGGTGGCTGTCTGCCCGTTGACGTCCGAGAAGGCGGCAGAACTCGCCCTATATCACCACGCAGCCGGCGGGGCGGCGTGAAACAACCACGTCCGGCTCCCCGCCGCCACGGATCCGGGTGCCCAGGTGACCGGCTGATCGCGCAAGCCCGCGGCGAACGGCACGACCATCAACCTTCGCCATTTGCACATGGCATGCCGGGACATCGTCGACGTCGATATTCTCTGCCCTTCGGCGGGCGAGGGTGGGGTGGGGCAATGCCTGGCGTATCCGGTGAAGGCATGGACAACGACGTGATGGGCCTAATCGCCCGGGTGGAGGATCTCCGTCCCGTCGTTCCCGCCGCGGGTCCGGTGCTGGCGCTCGGGCAGGGCTTCGGGCTGGTCGCCCTCGGGGAAGCGGTCCGGGACGCCATCGGCGAGGCCCTAGCCGACGACCCGGATCTGGCGCACAGCCTGCCCCGGTACATGGTCGTCGTGCTGCGCTCCGCCGGCCTCGATCCGGATCCGGCCGGGCCCGTCGCCTGCATCGACGTCTGGCCCGGGTTCGAGGGGGCGTTCGTCTACCACCGGGGCGACATCCTCGGCGCGTACCACGACGGGCTCGACGAGACCAGGCACGGCCCGATGGGCGAGCCCGTCAACGCCGCCCTGCGGGATCTCGGGGTCCGGCGGGGCGAAGCCGCGGACGAGTGCGCGGCCATCGGCCTGGTGCTGCACTCAGGCCGCCAGCAGGGGCAGTGACAGCAGGTACGCCCCGAGCAGCAGGTAGGCGTCGGTCCGGGTGACCCGGTGCCCCCGGCCCAGCAGCGCCCAGGCCAGCAGGGCGACCAGCACCATCGCCAGGAGGATCGCCGGCCCCGCGTCGACCGGACGGTGGCCGCCCAGCAGTCCAACGATCGCCCCGCCGGTCAGGCTGTTGAACAGGTTACTGCCGAGCAGGTTGCCCACCAGCAAGTCGGAGGCACCCCGGCGCTGGGCCTGCACCGCCGTGACCAGTTCGGGCAGGGAGGTGCCGATGGCGACGAGCGTCAGGCCGATGATCACCTGGGGCACGCCCAGCCGGGCGGCGAGCACGCTGGCGTTCTCCACCAGCAACTGGGCACCGAGCAGGGTGCCCAGCAGACCGAGCACGGTCCTGGCGGTCTCCCGGGCCATCGTCGTCCCCCGCCGCCGCTGGGGCGGGTCGTCCGCCCCGGGGGGGATCGCCGGACCGGCGCTCGCCCGGGCCAGGTGCACCAGCAGCACGGCGGTCAGCAGCATCGCCACCGCGAGCCCCGCCCCGGCCAGTGGCCCGAGCCCGAAGGCCACGGCTCCGGCGAAGGCCACGGTCGCGGCGACGGACAGCGGGGCTTCCCGGCGCACGGTCGACGACCGCACCGCGATCGGCGCCACCAGCGCCGCGATCCCCAGGACCATGGTCAGGTTGAGGATGTTCGACCCGATGAGGTTGCCGGCGGCCAGCCCGACGTCGCCCCTGGCCGCGGCGATGCCGGAAACGACGAACTCGGGCGCGCTGGTGCCGAGCCCGATGACGATGACGCCGACGACGACCGGGGCGATGCGCAGCATCGTCGCCAGCCGGCCCGCCCCGAGCACGAGCTGGTCCGCCGCCACTGTCAGCACCGCGAGCCCGAGGGCGGCCAGCCCCAGCAGCATCAGCACGGTCACCGGCTCCTTGCCATCGCAGCATGCCGATGCCGACCAGGCTTCCCGACACACCAGAAGATCCAAGAGTATCGGCCCTCTTCCAGTGACCCGCACCCGGTGGCCGCACCACACCGCGATCGGCCCGACGATGGTGCCGTAGGCTGCGCGGGGTCGGAGGACGGATGGCGGATCGGACGGGCCTGACGGTGGTGACGAGAACGACGACCACCCCAGCCGAAGCGGCGCCGGGGACCGCGGTCGAGCCCACGCGCCGGGTCCGTCCCGTCGAGGTTCTGATCGCGCTGCTGGCGGTCGCGGTCGTCGGGCGGATCTGGTTGGCCGACACCACGTTCGCCCTGCCGGTTCAGGCCTGGTTGACGGTGTTCGTCGCGATCGTGGTGCAGGCAACCCCGTTCATCGTGCTCGGAACGCTCGTCTCCGGGGCGATCACGGCTCTGGTCCCGCCCTCCTTCTTCACCCGCGTGCTGCCGGCCAGGCACGCCCTCGCCGTCCCCGTCGCGGGCGTCGCGGGGGTCGTGCTCCCCGGCTGCGAGTGCGGCTCGGTGCCGGTCGCGGGTGCCCTGGTCCGCCGGGGCGTCGCCCCGGCTGCGGCCCTGGCCTTTCTGCTGTCGGCCCCGGCCATCAACCCCGTCGTGCTGGTCGCCACCTCGGTCGCCTTCCCGGGACAGCCGCTGATGGTGCTCGCACGCTTCGGGGCGAGCCTGGTCACCGCCGTCCTGATGGGTTGGCTGTGGCTGCGGTTCGGCCGGCCGGAGTGGTTCCGGCCGACCCTCCGGCGGCATCCCGAGGGTGCCGGCACGGTCTCGGTGTTCCTGGCCACGTGCCGGGAGGACATGACCCAGGCCGGCGGGTACCTCGTGCTCGGCGCGCTGGCGGCGGCGACCTTGAACGTGGTCGTCCCGCCCGGCTGGCTCCAGGCCGTCGCCGACCATCCGGTGTGGTCGGTGCTGGCGCTGGCGCTGCTGGCGGTGGTGCTGTCGCTGTGCTCGGAAGCCGATGCCTTCGTCGCGGCGTCCCTGCCCCAGTTCTCCCTGACGGCGAGGCTGGCGTTCCTGGTCGTCGGGCCGATGGTCGATATCAAGCTGGTGGCGATGCAGATCGGGACGTTCGGCCGGGGCATGGCCCTGCGGTTCGCTCCGGCGACGTTCGGTGTCGCCGTCGGGGTGTCCGTCGTTGTGGGAGCGCTGCTGTGGTGAGGCGTCGATGAGGCGGGAATTCCACGCGGTGGTGCTGCTCCTCCTTGGGGGCGTGCTGCTCCGGCTGACGATCACCGGCGAGTATGTCAACTATGTGCGCTCTGGTCTGGCTCCGGTGCTCCTGGCCGCCGCCGCGGTCCTGCTTCTGGTCGCCGGAGCGACGCTGTGGCGGGCGTTCGGCGGGTCCGAGACCCGTGACCACCACGCCCACGGGCACGGCCGCTTCGACGTGGCGTGGCTGCTGCTCCTGCCGGTGCTGGGGCTGCTGATCACCGCTCCCCCGGCCCTCGGTTCCTACTCCGCGTCCCGTTCTGGCACCGTGCTCGGCACCGCCCAGCCCGAGCGGCGGCTGCCGCCGCTCCCCGACGGGGACCCGGTGCGCCTGTCCATCCTCGAATACGCCTCCCGGGCCGTGGTCGATGACGGCCGGTCGCTGGCCGACCGGCACCTGACGATGTCCGGATTCCTGCTCCCCGGCGCGGACGGTGGCTGGTATCTCGCCCGGCTGGTCGTGGTGTGCTGCGCGGCCGATGCCCGGCCGGTGAAGATCGGACTGACCGGTATCCTCCCCGACGGGCTGCACGCCAACGACTGGCTCCAGGTCACCGGACGTTTCGCCCCGGACACCGAACGGGACCCCGTCAACGGCGAGCCCATCCCGTATCTCCAGGTCGCGGCGGCCAATCCCATCCCGGTACCGGCCGAGCCGTACGCCTCGTAGGGCCGGCCCTGGCCGGGCTACGGCAGGCTGGTCAGGTCCAGCAGATGCCAGGTGGCGCTCTCCCCGTCGGTCGTCTCCCACCACAGCCAGCCGTCCCTGGCGCTGCGGCTGGTCACGACGGCGACCAGGGCCGCCCGGCCGGTGCGCAGGTCGTAGAGCACCAGGGTCTCCCTGGTCGTCGCATACCTCGTCGGCAGCGGCGTGGTCAGGATCTCGAACCGGTCGGCGATCGCCACATCGGCCACCCCGATATCGCCGCTGTAGGTGATGCGACGCCGCTCGCCAGCGTCCGGCCGGGCCAGGGTGAGGATGTCGCCCAGCGGACCCGGTCCGCTGGTGCGGCACCAGGTCGGGGTGCACCATGCCCGCTCCTCCGGCCCGACCGCGAGGGTGACCCGCCGCCCGGTCTCCAGGTTGCGCAGCTCCAGGGGGACGCCGCCGCGCCCCGGCTCGCTGGTGATCCAGGGCACGGCCGTCAGCGAGTAGGACCGGTCCAGGGCCAGCACGCGCACGGGCGCTCCGGCACCGGCGTCGGCCTCGGCGATCGACCGGATCTCGGTGACGACCGGATCGACCGATCGGACGGCGGCCCAGTACACCCGCCCGTTGACCACCTGGAGGTCGTACTGCGAGCCGCGGAAGGCCGCCCGCCCGGTGTCCGCGGTGACCAGGCGGGTCGGGCCGGCGCTGAGATCGGCCGCCCACAGCGCGCCGCTGATCCCGTCGCCGTCCGGGGTGGTCGTCATCCAGTAGGCCGTGTCGCCCCGGACGGTGACGGCGTCGAACACGACGTGGTCGGCCTGGGCGGTGGCCGCCAGGACCCGGGGGGCATCGGGTGCGCTGAAGGTCAGCACCACCAGGCTGACGGCCGTGTCGTCGGCGCTGGTCAGCAGGCCGACAGCGCGGTTGGCGTCCAGCACGAGGCGGGGCTCGAAGCTGGAACCGTCCGGACGGGCCCGGGGCAGGGTCACCGGCCGGTGGTCCGGCCACGCCTCCGCGAGCGTCGTCGCCCCGTTCCTGGATCCCTCGGCGGTGGAGCCCGCCGCCGGCCCGGTGTTGGGTGCCGGGAGCACCAGCAGCACCGCCGAGACGGCGATCGCCGCGCAGATCCCGGCCCGCCCTCGCCCTCGCGCTCCGCCCATGACCGGTCTCCCCACCGCGGTTCGTCGCCCCAGCACGATGATCCCACGGACCGCACGGACCGGCAGAGCAGGTTCAGGATCGTCAATCGCCACGTGGCGGCGCCTACGGGCAGCCGATGTCCTCGGACGCGGGGTGGGCCGGATCGTCCAGGAACACCGCCGGTGTCTCGGCGTCCCCGGACGCGTGCAGCGCCCCGAGGCCGTAGGCAACCTCCAGGTTGTCCCTGGTCAGCACGTCCGAGGGAAGGCCGGAGGCGACGACCCGGCCGCTCATCAGCACCACGTGGTCGGCGGCCCGGGCCTCGTCGAGGTCGTGGGTGGTCAGCACGACCGAGCATCCCCGGTCCCGCTCGGTGTGGATGATGTGATCGATGGTCCGCGCGGATACCAGGTCCAGCCCGGTCAGGGGCTCGTCCAGCAGCAGGACCCGATGGTCCTGGGCGATGCCCTGGGCGACGTACACCCGTTGCCGTTGGCCGCCGGACAACTCGGTCAGGTGACGGCGGGCGAGATCGGTGATGTCCAGCTGCCGCATGGCCAGGCACACGCGGGCCCGGTCCGCCGCCCGCATCCGCCGCAGCATGCCGAGGGACGGGTACCGGCCCATCGCGACGGTCTCGGCGACCGTCAGCGGCGTTCCCGCGGGCACGGCCGTGGACTGGAGCACGAAGCTCACCCGGCGACGGGCCTCGATCGGGCTGACCCCGAGCACCGACAGGGTACCGGCGGCCGGGGCCATCAGCCCGGACAGGGCGTGCAGCACGGTCGACTTGCCGGAACCGTTCGGGCCGATGACGGCGGTGATCCCGCCCATCGGCAGGGTGAACGAGGACGCCGCGACCGCCGTGCTGGACCGGTAGCGCAGCACGAGATCAGTGGCCTCGGCCAGGGAGGTGGTCATCGGTGCGGCTCCAGGGCCGGCCGGAGGCCCCGGGCCAGCCAGGGTCGCAGCCGGGTCACCGCCAGGGTCAGGAAGAACAGCACGATCGGAATCATCGCCATGGTGGCGGATCCCGCGGTACCCAGGTGATAGCTGAGCAGCAGCCCCAGCCAGACGGAGACGACCGCGACCACGGTGGCCAGCAGCATCATCCAGGGAACGGTGCGGGCGAGGAGCGCCGCGGTCGCGGGCGGCCCGACCAGCAGCCCGAAGACCAGCAGCGTTCCCACCGAGCGGTAGCTGCCGATGACGGCCGCCGCGACGAGCACCAGCAGGGCGGCGTGGGCCCGGCCGGGACGCATCCCCAGCAACTCGGCCTTCGTCCGGTCGAAGGCCATCACCAGGAACGGCCGGTAGAACACGATGGACGCACCGATGACGATGGCCGCGAGGGCGGCCTGGCCGATCAGGTCCGATTCGGAGACCCCGAGTGCGTCGCCGAACAGGATGGACGTCAGGTTGCCGGAGTAGGAGTCGCTGGCGGAGATAATCACCACCCCGAGGGCGAGCATCCCGACGAACAGCAGCCCGATGGCGGTGTCCTCCTTCAGGGCCGTCTGGCGGTTGACCACCTCGATGCCGGCGACCATCACGGCCGCGGCGACGGCGGCCCCGATGGCCGGGTTGATCTCAAGCACCACGGCCGCGGCGATGCCCGGCACGACCCCGTGGACGAAGGCGTCGCCGAAGAAGCTCATGCCCCGCAGCACCAGCCAGGTACCAACCACAGAGGACATCAGTCCGGCGAGGATCCCGCCGAGCAGGGACCGCTGTTGGAAACCCAGCAGGAACGGATCGGTCAGCCACTGCACGATTGGCGACTCCATCCCCGGTTCGGCCTCCCTACCGTGTCAGCGCCTCGGCGATGCGCTGGGCGTTCGTCTGCACCATAGCCGCATAGGTCTCCGCGCCGGAGTCCCGCGCGCCGAGGCTACCGACGAACAGTGACACCACGGTAGCCTCCGTGCCCACCTCTGCGGCCACGGTGTCGATCAAGTCGGCGGAGAGCGCGGTGTTGGAGAAAATCACCGGCACCGCCGCCGCCCGGATGACCTCGACCAACTCCGCCAGGTCCGCGGAACTCGGAGCCGCCAGCGTCGATCCTCCGGGGACGACGACCCCGGCCACCGTGAAGTCGTACGCCTCGGCGAAGTACCCGAAGGCGTGATGGTCGGTAATCAGGATCCGCCGCTCGGCGGGCACCACCCGCAGGATCTCGCGGATCTTGGCATCCACGCCATCGAGTTCCCCCGCCACCTGGGCGCCGCACCGGTCGAAGGTCTCGGTGTCGTGAGTGATCTTGCCTAGTTCCGTCGCGACGAGCCTGGCGGTGGTCGCCATGCGGGCCACGTCGTGCCAGACGTGCGGATCCATGGTTCCGTCGGCGTGGTCGTGCTGGTCGGCCTCGCCGGTCGCCTCGTGGTCCGCCTCGTGGTCCGCCTCGTGGTCCGCCTCGTCGGGGTCGTGCCCGGCGGCGGCAAACGGGATCGGATCGAGTTCCGGCGCCACCTCGAGCACCCGCGCCCCGTCCTTGGCGGCATTCGCGATCGCGTCCCCGAGCCCCTCTTCCAGCCCCAGCCCGTTGGCCACCACGAGGTCGGCCCGGACCATCGCGGTGATGTCGGCCGAGGACGGGGCGAAGTCGTGCGGGTCCGCACCGATCGGCATGAGTGTCGTGGTCCGGCCGCCCGCGCAGGCCACCAGGTCACCGAGCACGTCGCCCAGCATGGTGGTGGTCGCCACGACCCGGACGCCGTCGTCGCCGGTCCCGCCGGCGTTCCCGCAGCCGGCCAGTCCCGTTCCCAGTACCACTGCGGTGGTGACGCCAACCACCGCCGCGAGGCGGAGCCCCGCACGTCGCCCTGTCATCTGCTTCGTCCCCTCACCAGCCATCGCAGCATGCCCCATAATGAAAACGAATTTCATTATGGGTAGCAAGTCGCTGTGACCAACAACGCCCGATCGCGCCAGCCCGAGGGGGCGATGTTCCCGTCACCCGTCCGGCGACGGATGCCGGGCTGCCCCCTGAAGCAGCGTCGTCGCGTCGCCCAGGGCCGCGATCGCCTCGTCGAACACGCACCCCAGGTCGTCCCGACCGCCATGGTGCTGCCAGCGTTCCACGGCGACGATGACCGCGGCGTACACGGCTGCGGCCAGCACCCGCGCGCGCAGGTCCCCTGGCGCGGCGCCCCAGCTCCGGGCGACCAGCTCGAACACCCCCATCGCGGCATCGATCTGCTGACCGACGAACCGCGACCGCACCTCCGGCACGGTCATCGCGATCTGGACCCGGGCCAGCAGGCGCTCCCGGTCGGCGGCACACGAGTCGCGGAGCACCTTCCGGATCACGGCAATCGGCTGGGCCACGGGGTCGTCCACCAGCCGCTGCCGCCAAATCTCCTCGGCCAGCGGCGGGTCGTCGTACTCGTCCCAGAGCACGACGTCCTCCTTGGTCGCGAAGTACCGGAAGAACGTCCGGGGTGACATGGCCGCGGCGTGGGCGATGTCGTCGACGGTGGTCTGGTCGTATCCCCGTTGCGTGAACAGGCGTAGCGCCTCAGCCTGCACGAGGCTGCGCATCCGGGTGCGTTTGCGCTCCCGGAGACTGGCCGGCCGGCCCGTCGGGGTTGGTTCGGAGTCGTCCGCGTTCACCTGCTGCCCCCTCACCCGGCGTACTGCCGGCACAGGCTAGCACCGGCGATATGCATCCCCTCGCCGAAACACCATGGCCAGACACATTGCCTCATCGCGCCATGTTGACAGCTTCTGTCATTTCGGCGCAGACTGCCGATAGACGATGGATTGAAGGATCTGACGATGAAGGCAATTGGAACGCGCCGCTGGTGGACGGTTGGCGCACTCACCATGAGCAGCCTGGTCATCGGTGTTGACGTCACCGTGCTCAACCTGGCGCTGCCGACCCTCGCGACCGACCTGCACGCGACCACGGCCCAGTTGCAGTGGTTCGCCGACGCGTACCTGCTCGTCCTCGGGGCACTCATGCTGCCGGCCGGCATGCTCGGTGACCGGTTCGGCCGCCGGTGGCTGCTGCTGACCGGGCTGGGGGTGTTCGCCGTCGGCTCGGTGGCCTGCGCCTACGCTTCCTCGCCCGGCATGCTGATCGCCGCACGGGCGGTGCTGGGGCTGGGGGCCGCGGTCATCCTGCCGCTGAGCCTTTCGATCATCCCGGTCCTGTTCGCCGAGCACGAGCGCCAGCGGGCAATCGCCGTCGTCGCCAGCGCCGCGATCGCGGCCTACCCGATCGGCCCCATCCTCGGCGGATGGCTGCTGACCCACTACTGGTGGGGCTCGGTGTTCCTGATCAACATTCCGCTCATCGCGGTGGCCATCGTGGCCGTCGCGACCTTGATGCCCGAGTCCCGCGGCACCGAGCGGCGCCGGCTCGACCCCCTGGGCATCCTGCTGTCGGCCGGGGGGCTGGCCGTCCTGACATACGGGATCGTCGAAGCCGGCGAGCGGGGCTGGAGCAACCCGGTCACGGCCAGCTACCTGGCGATCGGGACGGTGGCGCTGGCCGGGTTCCTCGCCTGGCAGCGACGGGTCCTCCGGGTCGGAGTCCGGCAGCCGCTGGTGGAACTCGGGCTGTTCCGGTCACCGGAATTCACCTGGGGCATGCTGCTGGCGACGCTGGTGGGTTTCGCGATGATCGGTCTGTTGTTCGCGGTACCGCAATACCTCCGCTCGGTGCTCGACCATGATGCGATGGCGACGGGTATCCGGCTCCTTCCCCTGGTCGGAGGAATGATCGTCGGGCTGGGGCTAGGCGACCGGCTCTCCGGCGCGGTCGGTTCGAAGATCACTTCGGCGACCGGTTTCGCCCTGATCGCCGCGGGATTCGCCATCGCCTCCCGCACGGACGCCAGCAGCGGCGACGGGTTCCTCGCGGGCTGGCTCACGGTGGTCGGTGCCGGGTTCGGCGTGGCCCTGCCCTCCACGATGAACGCGGCGATCGGCCGGCTCACCGGCGAGCGCGGCGGCGTCGGCGCGGCCCTGATCGCCGCGACCCGGCAGATCGGCGGCACCTTCGGGGTGGCGGTCCTCGGGTCCCTGCTCAACGCGGCCTACCGGGACCACCTGCCGCTGGCCGGTCTGCCGGCGGCGGTCGCCGGACCGGTCCGCGACAGTGTCGCCTCGGGCGTGGCGACCGCAGCGACGCTCGGCTCGCCGGATCTCCGCACCACGGTCGAGGCCGCGTTCCTCCACGGCATGGACGTGCTCCTCGCGACCGCCGCGGGTATCGCGGCGGCCGGTGCCGTGCTGGCACTGGTGTTCCTGCCCTCGTCTGCGGGATCGGGTCCGGGCCGAGAGGAAGCGGACGGGGCGCTTATACACCACCCCAGTGGGCGACACCACGACATGTAGGGCACGCACGCCCAGTGGACACCATATAGAGTGTCCGGCGCAGTCCGCGCGCTTGGCGGTGTGCGGCCGGTCCGCATCCGCGCGGGGACTGGCCATGACCGACCTCGCGAGGAGAGCAGCGCCTTGACGGCCACGACGATGGGACCCTCTGTCGCCCTTCCCACCCCGGGCACCAGCCCCACCGGCCCCGGGCCGACAGATCCTGGTCCCGCCGGCTCCAGGCCGGCAGATCCCGGTCCCACGGCCCCCGGCGCGGCTGAGCGCCGGCCGATGATCGACCCCGGGACGTCCGTCGAGGAGTACCTGGGCCGCGCCGACTGGCGGGTGACGGCCAACGCCAACCAGGGATACTCCCTCGGGGGCATGATTCTGAACATCTCCGGGAAGGTCACCGCCAACTACTGGCTGTCACACGTCTACCCGCCCGAGATCGGCCAGGCGCACCGCGACGGCGCGTTGCACATCCACGACCTGGACATGCTGTCGGGCTACTGCGCCGGCTGGTCCCTGCGGACGCTGCTGGAGCAGGGCCTCAACGGCGTGCCCGGCACGATCGAGGCCGCGCCGCCCAAGCACCTGTCCAGCGCGGTCGGGCAGATCGTGAACTTCCTGGGCACGCTCCAGAACGAGTGGGCCGGCGCGCAGGCGTTCAGCTCGTTCGACACCTACCTCGCGCCGTTCGTCCGTCTGGACCGCCTCGGCTACGAGGAGGTCCGCCAGGGCATCCAGGAGCTGGTGTACAACCTCAACGTCCCGTCCCGCTGGGGCACGCAGACGCCGTTCACGAACCTGACGTTCGACTGGACCTGCCCCGATGATCTGCTCGACGACGTCCCGGAGATCGCCGGGCAGGAGATGCCGTTCACCTACGGCGATCTCCAGGCCGAGATGGGCATGATCAATCGGGCCTTCATCGAGGTCATGACGACCGGCGACGCCAAGGGGCGAGCGTTCACCTTCCCGATCCCCACCTACAACATCACCAAGGACTTCGACTGGGACTGCCCGAACGCCCAGCGGCTGTTCGCCATGACCGCGAAGTACGGTCTGCCGTACTTCCAGAACTTCATCGGCTCGGATCTCAACCCGAGCATGGTGCGGTCGATGTGCTGCCGGCTGCGGCTGGACCTGTCGGCCCTCCTCGAACGCGGCAACGGCCTGTTCGGCAGCGCCGAGCAGACCGGCTCGCTCGGGGTGGTCACCCTCAACTGCGCCCGCCTGGGCTACCTCCACGCCGGGGACGAGCCGGCCCTGCTGCGCCGTCTCGACCAGCTGCTGGAGCTCGGCAGCCGGAGCCTGGAAATCAAGCGGCAGGTGATCCAGCAGCACCTGGACGGCGGATTGTTCCCCTATACGAAGCGCTACCTCGGCACGCTCCGGAACCATTTCTCGACGCTAGGAATCAACGGCGTCAACGAGATGATCCGCAACTTCACCCGCGACGCGCAGGACATCACCACGCCGGCCGGCCACGCGCTCGCGGTCCGGCTGCTCGATCACGTCCGGACCCGGATCGTGGAATTCCAGCAGGCCACGGGCAACCTCTACAACCTGGAGGCCACTCCGGCGGAGGGGGCGACCTACCGGTTCGCGCGCGAGGACCGGCGCCGCTGCCCCGGGATCCTCCAGGCTGGCACGTCGGCCCAGCCGTATTACACCAACTCCACCCAGCTGCCCGTGGGCTTCACCGAGGACCCGTTCGAGGCCCTCGAACGCCAGGAGGAGCTACAGACCCGGTACACCGGGGGCACGGTGCTGCATCTGTACACCGCGGAGCGCATCTCCTCGCCGCGGGCCTGCGCCGCGCTGGTGCGTCGCAGCCTGGAGACCTTCCGGGTGCCGTACCTCACGGTGACCCCGACGTTCTCCGTCTGTCCCACCCACGGGTATCTCCCCGGAGAGCAGCCGGAGTGCCCCGAGTGCTCGGCGGCGGGGCTGTGGCAGCCGTGCGAGGTGTGGACCCGGGTCATGGGCTACCACCGGCCGGTGTCGTCGTTCAACACCGGCAAGCAGGGCGAGTACGCCGAGCGGGTGGCCTTCCGTGAACCGTCCCGGTAGCGCGCCGGTCCGGGACGCTCCGGCCGGCGCCCGGCCCGACCGCGACGCGGGGGTGGAGGGCCTGCGGATCGCCGGCCTTGCCCGGCTGTCGACCTGCGACTGGCCTGGCCGGCTGGTCGCGACGGTGTTCTGCCAGGGCTGTCCCTGGTCGTGCGGCTACTGCCAGAACGCCGACCTCATCCCGCCGCGCGGCCCGGCGCCCCTGGCGTGGCGGGAGGTGACCGCCCTGTTGCGGCGGCGGGTCGGGCTGCTGGACGCCGTGGTGTTCTCCGGTGGGGAGCCGACGATGCAGCCCGCCCTGGCCACGGCGATCGACGAGGTCCGGGCGCTGGGGTTCGCGGTGGGGCTGCACACCTCCGGGGCGTACCCCGATCGGCTGGTTCCGCTGCTGCCGCTGGTCGACTGGGTCGCGCTGGACATCAAGGCCCCCGCGAGCCGCTACCCGGCGGTCACCGGTCGGGCGGCCAGCGCCGAGCGGGCGTTTGCCAGCCTGGCGCACGTCCTCGCCAGCGGCGTGGAGCACGAGGTCCGCACCACCATCGACCCGGCGGTGCTGGACGCGACGGCCCTGGCCGAGCTGGCGGACGCGCTGACCGCCGCCGGGGTGCGGACGTTCGCGGCGCAGCGGCTGCTGCGCCGCGACCCGGCCACCGGCATCGCCGTCGCCGCGGCGGAGCCCCCGGCGGACTTCCTCGACACCTGCGCCGCCCGCTTTCCCGGGTTCACCTACCGGTCGGCCCGCTGATCCTGGGCGATGGCCGGCGGGGCTGGGGCGCGGGTGTCCCGGGGCCGAGGTCCCGCCTTCTTGTCAATCTCCAGAACACAAAAATGGCACTATCCGCACGCTCAACAACACCAACCGTAAACATCCTGGATTACGCCAGGTCAGCCCCTGTCTCGATCCCGGCGCCGCCGCACCCGCATCGACCGTGCTGGAAACGTCATCCAATTTCAACGAAAGCCAGCCTCATAATGGGGCGGTGGATGCTCCCGGATCCGGCCCGGTCGGCGAACCGGACGACACCCCCCGGCACCGGGCCCTGGCCTCCCCCAGCCGGGTCGGCATCCTCCGCCTGCTCCGAGCCAGCGAGGGCGGGCTGACCACACGCGCGGTGGCGACGGCCACCGGCCTCCATCTCACGACCGCCCGGGAGCACCTGGACCGCCTCGTCCGGACCGGTCTGGTCGAACGGGCCAGGCAGCACACCGGCCGCGCCGGACGCCCGGCGTGGCGGTACTGGGCCACCCCGGCGGCCGGCCAGCCGGCCCAGGAGCCGAGCAACCACCTGTACCAGGACATGGCCTGTGCCCTGACCAGCCATCTGGGCCGCATCGTTGCCGATCCGAGCACGGCCGGGTCATCCGCCGGAGAGGCCTGGGGCCGGCGCCTAGCCGCGGAGGTTCCGGCCGCCATCGGCGCCGACCCCGTCGCCGGGCTGGTCACCGTGCTCGAACGGCTGGGGTTCGCCCCCCGCATCGCCCGGAACGCCGCGGCCGGCCAGCGGACCGGGGACCCCACGACCGCGCTGCACCTGCACGCCTGCCCGTTTCTCGACATCGTGGCGGGCGGCGACCCCGCCGTCGTCTGCGGCATGCACCTCGGGGTCGTCCGGGGCGCCCTCGACGCCCTGGGCGCCGACTGTCTCCATCCCGAGGTGGCGCCCTTCTCCGCCCCGGCAGCCTGCGTCATCCGGCTACGCGCCCAGGACACCCCCGACGGGGACATCGACCGGTAGCGTGCGGGGCGCTCAGATCTGCCGGAGGCCCTCGACCACCAGCCACATCCCGAACAGGAAGAACAGCGCAGCGGCCGAGTAGCGCACGGCCGTCTCCGGCATCCGCCGGCCGAGTATCCGGCCGACGCCGATGGCCAGCGCGTCGGCCGCGACCATGCCGACGGTCGAGCCCAGCCAGGTGCCGAACCAGCCGTGCCGCGTGGCCAGGGTGATGGTGGCCAGCATGGTCTTGTCGCCCAGTTCCGCCAGGAAGAACGCGATACCGACCGCGCAGATGGCCGAGCGGTCGCCGCGCTCGGCCCGGCCACGCTCCTCCTCGGTCAGCGTGTCACCGCGCAGGGTCCATCCGCCGAAGCCGAAGAACGCCACACCGGCCAGCAGCGAAATCCAGCCGGTGGGCAGGGCCGCGCCCAGCCCGTACCCGATGCCGACCGACACCGCGTGGACCAGGGCCGTAGCGATCGTGACACCGATGAGTACCGGAACGGGCCGGAAACGGGTCGCGAACGTCATCGCCATCAGCTGGGACTTGTCGCCGAGTTCCGCCACGAAAATCACGCCGAAACTGATCGACAGCGCTACCAGAAATCCGCTCATGGTGCCTTCCCGATCACGTACCGGGCCGAGGCTACCTGATCTCCACTGGCACGGTGCTACCTACCGGTACCCACCCAGACGGCCTGGACGTTGCAGAATGCCCGGATGCCGCTGGCCGACAGTTCCCTGCCGTACCCGGAGTTCTTCACCCCGCCGAAGGGCAGTTCCGGGAAGGAGGCCGTCATGCCATTGACGAAGACCGCTCCGGCCTCAACGTCGCGGATGAACTGGTCGCGCTCGCTGGGGTCGTCGGTCCAGACGCTCGCGCCCAAGCCGAAGGCCGTGGCGTTGGCCAGCTCGATCGCCTCGCCGATGTCCCGGACCCGGTGCACCTGCGCCACCGGGCCGAATATCTCCTCCCGGTACATCCGCATCTGTTCGGTCACCCCGGTCAGTACGGTCGGGGGGTAGAAGTAGCCGGGGCCGTCGACGCCGTGTCCCCCGCAGAGCACCCTCGCCCCACCCCGCACCGCGTCCTCCACCAGATCTTCGATCTCGGCGCGCTGGGCGGCGGAGGCCAGCGGGCCCACCTCGGTGGACTCGTCCATGGGGTCGCCCACCCGAAGCGCGGCCATCCGCTCGACGAACAGCCGCTCGAACGGCTCGGCCACGTCCTGGTGGACGATGAACCGCTTGGCGGCGATACAGCTCTGGCCGCTGTTCAGCGCCCGGGAGGTCACCGCCGTGCTGGCGGCCCGGGCCAGGTCGGCCGACGGCATGACGACGAACGGGTCGCTGCCGCCCAGTTCCAGGACGGTGGGTTTGATCTGCCCGCCGGCGACCGCCCCGACCGCCCGGCCGGCCCGCTCGCTGCCGGTCAGGGTCGCCGCCCGGACCCGGTCGTCGCGCAGGATCCGGTCGACGGCGTCGGCGCCCACCAGCAGGGTCTGGAACACCCCCTCGGGGAATCCGGCGCGGCGGAACAGCGCCTCGATGGCCAGCGCGGTCTGCGGCACGTTGGAGGCATGCTTGAGCAGCCCGACGTTGCCGGACATCAGGGCCGGCGCCGCGAAGCGCAGCACCTGCCACAGCGGGAAGTTCCACGGCATGACCGCCAGCACCGGGCCCAGGGGCCGGTACCGGGTGTAGGCGAGCACCGCGCCGACGGCGTCCTGGTCGGCCGGCTCGTCGGCCAGCATCCGCTGGCCGTGCTCGGCGTAGAACCGGCAGACCCGGGCGCACTTGCGAACCTCGGCCCTGGCCTCGGTGAGCGTCTTGCCCATCTCGGTGGTCATCATCGCCGCGAGGTCATCGCGTTCCAGGTCGAGCAGGCCGGCCGAGGCCCGCAGCCACCCGGCCCGCGCGGCGAAGCCGGTGCGCCGGTAGGTCTCGAAGGCCCGCGCGGCGCGGGCGATCCGGTCGTCGAGGTCGGCGTCACTGAGCGCCTCGAACATCCGCAGGGTCTGTCCCGTCGCTGGATTGACGGTCGCGATGGCCATGTTCACTCCTCAGCGGGCCGCTGGTCCTGGTCGGTCCAGCCGCTGCGACCGGCATCCACGTGCGGGTCGCAGGAGTGAGGGTATGCGCGACCGCGGGCCGAGGCTCGACGCCCCCGCCCGCGGTCCGGCCGCCCGGTCCGGCCGCCTGGTCCGGGCGGACCGTCAGTACGCGTACGGCCAGGCGTCCGGGTCCCAGCCGAGCAGGTTGATGCCCAGCAGGGCCGTCCCGTTGTCGGCGTAGTAGTGGTAGAACAGCACGTCCCCGCCGCCGTCGGCGAGCACGGCCTGGTGGCCGGGGCCGTTGATGGATCCGTGGCTGGCCAGGACCTCGGTGCCGCCGCCGGCGGTCATCGCGGTGCCGTCCCGGTCGACGTAGGGGCCGGTGATCGCGGCCGAGCGCCCGACCATGATGCGGTAGGTGCTGGCCGCGCCCTGGCAGCAGAGGTCGAAGGACGCGAACAGGTAGTAGTAGCCGGCACGCCGGACGATGAACGGGGCCTCGACCGCGCCGCTGACGCTGGCCGGGCGGGTCGCCAGGGCCCGCACCGCGGTGTCGGTCGTCGACCGCTGGCCCGTCGTGGCGTCCAGCCGGATGAGCTTGATGCCGCTCCAGAAGGATCCGAAGCTCAGCCACCACTGCCCGGCGGCGTCCACGAGGAGGTTCGGGTCGATGGCGTTGTAGTTGACCGCGCTGCTGCTCTCGATGACCAGCCCCTGGTTGGTCCAGCTCCCGGAGGCCCCGGACGGGCTGGTGGCCAGGAAGATCGCCGAGGTCTGGGACCCGAAGGTCGATGCGGAGTAGTACAGATAATATTGACCGTTATGATATGAAATATCCGGAGCCCAGAGGTTCCGGCTTCCTCCGGTGTAGGCCGTCGTCCACGACGCGCCGCCGGGCCAGACCACGCCGGCGCTCCGCCAGGCGACCCGGTCGGTCGAGGTCTTGACGACCAGGTTCTCCCCGGTATGCAGCAGGATGTACGTACCGTCCGACGCCGTGACGACCGCCGGGTCGTGCACGCTGGTGTCCCCGGTGACCACCCCCGGGTCGGGGTAGGCCGCTGGCGACGTCGCCGTGCTGGACGGGGTCACGGTCGGACTCGACGACCCGGCCGGCGGGGTCCCGACCGGCCTCCGCATGGTCGCCCCGGTCCCGGCCCGCGCGACGGTGGTCACGGCCACCAGGCCCGCCAGGGTCGCGGCGGCCGCCACGGCGGCCAGAATCGCCCGGCGCCAGCGCATTCCACGGTGCATGGTTACCCACCCTTCAGCTCGGCGGACCCAAGTGTGAACGCTCACATAAGACCGGTCAATAGTTGGGCTTCAATATAAAGTCATGACTCGTCAGCGTCGCTGAGAGTTTCATCCAGACCCCGCAGCAGGAGGTCGACCAGCAGCGCGAAGCCGGCCCGCATGTCCACCTCCTCGTCCAGCAGCCACTGGATCTGCAACCCGTCCATGACCGCGAGCAGCAGCGCGGCGACCACGGCCGGGTCGACGTCGCGACGGAACTCGCCGCGGTCCTGGCCCCGCTCGATCACCCGCCGGGTGCGCTCGCGCGCCTGGGCGTACCGGGCGGTGAAGAACTCGTGCGCCGGGTGCTCCGCGGACACGCTCTCCCCCGCCAGCACGGTGAACAGCTGGACCAGGTCCCGGGTCTCGGCATTGTGGGCGACGAGGTCCTCCAGCGCCGACAGCGCGGCCCGGCCACCCATGTCCCAGACAACGCGCATGCGCCGCCTGGCCTCGCGGTCCCGCTCCGCGAGCACCGCCATCAGCAGGTGCTCCTTGGAGGGAAAGTGATGTAGCAGGCCAGGCTGGGTCATGCCGGCCTCGGCGGCCACCGCGGCGAGTGGTGCGCCCCGGTACCCGCGCTCCGCGAAGAGTCCCCCGGCGGCCCGCAGGATATCCAGCCGGGCCCGCACTCCCCTGCGGCTGACGCCGGTGCGCCCGCCGCCCGGGTCGGGGCGCTTCTCACCCGGGTCGGGGCGGCCCGAGGACGGTGCCTGGGGAGTGGTCGCGGGCGCCCGGCGGGCTGATCGTGACATTGGCCAACTATCACACCGTTACCACTTTGCAACAACCTACTGTCCACTCAGTCTTCCCGACCCATCGACGCCAGGGTATGTTGTCTGGCACAACAAACATGGCGAGGTACCCCGCGATCCGCGGTGCGGGCCCCACCGCGGGACCGGCGGGACGCCAACGATTCCCTCCCCCTGCCACCGAAGAAGGTGAGCGTTGCCATGGTGAACGTCCCCACGATCCGACTGTCCCGCCGCGCCGCTGGCCGTACCCTCGTGCGCACCGCCCTCGGCGTGGTCGCCGCCCGGGTCGCCCTCGATGCCAGCCCCGCCCTGGCCGCCCGGCCCGGGGGCGCGAAGGCCGACATCGACGCGCTCCTGGAAGCGATGTCCCTGGACGAAAAGGTGTCGATGCTGCACGGCGCCGTCGACCCCGCCAGCGTCGGCCAGGCCGGGTACCTCCCCGGCGTCGCCCGGCTCGGCATCCCGGAGCTACGGCTGGCCGACGGCCCGGCCGGCGTCCGGGTCACCGCGCACGCGACGGCCCTGCCGGCCCCCGTCGCTCTCGCCGCGACGTTCTCCCCGGAGCTGGCCCGCCGCTACGGCCAGGTCATCGGCACCGAAGGGCGAGCCCTCGGCATTGACGTGCTGCTGGCGCCCATGACCAACATCGTCCGGGTGCCCCAGGCCGGGCGGAACTTCGAGACCTTCGGCGAGGACCCGGCGCTCGCCAGCGCCATCGTCGCTGCCGAGGTCGGCGGGATCCAGTCCGCCGGGCTGATCGCGACGGTCAAGCACTACGCCGTGAACAACTTCGAGAACGATCGCCAGTCCATCAGCGTGGAGATCGACGAGAGGACCCTGCGGGAGATCTATCTCCCGGCCTTCGAGGCGGCGATCGAGGCCGGCGCCGGAGCGGTCATGGCCGCCTACAACCAGGTCAACGGCGTGTTCTGCGCCGAGCACACCCCGCTCCTGACCGACGTCCTGCGTACGGCGTGGGGCTTCGAGGGCTTCGTCATGTCCGACTGGTACGCCGCCCACAGCGGCCCCGCGGCCATCACCGCCGGTCTGGACCTGGAGATGCCGGGAGGGCTGTTCTTCACCAGCCTCGTCGACGCGGTTCGCGACGGTCAGCTGGCCGAGTCCGTGATCGACGCCGCCCTCCGCCGCATCCTCGACCAGATGCGACGCTTCGACCTGCTCGCCGACCGCCGATCCCGGCCGAAGCCCGAAACCGCCAGCCACGCGAGCGTCGCCAGGGAGATCGCCATCGCCGGGGCCGTGCTGCTGCGCAACGAGCGGGCGACCCTGCCGCTGCACGACCGGGACCTTCGCTCGCTGGCCGTCATCGGCCCCAGCGCCCGCACGCCCCTCATCGGCGGCGGGGGCAGTGCCCGGGTCATCCCCGCCAGCGCGGACAGCCCGCTGGAAGCGCTGCGGCGCGCGGCCGGTGCCGAGGCCGGGCAGATCGCGTACGCGCCCGGGGTCGACCTCGACGGCGTTCCGATCCCGGCCACCGCGCTGACCCTGACCCGGACCGGTCCGGACGGCACGACGTACCAGGACGCCCAGGTGGACTTCACCGGCGAGGCGGCCCTGCCCGCCGGGACGTCCTGGACCTGGACCGGAACGCTGACCGCCCCGCAGACCGGCGACTACGACCTGCGCATCCAGGGCGCCGGTGGCGTCGCCTCGTTCTTCGGCTCGATCACCCTGACCCTCGACGACACCCGGATCGGGTCCGTCGGCGCGATGTTCGGCGGCAACAGCCGGCTGATCGCCACCGCGGACGGGCTGACCAATGCCGGGACCGTCGTCCCCCTGGTCGCGGGCGAGTCCCGGCTGCTGACCATCGCCGCCGAGGCGGACGCGTCGGCACCGCTCCAGGTCCGGCTCGCCTGGGTGACGCCCCGACGGGTGCTGGAAGCCCTCGACGAGGCCGTTGCCCTGGCCCGGACCGCGGAGGCCGTGCTGGTCTTCGCGTTCAACGAGGGCACGGAGGGGCAGGACCGTCCCAGCCTGTCCCTGCCGGATGGGCAGGACCCCGTGGTCGAGGCCGTCGCCGACGCCAACCAGCGCACCGCCGTCGTCCTCAACACCGGCGATCCGGTGCTCATGCCGTGGCTGGAGCGCACCGGGGCGGTCCTCCAGCTGTGGTACCCCGGTCAGGAGGGAGCGGACGCGACCGTCGCGCTGCTGCTCGGCGACGCCGACCCCGCGGGGAAGCTGCCGGTGACCTACCCCCGGGAGCTGGCGGACGCCCCGACGTCGCCCGTCGAGCGGTACCCCGGCGTGGACGGTCATGCCGTGCACGGTGAGGGCATCTTCGTCGGCTACCGGCACTACGACGCGACCGGCACCATACCGCTGTTCCCGTTCGGCCACGGGCTGTCCTACACCGAGTACCGCTACGACGCGCTGGCCACCCGGCGGCACGGGGACGGGGTGGAGGTCAGCTTCGTCGTGCGCAACACCGGTGGACGCTCCGGGGTGGAGGTCGCGCAGGTCTACCTCGGACCTCCCGACCCGGCGCCGGTGCCGATGGCCCAGCGCCAGCTGGTGGGCTTCGCCCGAGTTGAGCTCCGGGCCGGTCAGCGGCGGCGGGTGCGCATCCGGGTTCCCGAACGGGCACTGGCGTACTGGTCGATGTCCGGCGGGCAGTGGGCACCCGCGACCGGGCGGCGCCAGGTCCTCGTCGGTTCGTCCTCCAGGGACATCCGGCTCACCGGTACCGTGGTCGTGCGATGAGGACGGGAGGACGGCGAGCCATGCGAATCCAGCTGCGGCAGGGCGTGCGGAACGCGCTGGCCCTCACTCTGACGATCTCGACGGTCCTGGTCGTTCCGGCGGCGACCGCGGCCCCGGCGACCGCCACGACGCGCGGCGGGACGGCGGGCGGGACCGCTACCGGCGTCGTCCGGACCGAGACCGGACCGGTCCGGGGCACCGGCTCCGGCGACGTCGACAGCTTCCTGGGTATCCCCTACGCCCAGGCCCCCGTCGGCGACCTGCGCTGGCAGCCGCCGCGGCCCGCCGAGTCCTGGTCGGGAGTGCGGGAGACCGTCGCCTACGGCAACCGGTGTCCCGCCAGGGCCAGCACGAACGGTCCCCGCTCGGAGACCGAGGACTGCCTGTACCTCAACGTCCAGCGCCCGGCGACGGCCCACCGGGGGCAGCGGCTGCCGGTCTACGTCTGGATCCACGGCGGCGGGCTGCTCAACGGCGGTGGCGACCAGCACGACGGGGAGCTGATCGTCAGCCGGACCGGCGTCGTGGTGGTCACCCTCAACTACCGGCTCGGCATGTTCGGATTCCTGGCCCACCCCGGGTTGACCGCCCAGGCCGGGCAGTCCGGCAACTACGGGCTCCTCGACCAGCAGGCGGCCCTGTGGTGGGTGCAGCGCAACATCGCCGCGTTCGGCGGGGATCCCCGCCGGGTCACCATCGGTGGCGAGTCCGCGGGCGGATTCTCGGTCTGCGCGCACCTGTCGGCGCCCGGCTCCCGGGGTACGTTCAGTCGCGCGATGATCCAAAGTGGATCGTGCGTCAGCCAGCCGCTGGCCGAGGCCGAGGCGACCGGGGTCGCGGTGGCGCGGTCGGTCGGCTGCCTCGACGAGACCACCGCCGTGGCGTGCCTGCGCCAGACCAGCTCGGCGGCGCTGCTGGACGCGACCCCGGCGGCATCGGTCCGGTTCGTCCGCGAGGTGCCGGAACTCCCGCTGGATCCGGCCGTCGCGGTCAGCACCGGGCGGTTCGCCCGGGTCCCGCTGGTCATCGGCGCGAACCGGGACGAGGGCCGGACCTTCGCCCTCGGACTCATCGGCTGGGACGAGGAGCAGGTCACCGCGTGGATCCGGGCCACGTTCCCGGACCGGGCCGAGGCGGTCCTGGCGGCCTACCCGTGGCCGGCGGACGCCGACACCTTCACGCCGGCGTACCTCGCCGGAGCGATCATGACGGACAGCGGGATGATCGCCGGGATCGGCGGCTGCGCCACCCGGGAGCTGACCGCGACCTTCGCCCGCCACACCCGGACGTTCGCCTACGAGTTCGGTCACCGCACGGGTCCCGGGCTCGCCCCGGAACCGGCCGGGTACGTGTGGGGCGCCGGGCACGCCGCCGAGCTGGCCTACCTGTGGCCCAGCTTCGACAACGGCACCCCGATCGCCCCGACGTTCGACGCGGCCGAACGCCAGCTGGCCGCCGACCTGGTGGACGCCTGGGGACAGTTCGTCCGCACCGGCCGGCCCGGGGCCGCGGGGAGCACGCGATGGCCGGATGTCGCCACCGGTGACGCGGTCATGGACCTGCGGGCCGGCGGGCAGTCGGTCGTCGTCTCCGACGCCGGGCTGGCCAGCACGCACCGCTGCGAGATCTGGGCACCCGCGGCCTGACCCGGATGCCGGTTCTCGGGGGCGGGTCCGGCTCGCCGGACCCGCCCTCACGGCAGCGGTGACCGCCAGTCCCAGCCGGAGAACCGGTCGGCCCACAGCAGGCTCGCCAGGTACACCCCGAGGACCAGTATCAGGACCAGGGCCCGCCCGGTGACCAGCATCGCGCTGGACGGGCCGGCGGGAGTCCGCAGACGCTGCTTGAGCAGCATGCGCAGGGTGACGACCAGGACCGGGGCATGGATGAACAGCGCCATCGCGGCGTACGCGCGACCGAACAGGGCGTTGAGCGCCAGCAGCCGCTCGTGCAGGGTCCACGACGCCAGGACGGGGTATGTCGCCCAGTGCTCGTGATCGCTCCACAGGGCCGCGGCAAGGCCGAACCCGAATCCGAGGATGAGGAACACCGCCCAGCCCAGGGCATCGGCCGGCCGGCGCGGCCGGAGCAGCGCGCAGGCCAGGACGATGCCCGCCGGGGGCAGCAGCAGCGCCTGGATCTCGGTGATCTGGTCGAGGACCCCGAGGTCCGGGGCCGTTTCTCCCCGACGCGACGCGACGGCCAGGTACGACGCGACGGCCAGGTAACTGACCGTGTAGAGCCCCACGGCGGCCAGGAACAGGTTCGCGACGTCGGCCTGCACCGCGCGCCAGGCCGCTCGTGCCGCCCGCGTGGCGCTGCCCGCGGGCTGACCGGGGTGACCGGGGTGACCGGGGTGACCGGGGTGCTGCGGGCCTGGCGCCCGGTTCGCCACCGCCCCCTCCGCGGTCGCCACCGGTAGC
>JABDRL010000256.1 GCA_013041765.1 Dactylosporangium sp. | reverse complement strand
TCCGAGCAGCTGCCCGAACTGGCCCCCAGATACGCCCGGCGAAGCCCACCCACAGACCGGGCCATGGCCGACATCGGCCTGGCCCTGGCCGGCCGGGCCGGTTCCAGACTGGCCACCCGCCTGGGATTCCGGACCAGCCGCACCACGATGCTGCGCATCGTGCGACGCATCCCCGATCCGCCCCCCGAGGTGCCCGCGATTCTGGGGATCGACGACTTCGCCCTGCGCCGCGGACACCGCTACGGCACCGTCCTGATCGATATGGCCACCCACCGGCCCATCGACGTCCTGCCCGACCGGGAGGCGGCCACCGTCGCCATCTGGCTCCAGGAGCACCCCGGCGTCCAGATCGTCTGCCGCGACCGGGGCGGGGCCTACGCCGAGGGCGTCCGCACCGGAGCACCCCGGGCCATCCAGGTCGCCGACCGCTGGCACCTGTGGCACAACCTGGCCGGGCACGTGGACAAGGCCGTCGGCCGCCCGCACCGGCACCTGCCTGCCCCGGCAGCGCCGCCAACCCCGGCGCCGGTGCCTGTGGCCGGGGCCGACCTCGCGTCGGACCCCGGCCAGGAGGGGCGGTTGGCCGAGCGGACCCGCCACCGCTTCGAGCAGGTCCAGCAACTTCGGGCGGAGGGCAAGGGCGTCAAGACCATCATGCGGGAGTTGGGGCTGGCTCGGGAGACGGTTCGGCGCTACGCCCGCGCCGAACGCATCGAGGATCTCCTGGCCAAGGCCACCCTCGGCAGCCGCCCCAGCCTCGTCGATCCGTACGGGGAGTATCTCCAGCAGCGCTGGAACGCCGGCGCCACCACGATCACCCAACTCCACCAGGAGATCAAGGAACGGGGGTACACCGGAGGCTACGGCACCCTGCGTGACTGGCTACGCCCCTGGCCGGCCCTGGTCACGGCACCATCGCCAGCCGCCAAACCGCCCAAGCCCAGGGTGATCGCCTCCTGGATCCTGCGTCGCCCCGAGAGCCTGGACGACGACGAAGGCCAGGCATTGGCTGATCTCCGCAGCCACTGCCCCTCCCCGGACCACCTTGCCGATCATGTCCAGGGGTTCGCGACCATGCTCACCGGCCGACACGGCGAGCGGCTCGACGCCTGGATCGCCGCGGTCCGCGCCGACGACCAGCCCGAACCGCACTCCTTCACCACGGGCCCGCAGCAGGACCACGACGCTGTCCTCAACGGCCTGACCCTGCCGCACAGCTCCCGAGCCGTGGAAGGCAACGTCAACCGCATCAAGATGATCAAACGACAGATATACGGACGCGCCAACCTGGACCTACTCCGAAAGCGTGTCCTGCTGAGCTGATCCCCATCGATAGCACCGGCCCGCTACCGGCACGAGATGCGTGCCAGAACCAAATCAAACCGTCGTAGCCACCCGCCCTGCTCGACCGGTTCTGGCAGAACCTGCGCCGCGCCGTGGGCTGGAACACCCAGTACTTCGGCGCCATCGAACCCCAACGACGCCTGGCCCCCACGCCCACTTCGCCATCCGGGGCACCATCCCCCGGACGATCCTCAAACAGGTCATCGCCGCCACCTACCGCCAGATCTGGTGGCCGGCCACCAACACGATCGCCTACCCCAACCACCACCAACCCGTCTGGGACGACCAGGCACGTGCCTACATCGACCCACACACCCGGCAGCCACTGCCCACCTGGGCGGAAGCCCTCGACACCATCGACGACAACCAGGGCGACCACGACAACCAGGGCGACGCCGAACCGGTGCACGTGGTCCGCTTCGGCCAGCAGACCGACATCAAAGGTGTCCTCGGCGGCACCCCCGAGGCCGACACACTCATCGGCTACCTCACCAAATACCTCACCAAAACCGTCGACGCCTGCCACACCACGACCACCGACCGGCAAGCGGCGCACCTCGACCGGCTGTGGCACGAACTCCGCTACACCCCGTGCTCGCCGCGCTGCCCGAACTAGCTGCGCTACGGCGTGCAACCCAAGGGCGCCAAACCCAACCAGCACCCCGGACACTGCAAGACCCGCGTCCACCAGAAACAGACCCTCGGCCTGGGCGGCCGACGCGTCCTGGTCTCCCGCCAATGGTCCGGCAAAACCCTCGCCGACCACAAAGAAGACACCAAAGCCTGGGTCTGCGCCGCCCTCGGCCTCACCAACAACCCGGGCGGCAACCCGGCCAGCGACCCGGGCGGCAACCACAACCCGGCCGGCGGTCACGAGCCCGACCAACCCGCCCCGGTCGCCTGGGAGATGGCCAGACCCGACGACCCCGACGTACCCCCACCCCAACACCGACTCCTACGAGCCATCTCCACCCGCATCCAGAACCGCACCGCCATCGAAGCGGCGAAAGCCCGCGAGCGGGAGAGCGCGGCAGACACGCCCCGAATCGTTCCGGCAACAGCCGGACGCCCACGCACCGCACCGTAAGGGAGAAAGATCAATGTCAGCGAAGGTCGTACGGATGATGCCAGCTCCGGCGGCGCTCACCGTGGACGAGGCAGCCGCCCATCTGCGGGTTTCGCGATGGATGGTCTACCAGCTCATCTGGGCCAACCAGTTGCGTACCCGCCGGATCGGCCGGTGCCACCGCATCTCGCTCGTCGAGCTTGACCGGTACCTCTCCGGTGAGGAGGCGGCCTGATGGCCCGGCGGAACGTCAACGGTGAGGGCAGCATCCGACAGCGGGCGGACGGCCGCTACGAGGGTCGGGTCTATGTTTCGGCAACTGATGACACCCGCAAGCGGGCGAGCGTCTACGGCGACACCTGGGAGGAGGTTCACGAGGAAGTGACTCGGCTCAAGTCGCAGTCGCAGCGCGGCGAGCCGGGACCGGTCGGGAAGATGAGCGTCGCCGAGTACTTCGACTACTGGCTGACCCAGGTTGCCCGGGAGCGGATCCGGCCGACGACATACGTCAGCTATGAGCAACTGGTCCGGTCGTACATTGTGCCGGGCCTCGGTCGGAAGAGCCTCGCCCGGCTCCAGGCGCCGGACTTGCGGACGTTCCTCAACACCGTCAAGCACACCTGCCAGTGCTGCGCACTTCGCAAGGATGCGAAACGCCCGGCCGGCAAGCGGCGGCGCTGCGCACTCCGGCCCAAGAAGTGCTGCGAAAGCCACCTCTCCGATGGCACGATCCGCTACATCCATCGGGTACTTCGGGTCGCGCTGCAAGACGCGGTGCTCGACGGCATCCTGACCACCAACGTTGCCAAGAACCTGCGGCTGACCTTCCGCTACCGGCCGAAGTTCACCGCGCTGACCGCCAAGGAAGCAACCGCGCTCCTTGAAGCCGCTCGTGGTGACCGGCTCTACGCCGTGTACGCCGTGGCGCTGGCGCTCGGGCTTCGTCGGGGTGAAGCGCTCGGTCTGCGCTGGGTGGATGTCGATTTCGACCAGGAGTGCATTTTCGTGCGTCAGGCGCTGCATCGGGTCGAGGCACCTTGGGGGCCAGTGAAGACGGACGACTCCGACCGCGTCATCGGGTTGCCTGGGTCTCTAGCGGCAGCTCTCCGTGACCGCAAGGCCGTCCAGGAGCGGGAACGCGCAGCCGCCGGCAAGCGGTGGCAAGACAACGATCTGGTCTTCTGCTCCACGGTCGGCACGCCGGTTGATCCGCGTAACCTGGCTCGGCAGTTCGCCGAGCTGTGCGACCGGGCCGGAACCCGCAAGATCCGTTTCCACGATTTGCGGCATTCGTGCGCAACGCTGCTCTATGGGCAGGGCGTGCCGATTGAGAATATTCAAGACATTCTCGGGCACAGCCCCCCACCATCACCAAGACGATCCATGTCGACACGTCGCGGAACGGCAACCGCACCGCGATCGACCGGCTCGGCTTCCTGTTCGGCAACGCCGAGGAGCCGACCACGCCGCCAAGCACCCCCGAAGAGAGCGGGTAGGACGTTGGGGTCAAGCGTGGGGGTCAACGCTCCAACCAGGATCTTCGGATCTAGGCTCTGAGCAGGAGAGCCGACGGGGGGACTCGAACCCCCAACCGCCCGATTACAAGTCGGGTGCGCTGCCAATTGCGCCACGCCGGCAGGATGCACCAGTCATCTTACGCTTGGCGCCTGCTGACTTCCCACACCACCTTCGCAAGCCATCACCGCCTGTTACTGTAGATAACCGAGCAAAGTATCGCATATATAGATGAGCTACACGGCCCCTCTTGGCAAGGGCCGACAGAACGTATAGGTTGACTTCACCGGCCGGGCCAAGTGCGCCCGAGCCGGCATCTTTCACTCGGATCGTCCGGCACGTTCCTGCCGGTGGAAGGATTGCGTACTCCTATGGCCACGGTGACTTACACCCAGGCGTCCCGGATCTATCCGGGCACACCACGTCCGGCCGTCAACCAACTCGACCTCGAAATCGGGGACGGCGAGTTTCTTGTGCTCGTCGGCCCGTCGGGCTGCGGCAAGTCGACCAGCCTCCGCATGCTCGCCGGCCTCGAAGACGTCGACGAGGGCGCCATCTACATCGACGACCGCGACGTCACCCGGCTTCCTCCGAAGGCCCGCGACATCGCCATGGTCTTCCAGAACTACGCCTTGTACCCGCACATGTCTGTGTACGAGAACATGGCGTTCGCCCTGAAGCTTCGCAAGACGCCAAAGAGCGAAATTGACCGCAAGGTCAAGGAAACAGCTACTCTGCTCCAGCTTGAGGACTTCCTCAGCCGCAAGCCGAAGGCTCTGTCCGGCGGCCAGCGGCAGCGGGTCGCCATGGGCCGCGCCATCGTGCGTGAGCCCCAGGTCTTCCTCATGGACGAGCCGCTGTCCAACCTTGACGCCAAGCTGCGGGTGCAGACTCGTTCGCAGATTGCCACCCTGCAGGCCAATCTTGGCATCACGACGGTCTACGTCACGCACGACCAGATCGAAGCCATGACGATGGGTCACCGGGTCGCGGTGCTCCTCGACGGCGTCCTCCAGCAGGTGGACAGTCCTCGGGTGCTCTACGACCGTCCGGGCAACGTCTTTGTCGCCGGCTTCATCGGCTCGCCCGCGATGAACATCAAGACCGTGCCACTGACCGAGCAGGGTGCCCGGTTCGTCGACATGATCCTCCCGTTGGACCGCAAGCAGGTCGAATCCGCCAACTCCGAGGGTGGCAACGGTCAGGTGACGATCGGCTTCCGGCCGGAGGACTGCGCCTTGGTCAGCGCCAACGAGGGCGGCATGCCGATCACCGTCGATCTCGTCGAGGAGACCGGGGCCGACGCCCTGGTCTACGGGGCCGTTGCCCTCGATAACGGCAACGAGGACGAGCGGTTCGTCGTGCGGATCGATCCGCGCAACGTGCCTCGGCTCAACGAGGTCGTGTACGTCCGGCCGAAGTCGGACGCGCACCACGCGTTCAATGCAGCGACAGGCCTGCGCCTCTAGTCATATAGGGTCGCTGCTCGATGAGTGGCCGTTGGGGCTTGCCCCTGGCGGCCACTCATCGCTGTGCGGATCCGGAGCGATCTCAGCCAGCGCGACGACGAGCGATCTCAGCCAGCGCGACCGCGGCCGCCACCGACGCGTTCAGCG
>JABDRL010000243.1 GCA_013041765.1 Dactylosporangium sp. | reverse complement strand
CCGCTACCGTCGTCTGCTGCCCAAGGCCCAGGTCATCGCGGCCCCGGCGGCGGTGGCGCACCGCCCGGCCCGGCTGGCGTGGGAGCAGACGAGCCTGCCAATGCTCGCGCAGCAGGTCGGGGCGCAGGTGCTGCACTCGCCGTTCTACACCTGCCCGCTGCGGGCCGACTGCTCCGTGACCGTCACCATCCACGACGCGACCTTCTTCACCGAGCCGGAACACTACGAGCGGTCCCGCAGGACGTTCTTCCGCTCGGCGATCCGGACGTCGATCCGCAGGGCCTCCCGGGTCATCGTGCCGAGCAACGCGACCCGGGACGAGCTGGTCCGGCTGCTCGACGCCGACCGGAGCGCGATCGCCGTCGCCTACCACGGTGCCGATCAGCGAGCGTTCCACCTGCCGAGCCCCCGGGAGCTGGCCAAGGTGCGGGCCCGGCTGGGTCTCGGTGACCTTGAGTATGTGGCCTTCCTCGGCGCCAAGGAGCCCCGCAAGAACGTGCCGAGCCTCATCCGGGGCTGGGCGCGGGCCGTCGCCGGCCGGCCGCAGCCGCCGGCTCTGGTGATCGCGGGTGGCCAGGGGCACGACGACGAGATCGACAAGGCGATGGCCGAGGTGCCGTCGCACCTGCGACTGCTGCGGCCGGGTTTTCTGCCGTCCGGCGACCTCGCCGGCTTCCTCGGCGGGGCCCTCGTCGCCTGCTACCCGTCCTACGGGGAAGGCTTTGGCCTGCCGATTCTGGAGGCGATGGCCTGTGGGGGGCCAGTGCTGACGACCCCGCGGCTCTCCCTGCCGGAAGTCGGCGGGGACGCCGTTGCCTACACCGGGCCGAACCCCGACGAAATCGCCGCCGACCTGACGGCCCTGCTGGACGACGAGGAACGCCGAGCGGTGCTGTCCAAGGCCGGGGCACATCGGGCACGCGATTTCACCTGGGAATCCAGCGCCGAGGCGCATCTGGAATCCTGGGCCCAAGCCGCTATGTCCGGTACGTGCTAGCGCGCCCTTCTGGTTTCCCTTTGGGAGCTGATTTCATCCGGAGTAGGGCATGATGAGGCGATGCTGTATGCGGTTATTCCCGCCGGGGGCAGCGGCACGAGGTTGTGGCCTCTGTCGCGCGCCGGCCACCCGAAATTCCTGCACGCCCTGACCGGTAGTCAGGCGTCCATGCTCCAGGCGACAGTCACTCGCCTGGCGCCCCTGAGCAAGCCCGACATGACGTACGTCGTGACCGGGGTGGCCCACGCGACAGCCGTGGCGCGGCAGTTACCGGACCTGCCCGACGACAACATCGTCGTCGAGCCGTCCGCGCGGGACTCCTGCCCGGCGATCGCCCTGGCCTCGGCCATCATCGCCCGTCGTGACCCGACCGCGGTCATGGGGTCGTTCGCTGCCGATCATCTGATAGCCAATCAGGAACGCTTCCTGGACGCCGTGCGTACCGCGATCGAGGGTGCCGCGGCCGGCTACATGATGACCATCGGCATCGCGCCGACCCATGCGGAGACCGGGTACGGCTATGTTCAGGTCGGCGACCCCGTGGGCCCGGACGGGGTGCTCAGCGTTCGCGAGTTCAAGGAGAAACCAGACGCCGAACTCGCCCGGCGCTACCTCGCCTCCGGGGAGTACCTCTGGAACGCCAGCATGTTCGTCTGGCGGGTTGACATCTTCCTCTCCGAGCTGGAGCGCCAGAGCCCGGAGATCTACGCCGGGGTGAGCGCTATCGCCGAAGCCTGGAACCGTCCGGAGCGGGACGCCGTCGTCGAGCGCGAGTGGCCACGGCTCCCGAAGGTCCCCGTCGACACGGCCGTCATGGAGGGCGCCGCGGCCGCGGGCAAGGTGGCGACCGTTCGCGGGGCCTTCGGCTGGAACGACGTCGGAGATTTCCACACGCTCGGGGAGCTGCTGCGCAGCGACGCGGACGGCAACGTCGTGCTGGACACGCCGTTCGGAGCCTCTCCGGACGCCGCCGACGTGCTGATCAGAGATTCCAGCAACGTCGTGGTCGTGCCGGCCGCCGGCCGTATCGTCACCGCCGTCGGCGTGCGGGACCTCGTCATCGTGGACACCCAGGACGCCCTGCTGGTCTGCGCCCGGGAGCGGGCGCAGGACATCAAGCGCGTCGTCGACGAGCTGCGCGAGCGAGGCCACGCCGAGCACATCTAGATCCGTCCCCCGTCCCCGTTCCACGGGTCAGCCCAGGACGGTACCCGGCCGGGCCGGGGCGCCGCTACCCCGGGCTGGGCCAGGATCCCAGCACCCCGAGGGGCACGGAACCCGGCGGCACGCGCACGATGCTGGTGACGGTCCCGACCGGGACCGGCACCCAGATGGTTGTCCGGTTGCGGGCGTGGTGGGCCGCCCGCAACCGCTGGACGGCGGCGCCCGCCGCGGCGCAGATCAGCGGATCGGCCGGATCGGCCGTGGTGGGCAGGACCAGCTCGGCGTCCGGCGGCACCGGGTCCGGCAGCAGGGCCAGCAGCCGGGTCCTGGCCCGCTCGCCGACCACCGGTAGCAGCTGGGGTTCCCCGGCCTCCGACCGGTCCGCGCCGAGGGCCGCGGCCAGGCGCAGCCCCTCGGCCCGGGCCTCCGCGGTGCCGAGCGAGAACATGTCCTCGTCCTCCGGCCGGACCAGCGCCGCGGCCCCGGGCCCGTCGTCGTGGTCCGGGACCAAACCCCGGACCACGG
>JABDRL010000222.1 GCA_013041765.1 Dactylosporangium sp. | reverse complement strand
GCCGAGCGCTGCTCGCCGGTCAGCCCGGGCACGCCGGCCAGGCGATCGGCGGTTCCGGTGCCGAGCAGGACGATGAGCAGCGTGCCCAGCGATGCGATACCGAGGGCCGAGCCGACCTGCCGGACCGTGCTCTGCATGCCGGACGCCTGGCCGCCCTGCGCGACCGGGACGTCGGCCAGGATGACGCTCGTGAGCTGGGCCGTGGCCAGCCCGACCCCGGCGCCGTAGCAGAACAGCCAGGTCGCCAGGACCCATCCGCTGGCATCGGCGCCGATACTGGCCCCGAGACCGGCCACGGCGATGGCCTCCAGGGCCAGCCCGAGCCGGACCACCGCCCGGCCGCCGTACCGCTGGGTCAGTTGCGGGGTCGCGCCGGAGACCAGGAAGGTGCCGATGGCCAGCGCCAGGATGAGGACACCGGTCCGCAGCGCGGTGTAGCCCAGCGCTCCCTGCACGACCAGCGGCAGGGCGAACAGCAACCCGAACTCCCCGAGCGCGACGATCAGCGCCGCGATGCTGCCGTAGCGGAAGCTGGGGATCGCGAACAGCGACAGATCGAGCAGCACCGCCCTGCCCGCGCGGCGCCTGGCCCGTTCGAGACCGACCAGCGCGGTCAACGCGACGCCCGAGACGCCCAGGGCGATGGGCACCGGCGAGATGGCCCAGGGCCACGCCCATCCGCCGAACGCCGCGTCGCCGGTGGTGTGCCACCAGCCGTAGGCCTGCCCCTCGATCAGGCCGAAAACCAGCAGCCCCAGGCCTAGGACCGAGGCCAGGGCACCGCCGACGTCGGCTCCCCCGGGCGAGGCGGGATCGGTGGTCTCCGGGACGTGGCGCAGCGTTCCCACGATGACGACCACGATGATGGGAATGTTCAGCCCGAACGCCCACCGCCAGGACAGATCGGTGGTCAGCCAGCCGCCGACCAGCGGTCCGACGGCGGCCATGCCACCGATGGTGGAACCCCAGATCGCGAAGGCGATGCTCCGGTCCCGGCCCGTGTAGATCGCGTTGAGGGTCGCCAGGGTCGCCGGGAGGATCATGGAGCCGCCGACACCCTGAAGGAACCGTCCGAGGATCAGCACGCCTCCGCTCTGGGCGAGCGCCGAGATCAGGCTGGCACCACCGAAGACCAGCAGCCCGGCGAGGAAGAGCCGGCGCCGGCCGTAGCGGTCGCCGAGGCGTCCAACGAGGACGAGCAGCGAGGCGAAGGCCAGCGGGTAGACGGAGTTGATCCACTCAGCGGCCGAAGCCGTCAGGGCGAGTTCGGGGATGATGGTCGGGATCGCGACGTTGACGATGGTCGCGTCCATGATGATCAGCGACACACCCAGCGCGATGAAGGGCAGGGGAGTCCACCGGCCACGCCGCGCTCCCGAGGCGCCGTCGGTGGTGACCCGCGCGGTCGGACCGGACACGGCTGGAACTCCTCCCCGCGAACGGGTGTCAAGATTTACTGACAGTGTTGTCGCTAAGATAGCGCCGAAATCTCTTGCCTGGTGCTATCGGCGATGGAATTCCGGAGCGAGTTATCGACAGGCGTGTCGGCAAAACTCGCTGAGCTGGGCGATCGCGGCCATACTGGTGACGCACACTGGAGCGTTCGGGGAAGGCCATGCCAAGAATCCACGCGGCGACCGTCGCCGAGCACCGGGCCCGGCAGCGCGCGGCGCTGATCAGGGCCGCGGTGGACATCCTGGTCGAGCAGGGGGCCGTCGCGGTGACCCCGGCCGCCGTCGGCGCCCGCGCCGGCCTGGCCCGCTCCAGCGTCTACCAGTACTTCCCCTCGTCCCAGGCCCTGATCGCCAGCATCGTGGAGGACGGTTTCCCCCGGGCCAACCAGGCGATCGCCGCGGCGCTGGCCGGCGCGCACACGCCCACCGAGCGGATCGACGTCTATATTCGGCAGACCCTGCGGCTGGCCGCGGAAGGTGCGCACCGGCCAGCCGCCGCGCTGGCGCGCGCCGATCTGCCTCCGTCGTGCCGCGCCCGCCTGGTGGAACTGCACGCCGAGCAGGCCGTTCCCCTGGTCGAGGCCGTCTTGGACCTCGGGGCGTCCAGCCCCGAACTCACCGCCAAGCTGATCGGCGGCATGCTCCGGGCGGCCATGGCCGCGATCGAGCGGGGCGAGGCGCCCGGGACGGTCACCCGCCGCACCCTCGACCTCGTCCACGGAGGGCTGAACGCCAGTTGACGAGCCGGGGATGATCCGCGTTTCGGCTGGGGTAGGGCGTGGCCCGCGCGGATCGGGGACGCTCCGACCCCTGCCGGTGTGCCGTTGGTCGAGGCGTGGCTGGGGCGTACGGGGGTCGGGGGCTGACCGCCGGGGCGAGAGCCTGTGATTCAGCCACCGACGAACAGCGTCGGTGCTAGTTTCGGCATCGACGATCGGTTTTCCATCCTCGATTTCATCGAAGGATACGAACCCCATTCAGGTTTTTCGGACCTTGCCTTCGTCGAATGCCAGGTCAAGCATATCCGGCTTGACCAGCCGGCCGATGCGCTGCGGTTGAGCCGCGCCCTTCGAGCAACTGTGAACGGTGGCGCGGAGCCCAGCACCGCCACGGACCCTGATGCGGGAAGTGCTGGCTACATACGAGACAGCACGATGAACGGCAACTATGGTTCATTATTCCTGGTGATGCTTGTCAGATGCTGCAAGAAGGAGTGCCAACGCTGCTGAGTGAACCGTAGCGCCGGCCCCTCGGGGTTCTTGGAATCGCGGACGAACACGCGGTCCGCGAGCCTGGCTACCGCGATGCATCCACTCGTCCCGCTTCGTGAGCTCTTGTGCCATGTCGATGGAATCCCAAACTTCCCCACAGGCCCTCCCCTCCGCATCGTGACGACATTGACTTCGGTCGTGGTGTGCAATATGCCTTTGATCACTGTCAACACTAGAGTCTTTGTATTGATAGTGTATGAAGTGGATCACTTGGGGGGCCAGACCCGGCGGGGTACGCGGAATGCCAAGGTGCGCAAAAGGCCCAAACTGTTCCACTGTTGTGGAGATCGGATCGCGTTCCGCATGAGCGAAGCGTGACGAGATGCGAAGACCCTGGAGCGGATCTCCGCGGCCCGGTCTCCTGGCTCACGGAGAGTCGGCTGTGCGGTGATCGGGCGCGATAACAGCTGGTCGGGTCGGTATGCGTCAACGGTTGCGGGCGGTTCGAGCATGTTTGGTCATGTTGACTGCTTGCCTCGCCTGCGGGGCGGCCATAATCTGGGTACACGACTGGTGTGCTCGGTTGGCGATGAGGACGTTGGTGTCGAGGTGCGCGGGGTCCAGCGTTACCCTAAGTGTCGGTGGTCGTTTGAAATGGGCAGCCGGCGGTGCCAGGCTCTGGTGAGGCCGGTGGCAGGGAGCATTGTGACACGAGGGGGTGACAACGTGAAACTTCCACACCGGGGCAGCCGTATAGGTCTACCCCTCGTGCTTGTCTACTGCTTCTTTGCCGGCGCCGCAGCGCTGCTGGCCGTGCGACTGATGGGCAATCTCGCTGCGTTGGCCGTAGGCCAGCGGACCAACCTGGGAGTGGTACTACAGATTGGCTGTTTTCTTGCAATTGCCGTGTTCTCTGGATACTTCGCTGACCGTACTATCCTGCGGTGGGCCGGTAAGCTGACCCGCTGGCGTCGCCGGTAGTGGCTCTGCGATTGGGATATCGTGCGATGCGCTCACCTCCCGTCTGGGTACGCTGTGACGGGACGCCTTTCGCAGGAGCGCATACCTTCTGATTCCCGCAACAGTCAGACTGATGGATCCTGCGATACCCACGATGAGCCAATTGTTGATCATGCCAAGTAGCGGCTCAAGGTTGGACTTGCCATTTCCTGCGACCGCAATGACGATAATCGCCACCGCCGCTACTGCTGCCACCGCCACCACGCCGATGGTGAATGCGACGTAGCGTACGGCCTGGAGGAACGGCCTAACGAATAGTTCGTTGGCCTGTCGGGTGTCACGTGGACTGCCTCGGGCCATTTCTCCGAGCGTTCGCACCACGTCTCCGGCGAGTTCGAATCCAGTGGTGGGCAGGTCGCCCGCCTTCTGCCGGCGCGTGCCGCTCGGGTCGTCGATGTGATGATCGTGACTCACGCGTCGGCCTCCCTCGGGGAACCGCTATGGCGATTGCTGGACTGTGCTATTGGAACCGTTGAATGACACGGTCGATGTGGTCATTGGTGTCTGTCGGCGCTGGCAGGATCTTTTTCAGGTTTTCGAATACCTGGATGTGTTTCTCGATCGGACCGTAGTCTTCCCGGATGACCACGTCGCCCTCGGGGTTCTCGTGGTACATCATGAACTGGTCCTCTTCGCCGCTGGCTTCCAGCTCGATGATCTCGAAGGGGCCTCGCATAGCCCGGTAGGCGCCGGCCAGGAAGGGCACGATCTGGACGGAGATATGTGGGTTGAGATCTGGTTCGATGGTCTCTCCGGACGCTTGGCGCCCTACGGTGTTGAGCTTTTTGAGATGCCGAAGTTGGTCGATCATGAGGGTGAAGCCGCGAGCGCCATCCTCGTTGCCGACGGCTCGGTGAACGGCGGCGTCATCGATGATGAACTCCAGCTTCGGGCTGCTCGGGCGGATGAGCGATTCGATCCGGGCTCGGCGGGCCGCGACGATCCGGACGGGATCTCGATCATCGCTCTCCCTGTCGATGAGGCCGGCGACGACGGCTGCGGCGTATTCATCGGTCTGCAGCACGCCCGGGATGATCAGCGGCTCGAATTGCCGGATGTTGTCCGCATACGCCTCGTGGTCGAGCCAGGTGGAGAACTGGGGCGTCAGGACGTCGGCGTACCTGCTGACAAGAAGTGGACTCTTGCTTTCCCGGGCCAGTTCGAGGAGCGATTCCCTCTCGGGTGCCAAGCCTGAGTATTGCGTGAGGAGCGCGATCAGATCGGAGACCGCGATCGTGCTGGTGCCGTTTTCGATCCGGAGGAGCTTGGATGCGGACCAGTCGAGGGCGTTGGCGACCTCATTCTGTGTCAGGTTGGCTTCGCGACGGGCGCGGCGGAGCTTGAGACGGAGCTGTCGCCGTGCCACGGTTGGCCCCGGTCGTCGTCCAGGCATGAATAGCCTCCCGATGTAGGGATCTTGGCTCATGGCACTTGACTAGTGGTCAGATTGCCAAAAGAAGATCTTGATGCCAAAACACTCATGATACCGCTGCCTCTCCGTGTAGCTCTCATGGTAGTTGAGGACAGTGCTGCATGTCACCATGTTGCTTCGCTCTTTGCCACCCTCCTTCCGTGCTAGGTGGCAAGATTCTTTTGTTCGTGCCATGCAGCACACTAGATCTTGTATTGTGCGGAACGCCTTGCGGCAGGAGGGATGAAACCGGTCAGTGCGATATGGCTTGTGGCTTGTCTCCGTCGAGTGCTGCCAGGCAAACCAGCCACATTCGATGTTGACTGCTGTCGGAACGGGGCCAGAGCGTGCGAGCGAGAGACGACGGTCCGCCGGTGGGGCGGCCCCCAAT
>JABDRL010000216.1 GCA_013041765.1 Dactylosporangium sp. | reverse complement strand
TCGTGGTGGTGGCCGAGGACGTACGAAGCTACGAGCCGGCCGTTCCGGAGGCCCCGCCGGAGACCCAGCTGTTCCTGCTCGCCCAGCGCGGCAGCGGGTAGCGGTCCCGGCCCCCTCCCCGGCCCCGGGGCGCCGGTTTCCGGTCGGCCCCGGGGCGCTGACCGCTGGGCTCGGGTCGCCGGGCTCGGGTCGCCGGCTGAACGATTCATCCGATGTTGACGCAATCGACGCAACTCGATACGTTGACAGCCCGGGGGGAAAGCCCTTTCTCGCACGTGGTGCCAGCCGCGTCGAGTCGGCGTCCATGCTCCCGCCACCGCCAGCCACAGCCCGCCACCGAGGGAGGACACGATGGCACCCACCACGATGGGGCCGCCCCGCTGGATCCGCACACGCCCCTGGCGACTCGGGGCGGTCGCCGCGGCGGTGATCGCGCTCATCGCCGCCGGGACGGCGATCGGCCTGCGGCCCGCCGACGCGGCCACGGTCGACACCAACGCCTGGTACGTACTGGTCAACCGGCACAGTGCCAAGGTCGTCGACGTGTACGACTTCGCGACGACGGACGGCGCGCCCATCGTCCAGTGGTCCCGCAATGACGGCTACCAGCAACAGTGGCAGTTCATCGAGGCCGACAGCGGCTACTACAAGATCAAATCTCGGCACAGCGGCAAGGTCCTCGAACTGCCCGACGCCCAGGACGGCACCCAACTCGTCCAGAACACCGATTCGGGCAGCACTCTCCAGCACTTCCGGCTGGCAGACTCCGCCGACGGCTACGTACGCCTCATCAACCGCCACAGCAACAAGGCCCTGGACGTGTGGGAATGGTCCACCGCCGACGGCGGGATCATCTCCCAGTACGAGGACCTCGACGGCTACAACCAGCAGTGGCAGCTGGTGTCCAGCGACTCCGCCAGCGGCGACACCAGCGGCTGCGGCAGCGGCACGGGCAACGCCGAGGTGGTCCTCGACGGCAGCACCTGGACCGCCACCAACGGCGGCAGCACGGTCTACACCGGCACCAGCATGCTCTCGGCCATGCAGGCCGGTGTGAGCAGCCTGACCTCGGGACGCACCAGCAAGCAGCGGGTGGTCGTGCGCGGCTCCGGCACCATCAGCGCCGCCTCGCGGTTGTCCGTGCCGAGCTACACGATCCTGGAGGTCTGCGGCACGGTCAATGTCAGCGGCTCCGGGTCCGGGGACCAGGCGGTGGTGTACGCCCGGGGGGTCACCGATGTCGAGATCCCCTACCTGACCGTCACCGGAACCCCGCTGTACGGCATCTTCGTCCGCAACGGCGTCAACATCGCCCTCGGCCAGATCGACATGCGGCTGTCCAGCGGGCTGGGTATCCGGATCGACAACCACGGCGACACCAGCGTGCGCACCCGCAACGTCCAGATCGACAACGTCTACGTCTCCGGCACCAGCAACCACGGGGTGGAAACCTACGGGGTCGACGGGCTGACCATCGGCACGGTGACCGCCCGTAACACCGGCTACTCCGGACTGCTGCTCAACGACACCATCAACGCCACGGTCGGCACGGTCGACGCCGAGGGCGCCGGTTCCGGCACCGGCTACGCGGCCTTCCGGATGGCCAACCGCAACGGCCGGGTCAACGATGCCTATCCGACCAACATCCGGGTCGGCACCGTCATCGCCCGCGGCGGCGGGCGCGGCGTGTTCTGCGTCTCCGAAAGCGGTGGTGCCGTCATCGACCGGGTGGACATCTCCGGAACGGAAAGCAATTCGATTCTGCTGGAGAACTGCTACAACGTGACGATTGCCGGGATCAGTGGCAGCGTCAACGGCTCCGATGTGCGCATCGCCTCCCGCACGGAGTTCGCCGTCTCGTCGGACATCACCCTGCAGAACCTGACCCTGACCAACTCGGTGATCACCGAGAACCCGTGCGCGGTGAACACCGTCATTCAGAACATCACCCTGGTCAACTCGACCATCAACCGATGTTGACCGGTGGCTGATCCAGGTCGCGTCAACATCGGCGGCCCCGGGACCAACGGCCCTGCCGCTCCCGGGGCTGCTCGACCCGGGCGGTGCCCGACCCGGATACGGCTACCCGCCGGTAGGTGTGGCGTTGCTGCACCTGGGGCGACACCATCGCCACACCTAATGTGGATCACGCCATGTGGATAACCCAAAATATTACTCTATAGCAGTATTTTGAAGATCAACAAATCGCCCACGATGCGGAGCCTCAGCCGAGGAACCCGGAGAGACCCGGAGAGACCCGGAGGAACCCAAAAAGACCCAGAAAGACCCCGGCCCGCAGCCCTGCCCCCGCGCAGCCCTGCCCCCGCGCAACCCCCACTCGCCCCGACCCCCGCTCGCCCCGACCCCCGCTCGCCGCAACCACCGCGGCCTCCCCGGGGCGGCCGGCTCGCAGCGGCTCACGGGCTGACCGGCGGCAGCCCGTAGGTCACCCCCGTCAGGGTCTCCGACAGCTCCCACAGCCGTCTGGCCAGCACCGGGTCGGCGGCGGCGGCTACCGGCCGGACGACCGCCGGATGGCCACGCAGTTCCCCCGGCCCGGATGGGCCGATGAACTGCCCACCGCCCGCATCGGGATGCGTTGCGGCATACAGTTGCGGCAGCGCCCCCCGGTCGGCGCTCTGGGCGACCAGGCGGTTGCCCAGCCGGCCCAGCCGGCGCACGATCCCGGTCGGCCCGTTGCTGGCCAGGTTGGTCGCCGAGTACCCGGGGTGGGCGAGCAGGCTGCGCACCGGGCTACCGGCCGCCCGCAGGCGACGGTCGAGTTCCAGCCCGAAGAGCACGTTGGCGAACTTCGACTGCGAGTAGAAGGCCGTTGGCGAATACCGGTCGGCTCCGGTCAGATCTTCGAAGCGGATGGAACCCCGCCGGTGCATGACCGAGCTGACGGTGACCACCCGGGGATCCTTGCCCGCGCTGAGGGTCTCCAGCAGCAGGCCGGTCAGCGCGAAGTGCCCCAGGTGGTTGGCCGCGAACTGGAGTTCGTGCCCCTGCGGGCTGAGCCCGCGCGGCGGCATCATCACCCCGGCGTTGTTGATCAGGACATTGACCCGGATGCCGTCGGCACGCAGCCGGTCGGCAAACGCCCGGACCGCGTCGAGATCCGCCAGATCGACCAGACGCAGTTCCAGGCTGGCCGCGGGGTGCCGGGTCCGCAGGTCCGCGATGGCCGCCCGGCCCCTGGCCTCGTTGCGCACCGCGAAGATGACGTGGGCGCCCCCGCGAGCCAGGTGCGTGGCGGTAACCAGGCCAAGGCCGCTGTTGGCCCCGGTCACGACGACGGTCCGACCGGTCTGGTCCGGCATGCTGCCGGCGGTCCACGCGGGCTTGATCATGCCGCTCATCATGGCAGGGGCAGCCAGTCCAGCACATCCTGAATCTTTGAATCCCAGTATCCCCACTCGTGCTCCCCCGGCCCGACATCGACCGTCGCCGGGATCCCCAGGCGGTCGCAGGTGTCCCGGAACGCCACGCTGTGGCCCTGCAGGAAATCCTCCGTCCCGCAGCACGCATAGAGCCGGGGCAGGATCGTTGCATCCCGCTCGGCCCGGCCGAGCAGCGCCATCAGGTCGTTGTCGGTGCCGGCGATGGGATGGGTGCCGAACACCCGGGCCATGAGATGGCCGTCCGACGCACCACCACGTTGCAGGCGGGCGACGTCCAGCGCCCCGGACAGGCTCGCGGCGGCGGCGAAGCACTCGGGCTGACGCAGGGCCCATTTCAGCGCGCCGTAGCCCCCCATCGACAGCCCGGCGACGAAGGTGTCCTCCCGGCGGTCGGACAGCCGGAAGAAGCTTCTGGTCAGTGCCGGCAGTTCCGTGGTGAGGAACGTCCAGTACCGGTGGCCGTGGACCTCGTCGGCGTAGAAGCTGCGGTGGACCTGGGGCATGACCACGGCCAGCCCCAGCGACGCCACGTAGCGTTCGATCGAGGTGCGGCGCAGCCAGATGGTGTGGTCGTCACTCAGACCGTGGAGCAGGTACAGGGTTGGATGGTCAGCCGCGCGGACAGCGCCGCGCATGCCGATCTGGGCGGTGGTCTCCTGGGGCAGGATCACTGTCATCGAGGTGCTGAGGCCCAGCACGTCGGAGAAGAAGTCGCAGCTTACGAGGGCCATCGGCGCGCCTCCATAGTCCCGGATGGACTCCGGTAACCCTACCCGCCGGATGCCGCCCCCGCGCGAGCCGGGAGGCCAGGACAGTATTTACGCCCATTGGAGGAAGGGATAGCATTCAACCGCCCCAGGACATTGATGTCAATATATGTTATGGAATCTCCGAGGAGGCCTCCATGCCCGGTACCCGCCACCTTCCACGGTTCCGCCCCCGGGCCCTGGCGACGGCTCTCGCGGTCTGTCTCGGGCTGTCCGTGCTGGCCCAGATCACCTGGCCGGTGCCGGCCCGGGCCGAGGCGGTCACCATCACCAACGCCACCCAGTTCACCGATACCGCCGGCAACGTGGTGCAGGCCCACGGCGGCGGCATGATCGAAACTGGCGGCTACTACTACTGGTTCGGCGAGAACCGCAACGACAACGGCACCTTCCGGTACGTCTCGGTCTACCGCTCGACCGACCTGCGCACCTGGGAGTTCCGCAACCACGTCCTGACCCAGAACTCCGCAGCCGAGCTGGCCGTCGCCAACATCGAGCGCCCGAAGGTCATCTACAACGCCGCCACCGGCACGTACGTGCTGTGGGCGCACTGGGAGAACGGCTCGGACTACGGCGAGGCCCGCACCGCCGTCGCCACCTCCAGCACCGTCGACGGCGCCTATACCTACCGCGGAAGTTTCCGCCCGCTGGGGTACGCCTCCCGGGACATGACCGTCTTCGCCGACGATGACGGCAGCGCCTATCTCATCTCGGCCACCAACGCCAACGCCGACCTCAACGTCTATCGCCTGACCAGCGACTACACCGGGGTCGCCAGCCTGGTGCAGACCCTGTGGCCCGGTTCCTGGCGGGAGGCCCCGGCGATGTTCAAGCGCAACGGGGTGTACGTCCTGGTCACCTCCGGGGCCACCGGCTGGGCGCCCAACCAGCAGAAGTACGCCACGGCCACGAGCATCGCCGGCTCGTGGAGCGCCCTGGCCAACCTCGGTAACAGCCTCACCTACGGTTCCCAGGCCGCATTCGTCGTGCCGGTACAGGGCTCATCGGCGACGTCGTACCTGTACCTCGGCGACCGGTGGGCCGGGGCCTGGGGCGGCAAGGTCAACGATTCCAAGTACGTCTGGCTGCCCCTGACCTTCTCCTCGAACACCACCATGTCGATGAGCTGGTACCCGCGGGGCGCCATCGACACCGCCGCGGGCACCGTCGGCGGGGTCGGGTCGGGG
>JABDRL010000181.1 GCA_013041765.1 Dactylosporangium sp. | reverse complement strand
GGCCCAGCCGTGGGTGGCGACGATGGTGCGTACGATCTTCGACCAGCCCGAAGCTGACGCGGTGCGAGCCCAGTTCGACCGGGTGGTCGCCGCGATCGAGGCGAAGTTCCCCGCCGCTGGCGAGCATCTGGGCGACGCGCGGGCCGACCTCCTGGCCTTCACCGGGTTCCCGCGAGAGGTGTGGCGGCAGATCTGGTCGAACAGCCCACAGGAACGTTTGAATAAAGAAATACGTCGACGGACCGATGTGGTGGGGATCTTCCCGAACCGGGAGGCGATCGTCCGCCTGGTCGGGGCGGTCCTGGCCGAGCAGACCGACGAGTGGAGCGAGCGGCGTCGGTACATGGGGCCGGAGATCCTGGCGAATGCCAGGAAGGTTGGTGACGCATCGCGACACGCCGATATTGATTCGATACAAAAGGAACTTGTTGTTGCATAATAGGTGATACCGGGATCACCTGTGGTTGTCTCTTACACCACATCCCTGGACTTGACCAAGATCATCGGCTGGTTCCCGGCGAGACCAGCCGCGTGGCCCTCGTCTGGGCCGTCCTCGACCGAGCCTCCCGCGGCTGGCGGGGGTTCACCATCACCGCCACCGGCACCGGCCTACTCCAGGACCTGCGCCGCCAACTGCTCGACCCACCCATCCAGATCCGCCGACACACCACCGAGATCAACCAACCGGCGGCCACCGCCGCATAGTCTGGCCCTGGAGCCACGCCACGTCGCCATCTACACCGCAACTGGGACGCGACCGACAGTTCCTTGCCTCTGCCGGTTCGGTTGTAAGAAACGTGTCATCAGCCACAATCAGGGACGATCTTGATCGTGTAGCAAGACCGATTTGGTGACTAGGGTCGGAACTCCCGGGCCTCATGGCACCGAGAGGCCGGGAAGCGTCGCTCGTCGGCGGTGCGAAGTTCCGCCTCTGTCCGAACCCGGAACTTCGCGGCAGAGTGTGGTCGTCGTCAGCGGTGGACGGGGATGACGGTACGGGCGTCCGTCCCCGACTTCCCACAGCGCCGCCCACCTATCCGCCGCAGCCCGGCAATCTCCTGTATGACAGTCGCGGCAGGCTACGGCAGTTGGGGTTGACGGTCGTTGCAGCCGAGTCCGGTTGCCATGCCTCGAACCGGCAGGCAATGATCGGCCAGGCCAGAACGTTGGTATCAACAGTGACTCCCCACCGCCGTTGCCAACCCCGCGAGCCTCGTCGAACGAAATCGAGTCGGAGCGACCAGAGCCGCCACGACCGTCCATAAGAAGCAGTGATCAAGGCTGTGAACTGGGCTTTTGTGGGCCGAACGCGTCGCTGCGCGAACCAAATCTGACTGTCGCCGGTGATCCCATCCCGGCGTGTTTGGCCAGGTCACGCGGTGTGGGCGGTGCGCAATGACCGCCCAGTACGCATTCGCCGCATCGCCGAAGACCAGCTCGGCCATGGCGCACCCCGAGTGGTGCGATCGTGATCGGTGTACCGCAGCTCCTGCATTCGATGCGAACGAAGCACACCGAAGCGCTTCCGTAATCATGACCGCCGATGCCAGCGGAGGGACAACCGTCGAGATCATGGCCAGCCTGTACAAGCCCAGCTCCCCACGGCTGACCGAGGTCTTGGTTGATCTGCACATCGCGGGACTGCTCAACGTGACCTATCGAAGCCGCCGATCAGCACCCAGCCGGCCGCATATCCTCCGGTGGGCGTGGGCGGTCTTGTCTAGGCTGGTGGCATGCCGGTTGGTCAGTCTCCGATGTTTCGTCGCAGGCGTCTGGGTGCGCAGTTGCGGGATCTTCGTGAGGTCAGGGGGTACAAGCTGCAACAGTTGGCCGCCGAGTTGGGCTGGAGCCACACCAAGTTGTCGCGTTTGGAGAATGCCAAGGTCCGCCCGGACGTGGCCGACGTGATGGACCTGGTGGAAGCCCTCGACGCCACGGCAGAGCAGCAGCGGCGGTTTATCGCCCTGGCCCGGCAGGCCAACCAGCGTGGCTGGTGGCGGGCGTACGCGGAGATGCCGCAGCGGCAGGCCGGGCAGGCCGAGTTGGAGGCGGGCGCCATCGGGATCTGGGGATACAGCCTCGTCTTCATCCCCGGGCTGCTCCAGACCGGCGACTACATGCGTATCCGGTTCGCCGATGGAAACGGGTTCCCCGGATTCGACGTCGAGGAGGCGATCCGGGGCCGGTTGCAGCGGCAGCGGATCCTGGCCGGTGAACAGTCGGTGGTGTACACGGCGATCATCGATGAGGCGGCGCTGCGTCGCCGCAGCGCCCCGACCGAGATCATGCGGGGCCAGCTCGAACACCTGGTCGAGGTGCTGGGCTGGGCGAACGTGAGCATCCGGGTGCTGCCGCTGGAGGCGTCGTTGCCCTGTTTCGCCGGAGCGTTGAACAGTTTCACGGTCTTCCACTTCGCCGATCCCGAGGACGGTGACCTGGTCACGGTGGAGACCGAGACCAGCGACGTGCAGTTGGGCGATGAGGAGGACCTGGCCCGCTATAGAGTCGTGTTCGACCGGATCACGACTGCGGCGCTGTCGGCAGAGGCGTCCACCGGACTGATCCAGTCGATCATCGATGGTTTGCCGGATGAGGGATCTGCCCCATGACGTCGCGCTTCGCCCGCTGGCGTAAGAGCACCCGCAGCGGCCCTCAGGCCGACTGTGTTGAGGTGGCCGTCCGCGACGACCGGACGACGGTCGGGGTCCGGGATTCGAAGGCCCCGGCTGGGGCCGTGCTGTCGGTGCCCCTGCCGGCGTGGGCGTGCTTCGTGGGCGAGGTCAAGCGGGGCGGGTTCGGCCGCCCGTAGCCATATCGAACGGTGTGGGCCGGTGGGTCGCGCCGGCCCACATTCGTGCCCGGAACCGTGGCTGACCCATTGAACCAGGATGCGCACATGTGCGAGACTGTACATGTGCGTTCGGCGGTTGTCGTGGCCGGCACCACGGCCGGCTCCCCGGCGGTTCGCGACCTGGACCCCGGGCCGCCGGGCGCCCCGGCAATGGCTTCACCGAACGCACACGTTCACGGCGAGCCGCTGTCACGCGCGGATCGTCAGCGGTACCCGCATCTGGACCAACGGCTACCAAGGGCTGGACAGTGATATGGGTCAACACAATGAGCTGCTTCGACGAGCCAGGCTGAACACGCCCTCCCCGTCCGACCCGGGCGGAGCGATGACCCGCCAGGAGTTGGCCGAGGCCGTCAACGCCTATCTGCTCGCCACGACGGGCCGGGTCTTCTCGATGGACGGCGAGCACATCGGCAAGTACGAGCGCGGGGGTGCGCCACGAGGCGCCTGGTTGTATTCCCGGCTCAGCCGGGAGGAACTCGAAGGGAGGTTCCTGGGTCCGATGGCTTGCCTGGATCCGAAAGGTGAAGGGGACCGTA
>JABDRL010000144.1 GCA_013041765.1 Dactylosporangium sp. | reverse complement strand
GGCTCCACACCGCCACGACCCGCTGATCCGGTCCCACACCCACCGCCTGCGGTGCCCGCTCCCAGCCCAGGTCGCTTCGCGACGGGTTCAGGAAACCGGCCCGGCGCAGCGCCACCACCGGCAACCCGAGCACCTGAAGGCGCCGCCGCAGCGCCGCCCGGTCACTGTCACTCCTGGTCACGGCCATGACCGAACTCTTCCGGTCCGCACGTGGCCTTCCCTCTCCGGTGGACGAGTCGCGATCGCTGTCATGGTCGCCCCGCCGCGCTGCCGGCGATCTGCTCCCGGGCATCCACCACTGCGGCCACCAGGGACTCGTCGGCGCGCATCTCGGCATCGGCATCGCCGAGATGCACCGCCACCCGGTGCCGGGACTCCACGAGTCGATCGAGATGATCGAGTACCGGCCGCGCATGCTCACCCATCACGGCCAGCACCCGCAGAGCCTCGGGCCCGAAGACATCGTCGTCGAGGTACTTCGGCAACTCTTCCAGCAGTTCACCGGCCACCGACGGACCATCACACCGCCACAGCGCCCCGGCGACGCGGACCTGCATCGCCCCCGGCTGGGTGAACAGATGCCGCAACTGACGGTGCTGACGGCCGGTGAGACCACCGTGGTCGACCAGCCAGCTCACCAGCGCGGGCGCGATCCGGCACCGGCGCAGCTGCTCGGGGCGCTCGGCGAGAAACCGGTCCGCCACAACCCGATCCCACGTCATCATCAGCAGTGCCAGCACTGCCACGTCTGACTCCGACCTGCCCGACGCCGCGTACCGACGCAGCAGCGGAACCGCGGCCTCGGCGGCCCGCCCGACCCGTTCCAGGACATGGATCTCGAATACCGGCGCACCATCGTCGTTCCGGTCCATCCCGGACTGGAGCCTGGCGAGCAGGTCCGGCACGGCACCCGCGGCGGCCGGCCCCAACGCGGCCAGCAGGTGCATCGCAGGCCCCGCCGGGCAGTATCGCCGGGTGCAACCTGGCCGGCACGACGCACCGTGCCTGGCCAGTGCCTGCCGGGCCGCGGTGACCAGCGAGGCCGGATCCGCCCCGGCCTGAGCAACCGCGGCCAGCGCCTCGCCCAGCCGCGGCACGCGGTCTCCGGTACGCAGCAGTCGAAGCAGATCCGGGACTGCCCGATGATCCCCGATACTGCCCAGCGCCGTCGCGACCGTCGCCCCGAGATTCGGGTCGGCCAGGACTTCCGCCAACTGGTCGGCGGCCACGCGTGTCGCGGTCAGCGACGCGCACAGCGCCCGGGCCGCCGCCGACCGCACCACCGACGAGTCCTCGGCCAGTACGTCGGCCAGTGTCGGCGCCAGTCGCGAGGGAGCCGCACGCCAGGCTCGCATCGCCTCGACCGCAAGGTCGACACCAGCCAGTCTGACCGTCGCTGGCTCAGCCGGATCGACCAGCCGCCTTGCCCATGCGCAACAGTCGTGCTCCCGATCACGGTGGACCATCGTCAACGCCCAACGCCTACCACCGGTCAGGGTGGTACGGCTCCCGGGGGCGCCAAGCCCATCCCCGGCCGCTTCAAGATCGACGTGAATCGCGGTGTCCAAGATTGGCCAGGCCATCGCTTCAGCCCGCCGAAGTGCTGCGACCTTGGCCACCAGCCGCACCGCCGGCACCTGATCGAAGCCCCGGCAGGTCACCGCATGCCACCACGGTTCACCGTCCCGGCGTGACAGCGCGGCCGAGGTCATCGCCTCAACCAAAGCGACCCGAACGACTGGATCAGCCGTCGTGTTCAACGCGATCACGGCTCGCTCAGGCCCGCCAGCGCTGACCAGCAGCCAAGCTGCAGCCCGCCGCACTGGTTCGTCTAGATCGCGCAGCCCGCGCTCTGCGACCTCGGCCGCCCCAACCCAGATCGTGTCTGGGGCGCAAAGATCATCCAAGAGCTCGAACACGGTCCGTCGAACCGATGGACGGCGCTCACCAGCGAGGCGCAGCAGCCGTCGGGCCACCAGTCCGTCACGGTCAGCGCCAACCGCCGCGAATACTCTCGACCGTGCGGCATGTCCGCCAACGCCCACGTCACCGGAGACAACAGCCGTGTCCAGCCAATCCCAGTCCGCCGACGAGTCTGCCGGCTCGGGGACGTTCACCGACCGGGGCGCAGGACGCCCTTTCCACAAGACATGACCTGATCATGACTGAAAGCCGCTCCAGCCGCAACACGGCCGTCGCTGTCCGTCGGCACCGCCCATGCGCGCAGGGTGGAATCTCCGGCGGGTCCCGCAGAGCAAGGGAAACAGGTGCTGAGCTGCGGAGATATCCCGAGTTTGCGATCGAGGCGGTCGTTGTGATCAGGTAGCGCAATACCGGCTCATTCGGAATATCCCGAATGAGCCGGACTGTCCTGATCGACGAGTGGTTTGTTCTGAGTCACATGCCAACCGGTGATGCTCGCGGACGCGTGGACAGCTGATTGCAGCACGTCGTGAGCCACAACGGAACCCGGTCACAAGGAGATAAGACCGCGCTCGGTGAGCCGGTCGTATGCGGCACCCACGTGTGTCTCGGTGAATAAGGTGGCCTTGCGCCGGTTCCATGCCCGGACAGCGGCGAGGAGCGAGGCGGCAGACGATTGATCGTCGGTCTCGTGGTTGGCAGCCCACTGGACGGTGGCGAGCAGTTCAAGGCCGTACGGTGAAGCGAAGCCGTCGATGAGATCGAGCACTTTCTGCACCTGCTGCCGCAGATCCGGGCTGTTGTGCTGGATCCAGGCGTCAGTCTCTGCTTCAACGCCGGGGAGCGCGATGATCGGTTGCAGGTCGAGTACCCGCTGGCTGCGGTCGCCGTAGCCGCGGATGAAGTGCCCTTCCATGGCCTGAAGTTGGTGGTTCAGGCCTTCCGCGTAGGGACCGTAGCGGCCCTTGGTGTATGCCAGCCGCATCGGTCGTCCAAGAAGCTGGAACAGATACATCAGCTTCTGGATCTCCAGAAGTGAAGCGCCGTCGGATGCCTCGAAGCGCTCGGTGCGGGCCTGCGCGACGTACCCGAGGATTAGTGTGACGACTGCGGCCCGACCAAGCGTCATCGATGGCCGGGGGGTTGCAACCGGCATCCTAGATGGGCACGGTGCGCCTGCGGGAGGAAACAACGCGACCGTGACTTCGGGCAGTTGGGCGAACGCGTCAACGATGAGAGGTCTGACCTCGCTCCAGTCAAGGCCGCCGTTGCCGCAGCCGAGTGCGGGCACGGCGACGGACGTGATGCCGTGAGCCTGGACAACCTCGACGAGGTCGACCAGGCCGGCCCGGATATCAGACAGTCGCGATCTTGAACTGCAGGGCGATGCCCTTACCCATGACGCCGACGGTGTTAACCGTGTTGACCACCGCATCAACATCAGCCTCAAGCAGGTTGCCCTGATGCTCGTGGATCATCAGCCACCTCCTCCCGCCAGGTCTATTAGTATCAGTCTGGTCTGACGGAAACCGGCAACGCCAGCGTCCCTGCTCCCATGATGCCGCGGACCTGCCTCGCCCAGGCGTCGGTCCGTGCGGCCAGCATACGGATCACTCCTACTGGTACCGCGTGGTGGACCAGGTACTCGGCCTGTCGACGGTTGGCCCGTCCAGGATCGTCTGGCGTGTCGTTCCAGAACCGTTCGTCCATCAGCGGCCAGTCGATCGATGATTCCAGTAGCGGGCCATCCTCGTGAAACTGGACGAATGCCGCACCGGCGTTGCCTTCGGTGAACACCGACCGGAGCCTGGCCGCCCGTATCGCGGCAACGGTCGTCGCCAGGTAGACCACTGGGTCCTGGCCTTCGCCGTAGGTAGGAACATTGCCGCGCCAGATTGAGTAGAGCATCGGAGACCGTGGGCCGAAGTAGAACGGTACGTAGTCGGCCGGGGTTCCGCCAGCGCCGCAGGTGACCTTCGTCGCACGTCGCCTGGCCTTGATCGACGGCATGCCAATGTCGGTGTCGAGCACACCTTCCCGCCCCGTGGCCGAGTCGCAGAGCAGGTGTCCGTGGGCCAGGATGGAACGAAGGTTGCGGAGGTGGGTGATGTGGAAGATCCACCGATCCGAGGAGGGAGCGGTCACGGCTTGGAGGTCCTCGCAGCTCGGTCGACGATCATGAGTGTCACCTATTGTAATCTTCGTATTGTCGGATGCTCGCCCATAGTGCTGCGAATGGCGCCGCAGACGTTGGAACGGCGGCTGGTGTCACAGATCCGATTGATCGAGGCGTTGATCTGACTGCGGGGCAGAAGAGTCAGCCTGCGGTCTGGCTGTAGATGTCGAACGCGACCTTCGTAACCTGGGCCAGGTTGTATAGATTCGTCGGGGCGCCCTCCAGCAGTCCCTTCGCGCGGTCGAACAGGGCCTTCATCCAGCCCTTGTCGGGCTCAGCTTTGGCTGCTTCCCGCTCCAGCGCGCTGGCGACCTCCTCGTACTCGGGTTGTTGGTCCGGTGGCACGAGTCGTCCGAACTCGCGGAGGGCGTTCGCGAAGATGGCAAGTGCCTCGACCTGGTCGGTGTTGGTCTGGTTTTGGGCGACGTCCCGGTTCGCCACCGCGAGCTGTCCGCTGTTGTCTCCCATGATCGTCACATTCACCCCGGCGCCGTCCCTTCGGTTCAGGTACTCCACAACGCCTCCGTACTGCTCGATGCATTCGGTCCCAGCTGGCTCGATGGTCGGTGTTTCGTCAGTTCCGTCCAGTAGCTGCCGCTCGCGGAGGAATCGGACCGCCTCCGCCAGATCGGCTGGGCTGAACAACATCCCGTTGAACCAGCCGAACGGGCTGTACCTGATCGCGGCGATCTCCGTCGACTCGCCGTTCGCTGCTCGCTCGTAGACCCACCGAAGCACCGCGTCCCGGCAGGTACTGCGACGGGCGCGGTTGTCTTTGCGGCGCTCGATCCGTGACGCCGCTTCGCGTTGACCCGCATCGGTAAGCCACACGGGGAGGCCCATGCCCTCGCTGCCGTAAGTCCTCGCCGAGTTGTTGAACAGTCCCGTCTCTTCAAACGCGGCCACCGCTACCTCAACATGCGGCTCGACCAACGGCGCGAATTCCTCGACGCCCACGTCGGCCATCATCTCGGCTACTGAAGGCACGAGCCCTGGCTTGGCCTTCGAGTAGGTGAATCCCCAGTCGAGAAGCCAGCCGGCCACCAACTCAAGCTCAGACCCGGTGACCGCGCTTCCACCCGCGCTGGCGCTCGCCCTCACCTCGCCGTTGACCGGAACCCGTACCGGACTCTCTGCAAACTCTCGCTCGATCTCCCGCACCATCTGCTAGATGCCCTGCTTGTTGATCTTGAATCCACTCGCCATGCGGTCCCCTGGAGTGCCAATGGTCACATCGAGGTGTAAAGGTACTCGGAGGGTGTGACAGGACGACTTCAGAGGGTGATTCGTGGGTCCTTCGGGCCGACTGTCCCTGCCACCCCGATGGCGCGGATGGCCTGGGGCGGCCCGGACCCGCTCCTGAAGCTACCGTTGTCGATCTGTGTGACCTTATTGACGAGCCGAGTTGACCGCTTCCGTCCAACACGACCGCAAGTGCGATTTGGGTTGGTTCGCCTCGTGGAGCCGGCGCCGCACTCGGGTCAAGGCCAGCCCGAGCACTGTGCGGGGCCGCTACCAGTTGCACTGAAGCGCTGGAATCCATCGATACCGTCCCGCTCTACCTCGGCTGATTCGAAGCTGTCGTGCATGTGTAGCCCGGATTCACGGCACGTCAACGCGTTCGTAGAGGGTGCCGTGCTTGCTGCGCATCGTGGACTCGATGGATGCGGCCAGTGTCGTGTCGTGGACGAGTAGGCCGAGTTCGATGTTGGTGTGCTCGGCGCTGTGGGAGAAGTTCGCGCTGGTCAGCAGGACGAGGGCTCGGTCGATGATGATGAACTTGGCGTGGCTGACCAGCGGTTTCGTGGCTCCGGCAGGGGCGGCGGTGCGGTAGACCGTGGCCCCGGGCATCGCCGCGGCGACCTGCTGTGGGGTGCCCTTGTCTGCGTCGAGGTAGAGGGTGACGCTCATCCCGGGACGTCCGGCGGCGTCGCGCAGGGCTGTCCACATCTGGGAGTACGGGGTGAAGTTGTAGCTGGAGCAGACGACCGACATGCGGGCGTCGTCGATGAGGCGGCGCATCTGTCCGGTGAGGCGGCCGGTGGTGGCCTCCGATCCGGGCATCGTCCACACCGGGGTGAGAGTGGCTCGGATGGAACGGGCTCCGGCGATGGCCCGCAGGACGGCGACCGACATGTCGACCTGGTGGTGTCCGAGGCCGGCTGCGGTCAGCAGCCGTCTGGCCTCGACTCGGCGGGTGGGGTTGACTTCCTTGAGCGCCTGGCCGGTGGTGTCTCCGGCGGCCAGGACGGCGGCGATTCGCTCGGCTTCGAAGCCGGTGAGGTAGGCGCCGAGCGCCGCATACGGTTCGGCTGCCGGGTCAGCAGCCATCGATGCGTCCGAAGAAACCGGGGACCTGCTCGCCGTCGGTGGTGGGCAGGTCGAGCAGTAGCCGCCGGTCGAGGAACCGGTTGGCCTTCTCGCAGGAGGTTTCGGAGGCGAAGCAGCAGCAGTGGCAGGCGGCGCCGTGCAGGAAGTCCTCGGGGTCGTGCGGGGTGCGCTGGGCGCAGACCGGGTCCGAGGAACAGCGGGCTGCTCGCCGCAGCGCTGCCACGACCAGGGACTGGAGGCGTTCGGGCTGGCTGAGGGCGACCAGGCCGCCGAGGGTGCCCTCGCTGTCGGAGGCGGTGGTGCAGATCAGCAGCCCGGCCGCCGCCGGGCGGGTGTCGGTGGCGGGCCAGGCGTAGAGGCGTTCGGAGAGGCTGGCGGCGCCGTACCCGCAGGACATGGCCATCTCGCGGATGAGGATGTGCGAAAGAGTGTGCACCAGCCAGAATCGCGGGGCGGGGAACCGGGTGTCGGGGTCGACCTGGGCGGCGGTGGCGGAGAACCGGCGGATGAAGTTCCGCTCGTGCGAGGCGCGGTGGGCCTCCCACAGCCCGGTGGATTCGACCCGGGTCTCCCAGGCCGCCACGGTTGGCTCGTCGAGTTGGAGGAAGATGCCCTCGCCGCGGTCCTCGGTGGCCGGTACCCAGGTGGGGCGGCCGTCGCGGGTGAGTTTGACCAGGCGGGAGGTCAGGTCGTTGACGCGGTCCATCTCGTCGATGCGGGTGAAGCCGAGGACGGCGTTGACCTTCTTCATCCGGTTGACGGCGATCACCCGCCGGATCTGCGCTGGCAGATCCGAGCCGACTGGCATCTCGGTGACCATGAGTCCGCTGGTGTTCTCCTGCCGGGCGAACAGTGCCGGTTTCTGCAGGTAGTTCCACTCCGGTACCCGCAACTCGGTCGGATCCCAGGTCTTGAGCTTCTCCTTGCGTTCCTCTTCGCTGGGCGGAGGCGCCAGGGCTGCGTGGACGGCGGCGGCAAGGTCGCCGTCGCTGACCCCGTCCAGATCAATCTTGCCGTCGAGGATGTCTCGCAGGATGTCCAGGCTCGCCGCGTACTTGGTGAGCTTCTCGGGCGTCGACTGGGCACGGAGTTGGTCGGCGAGGGCGTCGCGCTGCTCGCCTTCGGTGCGGGGCATCACGACGATCGACTGGGTGGAGGCGAACCAGAGGTTGGAGGCCCCCATCATGATCAGGCTGGTGTCGAGGTCGCAGGAGGGGTCGAAGGCGTTGAGGTGGGGGTGCCGGCCCCGGCAGGGTGGGAGCTTGCCGCGTCCGGCGCTGCCCTGGGCCTCGCCCATGCTTCGGGTGGCGCCGCAGGCTTCGCAGACGACCACGGCGCTGGCGCCCTGGCCGAGGTTGGTGTCGCGGAGTTTCAGGTCCGGGTTGGGGGCTCCTCCGCAGCGTCCGCCCCGGTGGACCCACAGCTGGTAGGGGAACTCGTCGAGGTGCCCGTTCGGGCAGGCCAGCAGGTAGCGGGCGGGGACGGCGGGGCTGCGACGCGGCTTGCCCTTCGCGGCGGTTGGCCGGGTGCGGCTCTTGCCGCGGCCGGGGCAGCCGATGTGTTCGAAGCCAGCCAGGTCGGGGCGGAACGGGTGGGTGTTGGTGTAGGTGAACCGCGACAGCGGTCCGAGGTAGTCGCAGCCGGTGCACCGCAGCCACTGGGGAAACACCCGGGCGGGGATGCCCAGGTCGGAGCCCTCCTGGGACTGGGCGCGGGCCTTGGGCTGCCACGGGAACGGCCGCAGCTGCGCGACCCGGGGTCCCAGATGCAATCGGACCACATTTAGCAGCCGTGGCTCGTCGATGGTGGGGATGGTCTGGCGGCGTTTCCAGATCGGCTCCCAGTCATCCAACCCGGCTGGCATGATCGAGAACTGGGGTAGGTCCATGATGGAGCCGACCCCGTAGGTGTACAGCAGCGACGAGGGCCGGGCGGAGCCGACCTTCGCCCGGTTCTTGACCTGGACGTCCTCGCTCTCGGTCAACGGGTCCATCGGCTCGGCCGACTCGAAGATCATGCTCGGGGCAACCGGGTCTTCGCTGGAGTCGGAGGCCGGTGGGGGCGCCGACGGGCCGGGCTGACTCATGCGGTCGCCTCCTTGCTGTCCTTGCCGTCCTCGACTGGCAGCTGCCATTGTGGAGCGTTGTTCGGCTCGATCGCGAACAGACGCTCCGGGATCGGACTGACCAGCAGGTTGATCTCCGGCTGGACCTCCCGCATCGAGTTGGCGATCACGAACGGGGCCCGGTCGCTGCCGGCGGCGTGGGCCTTCGCGTGCTCCGGGCTGATCATCAACGGCAGGTACTGGTCCCCGGTCCCGGTGCGCTCATACACCAGGGTCTTGCTGAGCTTTCCCGCGTAGGCGCGGCGGCTGCTCCACTGGTCCAGGCGGTTGGCCAGCAACTGCTGGGCGTAGCCGGCGGCCTCCTCGTCCTGGGACGCGGCCAGGATCCGCGCCTGCAACCGACCCAGCAGGTCGACCACCGCGTCGTACTGGTCCCCGATCCGCCACGCGGAGCGCTCCGGCGACAACCCATCAGCCAGGTGCGCCTGCATGACCCGGGCAGCGCTGACCAGGACCCCGTCCAGGCCTCGTTCCAAGGACGTCGGGGAGAACGGGGTGACCGACAGCGCCTCCACCTGGGCGTAGAAGGTCTCGTGGTAGTGGCGGAACTGCTCGAAGTGCGCCAGATCCCGCGGCCGGGCCCAGTTACCCAACGCCACGACCAGCCCGGGGCGGTTCGCCGAATCACGGCCCACCCGGGAGGACGCCTGGATGTACTCGGCGGTGTTCTTGGGCTGCCCCACCACCAGCATCAGCCCGAGGCGCTGCACGTCCACCCCGACCTGGAGCATCGAGGTGGCCAGGACCACGTCGAACGGCGCGGTCTTCGGCCGGTCGAGCTTCTCCCCGGCGGCCTCGCGGCGGATCCGCTCGTGCATGGCCTGGGTGGTGAAGTACGCCGGGTCGAACTCCAGGGCCAGGTTGTCCAGGGTTCGGCCGATGTCGGCCGAGGCGATCCGGGAGGTCAGCTCACCGGTGGTCAGCTGGGCGAAGGAGCCCAGCCGGCGGGGGAACGCCGCGTGCGGTTTGGGGTTGCGGACCCGGTTGTGTACGTCGTCGGCCACGTACCGAGCCATGCCGGCCAGTTCCCGGGTGGCGTTGAAATAGCCCACCATCGTCAGGTACGGGTCGGCCGCCTGCCCACACCGGTCGAACAGCAGCTGGCCGGCCAGCAGCAGCACCTCCGCCATCCGGATCTCCGCGCTGGACAGCCGCACCCCCTGCGCCGACACCCCGATGTACCGGCGCCCGGGATGCTCCGGGCCAACCTCGATCTCCCGGGAGAAGAACGTGTTCGCCACGTCGAGGACCTGCGGCGGGAAGATCGCCACCCGCCGGCCGTAGAGGCCCCGGACCTGCTCTGCGGCGTTGCGGACCGTCGCGGTCGACGCCACGATCATCGGCTTGACCGCCGCCCCGGCCCCAATTGGCCAGGACGGCCCGGTCCGCCAGGAGGCGAGGGTCTCCACCGCCACCTCGAACAAGCCCACCGAGGTCCCCAGCGCCCCGGTGATCAGGTGCAGCTCGTCCTGGATGATCAGATCCGGGGGCCGCAGCCGCCGTACCGGCTTCACGATCGCCGCCGGATAGGTGACCGGCCCGTCCTTCTCGGCCTTGTGCTGGGTGGCGATGTCGCACTTGCCGTAGTCGGGGTGCGTGTAGCCGTGCCGGCCGCAGCGGCGGGCAACGTACCCGAACAGGGCCGCAGCCTCGCCCTCGCGTGCCAGGCGGGCGAACTTGTCCACCGTGGCGATCACGAACGCCGGGGCCAGCCGGTAGATCTCCTCATCCACCGTCAGGATCGGCAACCCCTCGGCGACCTGCCCACCCTCGGCGAACGGGCACCGCCCCAGATCATCGCCGCAGTAGACCAGCACCCGCCGGGGGACCTTCCTGGCCTTGACGTGCTCGGCGGTGATCGGCGTGCCGCACCACGGGCACCGCTGCACCTGCAACACCGTCAACCGGTACCCGGCCCCGTACTCGTTGGCCTTCTCCAGCTGGGTGGCGGCCTCCTCCCACCGCTTGGGGCTGACATCGGTGCCGACCCACAACCCGATCCGGAACGGCTCAGACCCCCAGGTCGCCTCGTCGCGGCGGCGCACCAGCTCGGCGGCACACACCAGGGCGGTCGCCCGCTGGAACTGCTGCGCGGTCAAAAGCCGCAACGTGTACCGCATGATCACCGCAACCCCGTCCCGGCCATCCAGGGGGCCGTCGGCGGAGTCGACGATGCCCTGCCGGCGGCGGATCGCGAACGTGTACGCGGCCAGGCCCAGGTACGCCTCGGTCTTGCCACCACCGGTGGGGAAGAACAGCAACTCCACCCGCGCCAGCTGCCCGCTGCGCACCCCCAGACTCGGGTCGGTCAGCGCCGGCAGCTGCATCAGGATGAACGCCAGCTGGAACGGGTACCACGACGCGGCCGACTCGCCCCGCGCCTGGACCTCAGCTCGGGCCTGCTCGACGGTCAGGGTGGGGTCGGAACTGCGCAGGTTCGCGATCTGGGAGTGAATGCGCTGGTCGCGCATCACCTCGTTCATGAACCGGAAGCACGCCAACGCCACCGGATCACCGGCCACATGCTCCAGCCCGGCGGCGAGCCGCTGGTGGGCCTGCCGCGCCTCGTGGATCACCTCGTCGGCGATCTCCCGCAGGTGCTCCGGCAGCCCCTCGGCCTCGGCGGCCTGCTTGTCCAGCCAGTGGCCGTAGCCGTCCACCAGCGGCGCCAGCCCGGCCCGCAGCTCCTCGCCGCTGGCCGTGGCCAGGGCGTCCATGCCCAGCGTCGCGCCCTTCACCGCCCCGGCCCGGGTTTGCGGGGTCTCGGCCACCGGCAGCCACGTCGTCCACACCGCCGTCGCCCGCCGCGCGTCACGCTCGGCCGCCCAGTCCACCGAGCAGGTCCGGCCGATCGCGTATTCGAGGCGATTGCGGTACTGCAGGTGCAGCCGCCGCACCTCGTCATCGGACTCCGGCCAGTCGTGGGCGACCACGTCTCGCACCGGCAGGAATACCGCCTGCCCGTCCGCCTCCACCCGCAGCCTCGTCTGAAACAGCCACTCGTTCACCGGGATCGTCGGCGGGGTCACCTGGTCGTTGCACAGCGCGATCTCCACCAGCAGCCGCCCGAACCGGGCATCCTCGTAGGTGTCGATCCGCAGACACACCCGCCCGGTCAGCGGCTTCGTGACCGTCCGCCCCGGCGTCAACTCCTTCACCAGTACCGGTTCGGTGATCTCCACCGGAGTCCGCCGGTACACCGAGATCGCCCGGCCCTTCTGGTCGACCTCCCCGGTCTTGACCCGCTCGTAGGTACCCCACGACGCGGTCACCGTGAACCGCTCCACCTCGGCCGGGATCTGGAACCGCAACCCCATCGACGCCGGGATCATCAACCCCCGCTTCGGGGCCTTGTCCTCCGCCTCGTCATCATCGGCGTTGACCACCGTGTCCTCCGCCGCCCCAGAGGGGACCCCGGACAGGTTGCGGACCGTCTCATCCGGGCGGATGTCGGCCAACGCCTCACCATCGTCGGCCCCCGCCAGATCCAGGCGGTCATCCTGCAACTTCACCGGCGCGATATGCCCCACCAGGTACAACTGCCGAGGGCTGATCGGCAGTACCTCCTCCGGTCCACCCGCCGGCCCCAGCAACTCCCGCCGCAGAATGTCGACCAGGTTCTCTCGCACGGTGTAGGACGTGCCATCCGGTTCATGCGTCAGCTGGTATGGCTTCGGCTGGCCCGGCTGGCCGGCTTGTGTCGGGCCGACCTGCGTACCTACGGCGGGTTCCGCCATCAGAACAACCCTTCCCGACGCTCAGCGGGTGGCTTCGTCCCGACCCGCCCCTTTACTGCCCGTACGGGTTTACCACTCACCTCTGACGCGATCCAAGTCCCACCGGAGCGTGGTGTTCACGCGCGTCGCGCAATCTGGCCGAGTTTCGCTCGGATCTGCGGCGAGGGAACTGACTCCAGATCCAGCCAGCCGAAGCGGGAGACCTCCTCGGGCTGGAGTCGCACCTCAGGCACCGAATCGATCCGGAAGGCGTAACGCAGGTCGAAATGCCAGTGTGCCGCCTCGTCCTTGGCCGGGTTGGCCGGGATGGGGTGCACGTCGACGTCGAACGGTACCGTTTCGACTCCGTCCAGCGGGGTGAGCAGCGACGCGGCGATCCCGGTTTCCTCACCCACTTCGCGCAGGGCGGCTCCGGGCAAGGACTCGTCAGAGGATTCGAGATGCCCGCCGGGCAGCAGCCAGCGGTCCAAAGCATTGTGGTGGATGTGCAGCACCTGCCCACCAGAGTCGAGCACGACCGCGCCGCAGGTGACATGCCCCTGGTACTCGGTGCGACAGGTCAGATCCGCTGACGTTTCGAGGGCCGCCAGCAGCCTGGCCAGCCGACCCCGCTCATCCGGCGTGTGGTCGAGATAGGCCGCGACGGCCGAACGAACCATGCTTCTCGTGATCGTCATATCATTCCCTGTTGAAGAAGGTCAGCCAGGTCTGGGCGATGTTCCGCCGGTCTGATTCTGCTAGTTCGTGGTATCCCGGCTCCCAGTCGCCCTCGGTCAGCCGAACCAGCGCGGTAAGGATCTCGGCCTGAACCAGGAAGATGAACGGTCCGACGGCGGCGCCGTGCAGGAAGTTGACCGCGTTGCCGTCATTGGCCACGTAGAAGTAGTGCCCGGTCGCGGCGTACCGCGTCACGTGCTCGCCGGCCGGCGAACGGTCGTACCAGCCAGTGAGCTGGTCGAGTTCCATCTCATCGTCCGAGGAGGTCACAGACACCACGTAGGCGCCGTTACGCAGTCGGGCGAAGTCATCGCGGCGTAGAGCGAGGTTCCCGGTGGCGCAGACGACCACTCCGGACGAGGCCAGTGCCTCGTCAAGGCGCCGGGCGACCGGGAAACCCTGAGCCATGGCCTCGGTCGCGCGAACGGGGTCGGCATCGTAGACCCGCACCCGTACCTGCTTGGCGTGGAGCATCTGGGCGACACTGCTGCCGACCTTGCCGAAACCGATCACGCACGCCTGCCGACCGTGCGGGATGTCGCCGCGGGCGCGCATGACCGCCTCTGCGCTGAAGACCACAGACTGCCCGACCAGGAAGTCCTCGGGGCGTTTCAGCGGGCTGCGGGCCACGCTCAAGATCGGGCAGGGCGGCTTGTCGAGGGCGAGGTACCGACGGTGGCCGTTCTCGGTGTCCTCCACCACTCCGAGGATCTGCCCGGAGACCCGGTCGCACAGTTGCGGCAGGCTCGACGCGAAGTACCCACCCACGTCCAGCAACACCACTGACTGGCCGGCGGCGCGCTCCTCCAGGTAGTCGATCACGGTGCCGGGATCGGCGAATCGATCCCGGTTCAGTTCATCAACCGTGAAGGTCTCGGCAATCTCCTCACGGGCCCGCCGGTCGATACTTCTCGGCTTGGGGAGCACGGCTCGTACGTCGCTGACCTGCGCGAGGGCTCTCAGGAACGCCGGCCGTTCGGCGAGTAGATGCGTGATCACCACCGAACACACCGGTTGGGCGCGCGAAGCGTGGGCCACGATCCGGGTGAAGAACCCCTCGATCACGGCCTGTTCCAGCGGTTCCACAGCAGACTCCTTCCATCGATCGTGACGCCGGACATGGAGAAGCGCTACGAGACGCTGACTGCCCCGGCACTGGTCGCACTCTCCGTGACATTGACGCTACGATTGCCGCAGTCTGGGGGGAACTCACGACCGGTACGTGTTGACCCGTGCGAATCGGACAGCCGCTGGTTCCGCGGCGGGGAAACCGCGACCGCCAGTACGAGTTCGGGAGTGTCCTCATGCCACGCAGCCCTCGTACCAGCCCCTCCCGGGGCGCGATCACCGGCTACGTGATGAAACTGATCCGCGAGTCGCTCCCCGTCAGCCAGGAACACCTCGCAGCAGACCTGGGAGTGGACCTGGCCACGGTCCAGAGTTGGGAAACCGGCCGGCGGCCCTTCACCGCGACCGCGTTCGGACGCACCATCGCGATCCGCAACCAGCTCGCCCACCTCGGCGCCGACCCGCCCCTCCTGGCAACCATCGACGACGCGGCACACGCCGACTACCTGCTCGGTCAACTACTCGACACCGACCCGGAAACCGCCGACCTCAACCAGCACGCCCTGGGCTGGTCCGTCCTCACCCACCAGGTGACCGACCTGATCCACTGGGCCGCCGTCGGAAAGACCCCCGCAGCGCTCGCCCCCGCAGTTGCCGCTGCCCCAGCACGAGGCCGCCGAGGACCAGTAGCGGCAGCGCCAACCCTCGACCCGGCCCAGCGAGCCGCGTTCTTCACCAACACACAAGTCCTCGCCGACCGCAGCATCGGCCACGACGACCGCCTCGCCACCCTGCACCGGCAGGCGTGTTTCCTCGCCGGCATCGATCCCACCGGGGCGTCGGCCTCCTGGCTGTCCCGGATCACAAAATCGACAAAAACGCTGTCGACCTTCCCCACCTGGAACCGGCGCTGGCCCGCCGCCCGATCTGTCGCGACCTCCCTGGCCCAGCAGGGCGACCCGGAACCGCTGCGCGACTTCATCACCCGAGCCCACCCCGACGACACCTGCGGCCTCGCAGCCTTGAACTACTCCGCGTACTGGGTCGGCGAACTCCGCCACCGCCAGCACGACGACGCCTTCATGACCGATCCCCGGCTTCCATGGCGCGGCACCCTCCTCCTCCGCCACCTCATCGACCGGCTCCGACCCGGGCACCCCTTCCTCGACCTCAACATCCACAACCTCTGGCTCCTACTCACGGCACGACCCGGCATCCTCAACGACGACCCCGCCCTCAGCCGAGACCTCATCACCGCCAGCCAGCGACTCCTCGACTCGGGCGGGCTGTGGACTCAGTCCCACACCGAACTCACCTGCGTCTACTACGGTGTACGGATGGACGCCCCTCCCCAGAGCGGAACCCGATGAACCCCGACCAGCCGCCGAGCCCCGGCGACGACCACGAGGCTTCCGGCGCGATGAGCTTCATCAGCGAGACCGGCGTCCTCAAGCAGGCCAAACGCACCGGCTGGTGGTTCGCTGGCATCACCGACCCCGAATCGATCGCCGAGCACTCCTTCCGCACGGCGATCATCGGGACCGTTCTCGCCGCCATGGAAGGGGCCGACCCCGCCCGGGTCGCCCTGCTCTGCGTTCTCCACGACACCCAGGAAACCCGGATCACCGACATCCCCCACATCGGCCGCCGCTACCTCACCGCCGCCGACAACCCGACCATCACCGCCGACCAGATCGCGGCAGCCCCCGGCAGCGTGCAACAGACGATCATCGAGGCGGTGACCGAATACGAGACCGGCCAGACCCCAGAGGCGGTCATCGCCCACGACGCCGACAAACTCGAATGCCTTGTCCAAGCCGTCGAATACCGCCAGCAAGGCAACACCGCCATGCAACGCTGGATCGACAGCTGTCACGCCGCCCTGAAGACCGACTCGGCCTGCCGACTCGCCGAAGCCGCCCTCACCGGCCAGCCCCTAACCTGGCTCCGCACCTTCCGAAACGCCGAATAGCACGGAGGGTTCCAACGTCAGAACAGCCCTTCCTGGCCCTCGGGAGCCGCCTTGGCGCGTCCCCGGCCCGTGGTCGACTTCTTCGGCTTACCATCCGCCCCTGACAACTTCTCGGCAGCGGCCCGGCGCAGATTCTCCTCCAGCAGCCGATCCAGAATCTCCACCCGAGCCGCCGGGCATACCGTCCACCGCGTCATCTGCCGGTACGTGTGGAATCCGTGCTTCAACGGAACATCTGACCAGCCGTAGGCGGCCATCACGGCCTCGTCCAGCTCCACGTGGATCTGCCGCATCCGAGCGACATCTGCATCGTCGGCGTCCGCGATCTCCGGATCGTTGATCAAGTTGTAAAGCTTCGTAAGTCCCAACTCCCGCCGCAACATGATCTCTCGCCGCTCGGCGTCGAGCCTTGATCCGCTCTCTGTGAGAGTCTCGGTTGCGGAGGGTTGAGGGAATGTTAGGAAGACGTCGGAGGGTGAGTAGTTTATGTCGGCACGCATGGTGGAGCTGTATTTGCAGACCCAAGTTGTATGTAGTGATGACGATAGTACTGCTTGATTTGCGTAGGAAACCGATGCGAATACTCCAATTTTGTGACTGAAGACTTGATTCGACGATACCCGCACTGGCATCACTGTCCTGCTTACGAGGGCAATGGCGAGAACCTCATCTAGGTTGGCGATTGCCATTCGCAACATGGGGCGGTTTCTGAAATGTTGCCACCAGTTCGCCTCTGCTACTGCCCTGCTTGCCTTGGCCCGCTCAGGCCTGACTGTCCGCTCTACTCTTTCAAACGGCTCAGCATAGCGCGCAGATATCTCCAGCGGCATGTTGCTGAAATCGATTATCCACCGTGATGCCGAGCAATCGGGGCGCGAGTTTAGGTCTTCCCCGCCGAGGTATGGGAAGAGGACCGAGCGGTTCCTCTCGTCCCTTGCGATCCACTGTTCAACCTCGGATTGAGCAACAATGAAACCCATGCCAAGGGCGTATGATCCGATGAAGGCCTTGCCGTCGTTCTCGGCGAGTCGTGCAGGGGTGCCAACAGTTCGCCCGGCAGGCTCAAGGAGAGTTGTGATGGATGGAGCCGCCACGCCGTTTGCGATTCTTATGGAGCTCTCGTGAACCTTTGCGTAAGTTCCCCATATTGCCGCGTATTCAAGATTGGCGCTAGTTGCGGGCCAGGGGGCGCTTTGAATTGCGCGAGTCAATTCGAATCCCTTCGCCGCTAGCTGGTCAAGTCCGACTTCCCGTGTATCGCCTTGAGCGATGGTGTTTGTCGCAATTAGCCCAAGGCCGCCACAGCGTGTTGAAATCCCTGAGGTGCGCAGGAGAAAATACCCAGCAAGATCTGCATGTCCAGATACGCCATATGCCAGTCGATTTACAAGCCAATCTCGCATGTTTGTACCCATGGCGCCGGTGAGCTTCTTGCCACCGAGGAACGGGGGATTTCCGATGACGGCGTCGAAGCCGCCGTGATCGACGACGACGTCGGGGGCTTCGACGGCCCAGTGTAGGGGCTTCCAGCGGCTGTAGTCGGTCCGGACGGTCGGCGTGAGCCCTTCCTCGATGCTGGATTCCAGGAACGCCGAATCCGCGACTCGGTCGTCGGCGGGGTATGCGGTGTTGACGGCTTCGCGGAGGTCCTCGTATGCCTCGTTGAGCTGCCTACCCGGCTTCCCTCCAAGCCGAAGACCAGCGGCGATGACGCCGTCGGCGACGGTGCGCAGCTGTCCGGTCAACTCGTGGAGCCGGCCGAGCTGGCGACGTTTCGCCGAGGCGCTGCGTTGGGGGTCGTGTTCTTCGACCTCGGTGGCCAGGCGACGGCGGATCTCCACGGCGCGGCGGATGACGTCGTCCATGTTCGTGCCCCACAGGGCGGTCTGCTGGTCCTTGGGCGGGTCGATGTGCAGGGCGCGCAGCTGCTTGAGGTCGGTGATGCCGAGCAGGGAGTTGCCGTGGAAGATCTTGTCGTCGACGAAGGAGAACGGCAGGTCGCGGTCCAGAGAGACCAGCCAGAGGGAGAGCTTGCACATCTCCACGGCCATCTCGTTGATGTCGGCGCCGTAGAGGCAGCTGGCGACGACCTGGCGGATGGCGTGCAGATGCAGGTCCTTGCGGTGGGCGTTGGCGGGATCCTCGGCGATCCAGGCTTCGACCAGGCGGGCGGCCAGGTAGCGGGCGGCGGCGACGAGGAAGGCGCCGGAGCCGCAGGCGATGTCGGCGACCTTGAGGCTGAGCAGGTCGTCGGCCGACAGCAGTCGCCACTGCTCCTGGTGGGGGGTCTGGTGCGGGCCGGGCTGGTAGCACAGGGGTTCCAGGGCGTGGTGGACGACTTCCTCGGCCAGGGACCGCGGGGTGTAGTGGGCTCCGGCGTTGCGGCGGGAGGGCGTCTCCACGACCAGCAGGCCGCCGTCGAGGACGACGGTGGGCCGGTCGCGCAGATCCGGGCGGGTGATGCCGGCCCAGCGCAGCAGCCGGGTACGTAGCTGCTCGTCACCGCCGGTGAGGGCGCGCAGGTGCCGGTCGGCCGTGTCCCGACCATCGGTTGCGGACAGTTGCTTGGCCAGGGTGGTGGCGGTTGGGGGTTTCGCCGCTGGCTGGTCGTCCTTGAGCCAGGTGATGATCGCCCCGGCGAGCGCTTTCGGGGTGGGGTGGGTGTCGGCGAGGTCTTCGAGGATGTGGAGCGGGATTTCGGGTTCGGCGCCGGAGGTGCCCTTCAGCCCGAGGATGACCTGGTCGCTGACGCGGATACAGGAGTAGCCGAGCAGGCCCTCGTAGATGTAGCCGATCTGCTCGACGTCGATGTCGCGGAAGGAGATCCGGCGGAGGTCGTCGCCTTTGAGCTGGGCTTCCTGGACGGAGGACAGGACGCGGTGCATGACCCGGTCGCAGATGGGCAGGAGGAGGGTGCCGGTGTCGCCGGTGGCGGTGAGGAACGGGAACTGGGCGGGGTCGAACAGGGAGCCGCCGTAGGCGGGCAGGCGCATGTTCTCGAAGGTGGCGCCCTGGTAGAGGGCCTGGCTGGTGGCCAGGAGCCGGTGCCAGGTCAGGTAGGTGCTGTCCAGCGGTTCCTTGTCCTCGCCGGGGCACTGGGCCTTCAGCCGGTTGAGTTCGTCGCTGATGCCGTACCCGCCGGTGAACAGCTGGCTCTGCGGGAGCAGGCCGCGTTCCTCGGCGAACAGCAGGAACACCACGCGCATCATGACGGTGACCGCCGCGTGGTACACCTCGTGCGGGTCCTCCGGGAGCGGGTCGGGTTGGCCCCGGCGGCGGGCCTCGGCGGCGGTCTCGGCGAAGGCCTGGATGAGCCATTCGACGGCGCGGCGGACCTGCCCGCCGAGGGCTTCGGTGATCTCCTCGGCGGCGGCGACCGACTCTTCGAACAGCCTCGGCAACCGGTCCTCGGGCGCGCCGCCGATGAGGTAGCGGCGCTGGATGAGCGTGCAGAACGCGTCGCGGGTGCGGGGTTCCTCGGTCCAGGTCTGGGCGTCGACGATGCCGGAGGCGACCATGGCCCCGGGGCGGGCGCAGACCAGGGCCCACCAGCGGCCGTCGGTGACCAGCCCGATCGGGATGCCGCTTACTCGGAGCATCGCCTCCATCCGGTCGATGGGGCTGGCGGCCCAGCCGTCGGTGCCAGCATGGTGCAGGCTGTCGCAGCGGTCGACGACGCTGACCAGCGCCCCCAGCCCGGTATCGCCCTCCAGCGCGGCCTGGGGGACGACGGTGACCTGGCGGTTCGGGGAGGTAGCCGTGATGCCGCCGATGGTCTCGGCTCCCCAGCGCAGGGTTTCCCGCCACCCGGCGACGTCGTGCAGGACGGTGCGTACCCACTCGTCGCGGGCCTCGGCGTAGCGGGCTGCGGCCTGCTGGTCGTCGGGGTTGGTGTCCAGCTTCTCCCAGGCCTGCTCGAACGGGCGCCTGGCCTCGGCCAGGAGGTCGCGGCGCTCGCCGGCCAGGGCGGGCATACCGGAGGCCCAGACCCGCTTCAGGGGTGGGACGGCCAGGAACGGGCCGTCGGTCTCGACCAGTTCCAGCCAGTCCCGGTGCAGGTCGGCGACGCTCGGTGGGCGGCGGTGGGTGGTGGTGCGGTGGGTCGGGGGCATCAGCGCAGTCCTCCCCGCTGGGCGTCCTCGGCGGTCAGGGCGAAGACGACCGCCGCCGCGGTCGTGTGGGGTTTGACGTCCCGGTACCGGTCACGAATCGCGTCGACCTCGCGGGTTTCTTCGTCGTCGAGTTCGTCCAGCCGGCGGCGCATCGCCTCGATGTCGCGGCGGCGCTGGCGCTGCTGGTCGTCGGGGAACAGCGCTAGCTGCGCCTGCATCTCGGCGCTGGCCAGCTGCTGGAGGGTTTCGGTGAGGTTCCGGCGGAAGTTCGCGTAGATCTCCCGGGCCCGGGTGATGTCGGCGTCCTGGCGCTTGGCCAGCTGCTCCGCCACCCGGCGGTGGCGGGCCTCTGCGCGGGTGGTCATCGACTCCAGCAGCCGGGCCCGCAGCACCGAGTCCGGCTCGTTCCACTCGCCCACCAGCCCGGCCCGCACCTCGGCCGGGGCCATGGTCAGGGTTGAGGCGTCCAGTGCCTGGTCGAGGGCTGCCTCGGCGCGTTCCTCGGCCATGGCCCGGCGGCCTTTCAGCCGTACCCCAGCCAAGAAGATCTCTTCATGCAGCCGCAGCCCGCCGCGGCCGACCAGGACCATCCGGGTCACGGCGGCCACGAACGACTCCGGCAGATCCTCGACGACCACGGCGGTCACCCGGTGCAGGGCGGAGTCCGCGCTCCACAGGCTGCGGCGCAGCAGCCGCTGGGCCTTCTTCACCAAGGGGTGGCCGAGGTGGACGTAGACGAGGTCGTCGCGGTCGGCGGCGGTGGTGTCGGCGAAGGTGATCGGCCGCCACACCCCCGGCTCCAGGCGGGTGTCCAACCCGGCCAGGGTCGCCTGCCACGCCGGGCTCAGCGACGGCAGAGCGAACACCCTGGGCTCGGGATTCCCGGTGAGGAGTTCGGCCTCGGTGGCTTCGGTCTCGGCGTCGTCGACCTCGATCAGGGCCGGTTGGTGGCTGATGCGCAGCGCGGTGTCCACCACCCGCCGCAGGTTCGCCGGCTGAAGGTGCAGGCGGGCCTTGCTGTCGGCGTAGCCGCGCTCCAGGTCGGTCAGGCGCCGGTTGAGGTCCAGGCCGCCCTTGAGCGCGTTGTTGATGACCTGGTTGCCGTCCACCCCGGCCTTGCGGCGGCGGGTGGGGGTGGCGCCGGTGAAGTGCTCCTGGATCTCGGTCGCGATGACCTCGTTGACCGACCCGAGATCCCGCTGGATGGTGGCGACCTTCCCAGCGATCCGGCCCATGAACCCCAGATCGGCGGCGTAGGTGGTCGAGGTCTTCTCCGGTACCAGGTGGAACACCTGCGGGGAGTGTTTCTGCCCGTACCGGTCGATCCGGCCGATGCGCTGCTCCAGCCGGGACGGGTTGAACGGGATGTCCAGGTTGATCAGCCGGTGGCAGTGGCGTTGCAGGTCGATGCCCTCCCCAGCGGCGTCGGTCGCCAGCAGGATCCTGATCGGTTCGACCGCTGGGTCCCGGGTGAACCGCTGCCGGATGATCTCCCGCTCCTCCGCCGGGGTGGAGCCCTGGATCACCGCCAGGACCTGCTCGAAGCCCTGCTGGTTGAGGACCCGCTTGACCCATTCCAGAGTGTGCGCGTACTCGGTGAAGATCACCACGCGCTCATTGGTCCAGTGCCGGCCGTCCGGGCGGCAGATCGCCTCCAGCGTCGAGACCAGGGCGTCGAGGCGGGCGTCGGGGCGGTTCTCGAACCCCAGGCCCCACTCGGCCAACCGCTCCAGCTCACCGGACTGGGCCGCGACCAGAGGATCGGAGGACTTGCTGTGCCGCAGGCAGGTCGCCTCGTCCTGCTCCCACAGGCCCTCCTCCTCGTCGGCCTGCCCCTCGCCGAGGATGTCGTCGTAGTCCCAGTCACCCAGACCGCTGCCGGTGGTGCGGGCGGCCAGGTACTGATCCAGGGTCATCCCGAACGCCCACGGGCTGGACAGGAACCGCTTCTTGAACAGCATCGCGGTGATGTCCCCGCCCGCGCCGGTCCGGTTGGCCTTCGCGCTCTGGGTCAGGATCCGGTCGAGCAGGGCGAACATCTCCTGCTCGGTGTCGCCGGGTACGAACGGGATCACCTTGACCTGCCTCGGCTGGAACCCCTTCTCCGGCAGGTCCCGCTTGAGGCGGCGGACGGTGACCTCCCGCAGCGCCTTCTCGTCCAGGTTCGCGCCCCGGCTGAACCGCCGAGAGTCGATCATCTCCATCAGGGCGGTGAACGACTCCGGGTGCCCGTTGTGCGGGGTGGCGCTCAGAAACAGCCGGTGCTCGCACTTGTCGGCCAGGTCCCGTACCGCGATCGTGCGCTGGGTGTCCACGGCGTAGCCCCGCCCGCCGCCGATCACCGACGGTCCGGAGGGGGCGACGTGGTGGGCCTCGTCAACGACGAGGATGTCGAAGGCGTACCGCTTGGCGCTGCCGGCCCGGCTGGTCTGGGCGTAGACGTCGCGCAGCATCCGCTGCGCCCGCACCCCCGGCAACCAGGCCATGCTCACGATCACCCTCGGGTAGAGCAGGAACGGGTTGGCGTGCAGCCCGTGGGTGCGGCGGACCTGGCGCATCATCTCGCTGTTGATGATGGTGAACTCCAGGCCGAACTTGTCACGCATCTCGTCCTGCCACTTCAGCGCCAGGCTCGGCGGGCAGACCACGATCGCGGTCCTCGCCCGGTGTCGCAGTAGTAGCTCCTGGACCACCAAGCCGGCCTCGATGGTCTTGCCCAGGCCCACGTCATCGGCGAGCAGCAGGTTCGTTCGGGACGACGACAGCGCCCGGCGCAGCGGCTCCAGCTGGTATGCCTCAACGGACACGCCACTGTGGAACGGGGCCTGGATGCTGCGGTCGTCGGCGGAGGTCACCGCCCCCCAGCGCATCGCGTCCACGAACCCGGCCAGGGTGTTCGGGTCGTCGAACGCCTCCGGGGCGATCTGGGTCGGCAGCCCCTGGGCGGGGGTGACGGTGTGGCCAACCTCCAGCTCCCACACCACGGTGAGTTCCTCACCGAGCCGGTCCTCGTCGAGCGCCTGGAGGGTGACGGCGTGGTCCAGGGCCGCCACGGTCTCGTCGGCGGGGCTGCGGGGCAGGCCCTGTTCCTGGACGTGGGCCACCGCCCAGGTGGAGCCTCGGACCTCGACCACCTGCCCCGGTTCGGGAACGGCGGGAAACGCGACAGTTTTGGATGTTTGCGATTCCAGGGTCGGCAGCGTCACCCCAATGACCTTAATCGCACGCATCCGGCGAACGCCGTGGAGTATTCAGCGTGTCGAAGTCTGTGCTATTGGATTCGTTATCGCGCATGCTTGCTCTGCCGCGTCGAGGGCGAGGCCCCAGCCGAAGGCGGTGATCTGCTCGTCTCCGCTGCCGGGCGGGTGCGGCTCGAAGCCACCCGCACCGAGGAAGACCTGGATCCCTTCGACCCGCAGGTCTTCGACGGCCAGTCGCAGGGGACGACGGGCGGCCAGGGCGGTGTTGATGAAGGGCAGCACGATCATAGGCACTCCGGCGCCGATGCATTCGGAGAGGATGTCGAGGGCATAGGTGTCGGCGATCCCGGCGGCGAGCTTGCAGATGGTGTTGGCGGTGGCCGGGGCGACGATGACCGCGTCGGCGTGGGGACGGGACCGTCGCGGTTCGCCCGGGGCAGGGTGGGCGTGGCGCACCGGGTATCCGGTCTGCTGGTCCAGGGCTGGGCAGTCGAGGAAGGGTAGGCCGGCGGGGGTCGCGGTGAGGTAGGCGCGCCACCCGGCGGCCTGGGCC
>JABDRL010000124.1 GCA_013041765.1 Dactylosporangium sp. | reverse complement strand
GCGTGGTGGTGCTGGAGGCTCCCGACGGCGAGCGGGCCGAGTGCCATGCCCCACCGGGGAGCCGGCGGCTGAAACCGGCCGCCGTGGCGGCCGACCCCGTCCAGGCCCTGGTCGCGGAGGCCGGGCGGCAGCGGCGGCTCGGGCTGCTGCTGGTTCGCCGAGGGGGGTTCGCGGTCGGGATCGCCCTCGGTGCGGAGCTGATCGTTTCGAAGGTGGACAGCCGGTACGTGCAGAGCCGGACCGCGGCCGGGGGATGGTCGCAGCACCGCTTCGCCCGGCGGCGGGACAATCAGGCCAGAGCGTCCACCGCCGAGGCCGCCGAGGTCTGCGTGCGGCTGCTGGTTCCACAGGCGTCCAGGCTGGCGGCGCTGGTGACCGGTGGGGACCGGCAGTCGGTCGACGCGGTGCTCGCCGACCGGCGTCTGGGGGCGCTGCGGGGGCCGGTCGCGGAGCGGTTTCTCGCCGTGCCGGACCCGAAGCTGACCGTCCTGCGGGCCTCGGTCGGGCAGGCTCTGGCAGTGCGCGTCAGGCTGCTGCCAGCGACCGGATAGAATGCCGTCGTGCCCGCCTGCAGCGACTGACCCGCTCCGCACCGACCGCCACCGCGGCCGGTGTGTCTTCGCGCCCGGATCAGCACCTCGCCCCTGACCGCAGAAAGCGGGAACCACCGATGATTACCGCCACGGACCTGGAACTGCGCGCCGGCGCCCGGATCCTGCTGTCCGGCGCCACCATGCGGGTCGGCCCCGGTGACCGGATCGGGCTGGTGGGCCGCAACGGGGCCGGCAAGACCACCTCGCTGCGGGTCCTGGCGGGCCAGACGCTGCCGTTCGCCGGCAAGGTCGAGCGCCGGGGGCCGATCGGCTACCTGCCGCAGGACCCCCGCACCGGGGACCTGGAGGTCAGCGCCCGCGACCGGGTGCTGTCGGCCCGGGGGCTGGACGCCATCCTGACCGAGATGCAGGAGCTGGAGCGGCGCCTCGAGGTCCGGGTCGAGGATCGCGCCGTGCATCGCTACGGCGCCCTGGAGGACCGCTTCGCGGCGCTGGGAGGCTACGGCGCCGAGGCGGAGGCCGCTCGGATCTGCGCCAACCTCGGTCTGCCCGACCGCGTGCTCGCCCAGTCCCTCGGCACGCTCTCCGGCGGGCAGCGCCGACGGGTCGAGCTGGCACGCATCCTGTTCGGGGAGGCCGGCGACAGCGGGAACGGCACCCTGCTGCTGGACGAGCCGACCAACCACCTCGACGCGGACTCGATCACCTGGCTGCGGGGCTTCCTCGGCGGGCACCGGGGGGGCCTCATCGTCATCTCCCACGATGTCGGGTTGCTCGACGCCGTCGTCAACAAGGTCTGGTATCTCGACGCCAACCGGTCGGTGCTGGACATCTACAGCCTTGGTTGGAAGTCGTACCAGGACCAGCGCGAGATCGATGAACGGCGCCGACGGCGGGAGCGGGCCAACGCGGAGAAGAAGGCCGGCGCGCTCCTGGCCCAGGCCGACAAGATGCGGTCCAAGGCGACCAAGGCCGTCGCGGCCCAGAACATGGCCCGCCGGGCGGAGCGGCTGCTCGCTGGCCTGGAGGAGCAGCGGGCCTCGGACAAGGCCGCGAAGGTGCGCTTCCCAACCCCGTCGCCGTGCGGACGCACCCCGCTCACCGCGGCGGGACTGTCGAAGTCGTATGGATCGATGGAAATTTTTTGCGATGTCGGCATCGCGGTTGACCGGGGGACCCGGGTCGTCGTCCTCGGGCTCAACGGGGCCGGCAAGACCACGCTGCTGCGGATGCTGTCCGGACTGCTCCAGCCGGACACCGGCGAGGTGCGTCCGGGGCACGGGCTGCGACTGGGCTACTACGCCCAGGAACACGAGACCCTGGACATCGACCGGACCGTCCTCGACCACATGCGCTCGGCGGCCTCGACCTCGGGCGTTGGGGCCACCGATACCGAGCTGCGCTCGGTCCTCGGGTCCTTCCTGTTCACCGGGGACGACGTGGCCAAGCCGGCCGGGGTGCTCTCCGGCGGGGAGAAGACCCGGCTGGCCCTGGCGACCCTGGTCTGCTCCGGCGCCAACGTGCTGCTGCTGGACGAGCCGACCAACAACCTCGACCCGGTCAGCAGGGAACGGGTGCTGGACGCGATCGCTCAGTACCCCGGGGCCATCGTGCTGGTGACCCACGATCCCGGCGCTGTGACGGCGCTCAAACCCGATCGGGCGATTCTGCTGCCCGACGGGGACGAGGACGCCTGGAGCGATGATCTGCTCGAACTGGTCGAATTGGCCTGATAAAAGCCAAAATTGGCCCGTATAGCGCCAATTGGCCCGCGTGGTGAACGTTGCGCGCCATCCAGACGGAGCGAGTGTGGGCCGTCCCGGGCCATTACGCTATCGGGTACACGACATTGCGGTGCGTGTGGCTTGGCGCGGCTTCGATGTCTGGCGCATGATCGTCCGAGGCGGTCTAATAGGTGAGACCGTACCAACCGCTCGTGTGGGACGTGAGGGATTAAGCATGGCAGCCACCGCCACTACCACTAGCACCGACAAAGGCCGCAGGATCGTCGGGGCCGAGCGTCAAACGCTCGCCCAGGACCTCGTCAAGCGGTACACCGGTGGCGAGAGCATTCGTGCACTCGCCGCGTCGACCGGCAGGTCCTATGGCTTCGTTCACCGCATCCTGACGGAATCGGGAGTTCAGCTGCGGCAACGCGGCGGCGCCCGGCGCAGAAAGAAGGCATGAACTCCTCCCTACGAGGGGCAACATCGGAACCGGAACGCGAATCATGTCGCGGTGTCCGGTTCACGCGTGAAGGGCCGGTAGTAACGGCGACGTTGTGCCGGCCCAAGGCTCTCGCGGCGGGATCCGTCGAGCTGATGGCGGAGCTGCGGAGGCTCGGCAGGGCACTACCCGGCGATGTCCGGGTCGTGGTCGTCGACGGGAAGAAGCAGGCGTGTTGCGCCACCTTCCGCCCCACCGTCGACGATGGTGACGCCGTCGTGTTGCCCCCTGCCGAGATGGAACACCGCATCACGCTGCGCCAGGAGGCGATTGACTGGCTGGAACAGCCCGATCTCGTCAGTATCGCGGTCGTGCGTGGTCGCGCGAGTGGCGTGCTCCTCCAAGCGGCGCTGGCGTGCGACCTGCGGGCCCTGGCCGGCACGGCGCGGCTGGCGTTCGACGAGTTCCGGCGCGGGCCCACGCCGGAACTGGGCGGGACGAAGCATCTGGTCGACCTGGTCGGGTACGCCCGAGCTCTGGAGATCTGTGTGACGGGGCGGGAGGTGCCCGCCAGCGAGGCCGAGCGCATCGGCCTCGCTACCACCGTCGTCGCGGAGCAGGGTCTCGACGCGGCGGTGCACGCGGTCGTCGCCGCAGTGGTGGCCGCGCCCCGGGACGCGGTCATCGAACTCAAGGCCCTGCTGGCCGCCGCGGGGCGGCACAGTCCCGCCCAGCACCTGGCGGCCGAACGCGAGGCCGCGGTGCGGGGCGCCCGGAGCACTGCGGAACGTGGGGAGTAGTCGACAATCGGTTCTCGCCTCGGTGCCATCATTCAACCCGAGTGATGACGACGGAGGTGCGGAATGAATCACCCTATCGGGGGATTTGGCGGCTGGGAACTCCTGCGGACGATGCGCCAGGGCAAGGACCTGGCGGGTCGGCGGGTCGGCCGGCGCACCGCCCGGCGGGTGCTGGAGTTCGCCAGACCGTACCGATGGGCGATCGCGGTCTTTCTGGTCACCGTCGTGCTGACGGCCGGGATCGGGGTCGCGACCCCGGTACTCGCCGGCAACGTCATCAACGAGATCGGCAGTGCCCGGGCCGGGGCCGCGGGGACCATCATCCGGATCGCGTTGCTGATCGCCGTCCTGGCCGTGCTGGACGCGCTGCTGTCGCTGGCCCAGCGGTGGTACTCGGCCCGTATCGGCGAGGGCATCATTCTCGACCTGCGCCGGCGCGTCTACGACCATGTGCAACGGATGCCCCTGCAGTTCTTCAGCCGGACCCAGACCGGGGCCCTGATCAGCCGGCTCAACAACGACGTCATCGGCGCCCAGCGGGCCTTCACCAGCACCCTGTCCAGCGTGGTCAGCAACATCATCATGCTGGTGCTGACCGCCGGCGTCATGCTGACCCTCTCCTGGCAGATCACGGTGCTGTCGCTGTCCCTGCTGCCGCTGTTCATCGTTCCGGCGCGGCGCGTCGGCAGCCGGCTGGCCGCGATCACCCGCGAGGCGTACCAGCTGGACGCCTCCATGAACGCGACGATGACCGAGCGGTTCGGGGTCGCCGGCGCGCTGCTGGTCAAGCTGTTCGGCCACCCGGATACGGAGACCGACCGGTTCGCGGACAAGGCCGCCCGGGTGCGGGACATCGGGGTGCAGTCCGCGATGGTCAGCCGAACCTTCTTCGTCGCGATGCTGCTGGTCGCCTCGCTGGCCCAGGCCCTGACCTACGGGCTGGGCGGGTGGCTGGCCGTGCACGACCGGATCAGCGCCGGCACCGTCGTGACGCTGGCGCTGCTGCTGGTGCGGCTCTACGGCCCGCTGACGGCGCTGTCGAACGTGCGGGTCGAGGTGATGAGTGCCCTGGTGTCCTTCGAGCGGGTCTTCGAGGTGCTGGACCTGGCCCCGAGCATCGCGGAGCGGCCCGGAACGCGGCGGGTCCCGCCGGGCTCGGCCCGGATCGAGTTCCGTGACGTCCACTTCCAGTACCCGAGTGCCGCAGAGGTCTCCCTCGCCTCGCTGGAGGACGTCGCGGCCCTGGAGCGGACCGTGACCGGACCCGTGCTCCGCGGGGTGTCGTTCACCGTTGAACCGGGCCAGGTCGTTGCGCTCGTCGGCCCTTCCGGTGCGGGCAAGTCGACGACCGCGATGCTGGTGCCGCGCATCTATGACGTGACCACGGGCGCGGTGCTCGTCGGCGGCGTGGACGTGCGCGAGGCGGAACTCCAGTCGCTGCGGGACACCATCGGGGTGGTGACCCAGGACGCGCACCTGTTCCACGACACGATCGCGGCCAACCTCCGGTACGCCAAACCCGGGGCCACGACGGACGAGCTGTGGGCCGCGCTGGACCTCGCCCAGATCGGCGACGTCGTCCGCTCGGCGCCCGACGGGCTGGCCACCATCGTCGGCGAGCGCGGCTACCGGTTCTCCGGCGGGGAGAAGCAGCGGATCGCCATCGCCCGGCTGCTGCTCAAGGCCCCCTCGATCGTCATCCTCGACGAGGCGACGGCGCATCTGGACTCCGAGTCGGAGGCGGCCGTCCAGCGGGCGCTCGCCGCGGCCCTGACCGGCCGGACCGCGCTGGTCATCGCCCACCGGCTGTCCACCGTGCGGGACGCCGATCTGGTCCTGGCCGTGGACGGCGGGCGGATCGTCGAACGCGGGACCCACGATGAACTCGTCCTGGCCGGGGGACTCTACAGCGAGTTGTACCGCACCCAGTTCACGGCGCGGACGTCGTAGCCCGCTCGCGGCACCGCGCGTCACAGGGGCCGGGCGGCACCGCCGTCGACGGGAATGGCGAGGCCGGTGAGGTAACTGGCCGCTGGGGAGAGTACGAACGCCGCGACCCGCCCGAATTCCTCCGGCGTGCCGAGCCGGCCCAGGGGAATGCCGGCCTCGACGTCCGCCCTGGCGGCAGCGGGATCGCTGGCGAGGGCGAACAGCTCCGTGCTGCGGTCGGTGTCGATCCTCCCGGGCAGGAGACTGACCACGCGGATGCCGCGTGGACCGAGGGCGTCGGCCAGGTCCTTGGCGACCCCGAGCAACCCGGGGCGAAGGCCGTTGGAGATGCCGAGCCCGGCAATGGGCGACCGGGCCGAGGCGGACAGCACGAACCCGATCGCCGCGCCGGCCGGCAGCCGCTGGGCGACGACCCTGGCGGTGCGGACCGCGCCGAGGAAAACGGTCTCGAACGATCGCCGCCACTGGTCGTCGTCGACGTCGCAGGGACCGCCGGGAGGCGGGCCGCCCACCGAGATGAGCGCACCGTCGAGCCGGCCGAACCGGTCGAGTGCCGCGCTGACCAGACGGTGCGGTGTCGCGGGCGCGTCGAGGTCCGCGTCGAGTCCCACGGCCCGGTCGTCGCCGAGATCCGTGACGGCCGTCGCGACCCGCTCGGGGTCTCTCGACGAGAGCACGACCCGGGCACCCTCGGCGACCAGCTGCTGGGCGGCGGCGTAGCCCAGCCCGCGGGTGGCTCCGGTCAGGACAAACACCCGGCCGGTCAGTCCAAGTTCCATGGACCGGGATCCTACGCCGGAGGCTCGGCGCCCGGCCGCGATCCGGGCTGCCGCCGGACCGCCGTCTCGACCAGGTCCAGCACCCCGGTCAGCTGCGTGGTCGACCGGCCCGTTGCGAGGCTGAGCACGAGTCCCTGGTAGGCCAGTTCGAGGAACTGCGCCAGCACGTCGACGGGGACGTCGGTCCGCAGCGTGCCCGCCGCCCGCTGCCGGGCGAGACGGTCGCGGGTGGCGGAGGCGATCGCCGCGGAACGGGTACTCCACCGGTCGGCGAACGCGGGGTCGGTGCGCAGCCGGCGGGAGACCTCCAGCTGGGTGCCGAGCCAGCCGGCCAGGTCCGGGACCTCGGCCTGGGCGAGGAGATCCCGCATGACCTGGACCAGACCGTGCTCGGCCACGGTCTCGACCATGGCCGAGGCGTCGTCCTGGGCGACGGCGAGGAACAGCGATTCCTTGTCCCGGAAATGGTGGAAGATGGCTCCTCTGGAGAGCGCGGTCTCCTCCTCCAACCGCCGCACGGTGGCACCTTCATAGCCGTGTCGGGCAAAGCAGGCCCGGGCGCCGCTGAGGATCTGTTGGCGGCGCGCGTCCAACTGGTCTTGACTCACGCGGGGCACGCGACGATCGTGGCAGGACAGGCAGGGCTCAGGCAATCCGTACGTACGGATTGTGCAATTCGGGGGTTACTTGGTCGTGATTCGATGGCGTCTAGGGACTGTCGGAACCCCGACAGTGTCACGTAGGGTGCCCGCGTGCCGCTATTGCTGCTGAGTCTCGATGACACCCTGATAGACAGGGCCGGGGCCTTCCGCGACTGGGGTCTTGAGCTGATTGATCGGCTTGGGGCGCCGCGGTATGACATTGACTGGTTGCTTTCCGTCGATGCCGATGGGATGGCGTCCTCGTGGGATGTGGCCGAGGCCGTTCGGGACCGGTATGGCCTGCGGGCCTCCACCGTCGATCTGGTCGATGATATTCGCTACGGCATTCTCGAACGGCTACGTCTCGATCCGTTGCTGTCCTGCGCGCTGCGCATCGCGGGCGACGCCGGCTGGGTGCCGGTGGTCGTTACCAACGGGGAATCCGAGCACCAGGTTGCCAAGCTGCATCGGACCGGGCTCGACCGCCATGTGGTGGGGTGGATCGTCTCCGAGGAGGTCGGGGTCCGGAAACCGAATCCGCGGATTTTCGCGATCGCCGCGGAACGCGCGAGAATGCGGCTCAGCCGGGCCTGGATCATCGGGGACAGCCCGGAGGCCGATATCCGTGGAGCCGCGTCCGCGGGGCTGCCCAGCGTCTGGCTGCACCGCGGCCGGCGATGGTCGGAGTCGCGATTCGCCCCGACTCGTACCGCGGATGGCGTTATCGCGGCGATCTCCGTCGTGCTGGCCGCAGGCTAGGAAACCGAGGCACGACAAGGACCCGTACGATGCTCGGCGTCCACGTTCTGTCGCGTGGTCAGAGAGGCCGCCGTGCGTATCATCCACCGCCTGGCAATTGACCTTGGTACGTGCCACACCGTCGCGGTGATCCGGCGCCCCGGCGAGTCTCCCCGGGCGCTGCTGTTCGACGGCACCCCCCTGCTGTCGTCTGGAGCCTACGCGACCCCGGAGGGGCAGATCCTCGTCGGGAGGGACGCCGAGCGGATGGCGCAGGTGGACCCCGGACGGTTCGAGCCGTACCCCAAGCGGCGGGTGGACGACACCACCGTGCTGCTGGGCGACACCGAGGTGTCGGTGACCGACCTGTTCGCGGCGCTGTTCCGGCGGGTGGTGGCCGAGGCCCGCCAGGCCGGGATCGACCCGGTCGGGGCCACCGTCCTGACCTGCCCCGCCGACTGGGGACAGCGACGGCGAGGGATCCTGCTGGCCGCCGCGAGCGCCGCCGGCCTGGGCCAGCCCGAACTGGTCGACGAGCCGATCGCCGCCGCGACCTACTGCCAGGCCGTGCTCAACCAGCGGATCGCTCCCGGCCAGTCGCTGGCGGTGTTCGACTTCGGCGGCGGCACGCTCGACGTGACGGTCGTCTGCGGGGAGCCGACCGGCCTGCGGGTGCTGGGCGTCGGCGGGCTGGACGACCTGGGTGGGGTCGACGTCGACGCGGCCCTGATCGGCCATGTGGAGCAGTTCATCCAGCTGCGCGATCCCGAGCTGCGGCGGCGGCTGCGGGAACCGGTCACGGCCGCCGACCAGCGCGACCGCCGGGCGCTGTGGAACGAGGTCCGGGCCGCCAAGGAGATGCTGTCGCGGGTGTCGAGCGCGCCGGTGCGGGTGCCGGGCATCGAAGAGGCGCTGCATCTGACGAGGGAAGAGCTGGAACGGGTCGCGCGGCCCCTGGTCGACCGGGCCGTCGACGAGACCCGGCGGGTCCTGCAACGGTCGGGGTTCGGCGATCTCGGTTCGCTGGAGGGGAACGGCGGCCGGCCGGCCGTGCCCGGGGCCGGCCTGGCCGGCATCTTCCTGGTCGGAGGGGCGAGCCGGATGCCCCTGGCGGCCAGCCGGCTGCACGCGCGCTTCGCCGTGGCCCCGACCGTGCCGGAACAGCCGGAACTGCCGGTGGCGCACGGTGCGCTCCTGACGGAGCACCGGGCCCCCGGACCCGGGCCGGGCGCGGTCCCGGTCTCGTCGTTCCCGGTCTCGTCGTTCCCGGTGTCTCCGCAGCCGGCTCCGGTCTCCCCGCCGCACTCCTCCTGGCAGCCCCCGCCGATGACCCCGGTGACCCCGGTGACCGGTGGCGTGGTCGGCAAACGTCCGGCCAGGCGCCGTCGCGGGTCCCTGGCCGCCGTCGTCGCGGGGACCGTCGTGCTGACGCTGATCACCGCGGGCGCGTTCGGCCTCCGGAGCCTGTACCGGATGGCCGCCTCGGGGGTGGACAAGGCCGCCGACGCCGTCGGGCGGCTCGGTGGCGACGGCGACGGCGACGGCGACCAGGGTGCCACCCTGCGGCCCACGTCAACGACGGACCTGCCGGCCACCGGCGCGGTCGCGTTCGTGCCGGGGGAGGACGCGTTGTACTACGCGATCGCGGGCAGCGACCAGACCGAGATCGTCGCCCTGCCCCTCGACGGCGGGGAACCGCGGTGGCGGGTCGTTGTCGGGGCCGAACCGGCAACGATGACCCTGCGGGTGGTGGGCGACCTGCTGCTGTTCGATGGCGAGCAGGCGGACACCCACGGTCAGGAGGATGTTCGGGCGGTGCTGGACCGGCAGACCGGGGACCAGCGGTGGCTGGACGTCTGGCCGGACCGTGTCGACATCGCGTACCTCGGCACGGACGCCGTGATCCAGTGGGGCGAGGGCACCCGGACCCGGGTGGCCAGGGTCGACCTGCTGACCGGCGAGACCCGGTGGAAGCATGCCACCGTTTCCGACATGTACATCATCGATGACCGGATCTCCCAACCGTCGTTTGTGGATTCAATCGACGGGGCGACGGCGGTCGCGGCGGTCTCCAACGACTTCGACCGGGCATTCGCCAGACCGTTCGCCGTGGACCCGGCCGTGGTGGTCCAGCTCTCCGAATCCGCGGAGAAGGTCGAGGTGCTGTCGGCCGGGGACGGCGGGACGAAGGCGACGGGGGCGGCGCCGCTCGACCCGGAACACTGGACGGTCTTCAACAACATGATCATCGGTGGGCGGACGGACCAGCCCAACCGCCTCGTGGCCTACGCCGTCACCGACGTCCGCGAGGCCTGGGAGTACCAGTTCCCCGCCGGCGCCAGTGTCGAGCGGGTCGGCCCCTGCGGCAAGGGACTGGTCTGCGCGGTCGGGCAGGGAACCGGGGGCGCGAAGACGCTGGCGGCCCTCGACGTGGCCAGCGGCGCCGAGCGGTGGACCAAGGCGTACGAGTTCGCCGCCGATCCGGCCTGGGCCGTCGTCGGCGACCGGCTGCTGGTCGGGGACGGGCCCTTCGACTTCCTGAGCGATCCGGTGCTGGTGGATCCGCAGACCGGCGAGGAACGGCACAACTTCGGGGCGGGGGCGACGACCGGGCTGCGGGCGTCGAGCTCCAACGGCTCGGAGCTGCTGACCGATCAGGCCCAGGTGAGCGCTCAGGGCGTGGGCTGGCAGATCTCGGTTGTGGACAGCGGATCGGGCGCGGCGCGGGGAACCGCCGAGGTCGGTGGATCCGTGCCCAAGCAGATGATGATGTGTCCGACGGCCATGGCCGTCCTGACCGCCGAGGACAAGCTGCTGACCTTCCGGATTCCGGACGCGGGCTGACCCGGCGCCGGGCCAGTGGCCCCGGTCAGCCGATGGCGAGGGCCCGGCGCAGGACGTATTGCAGGATGCCGCCGTTTCGGTAGTATTCCGCCTCGCCGGGGGTGTCGATCCGGACAATGGCGTCGAACGACACCCCGGTTTCCGTCGACACCCGCACGGTCCGTGGGGTGACACCGTCGTTCAGCGCGCGGATACCGCTGAGGGTGAAGCACTCGGTGCCGGTGAGGCCCAGCCCCGCCGCGCTGTCCCCCGGCTGGTACTGCACCGGCAGCACGCCCATCCCGATGAGGTTCGACCGGTGGATGCGTTCGAAGCTCTCCGCGAGCACCGCCCGCACCCCGAGCAGGGCGACGCCCTTGGCGGCCCAGTCCCGGGACGACCCGGAGCCGTACTCCTTCCCCGCGAGGACGATCAGCGGTACCCCCGCCGTCTCGTAGGCGACCGCGGCGTCGTAGATCGTGGCCTGCTCCCCGGTGAGGTGATTCACCGTGAAACCGCCCTCAACGCCGGGCACGAGCTGGTTGCGGAGCCGGATGTTGGCGAGCGTTCCGCGGATCATCACCTCGTGGTTGCCCCGCCGGGAGCCATAGGAGTTGAAGCCGGCCGGGGCGATGCCGTGCTCGGCCAGGTACCGGCCGGCCGGGGAACCGGCCTTGATGGCGCCGGCGGGGGAGATGTGGTCGGTCGTCACCGAGTCACCGAGCCGGGCCAGTACCCGGGCGTCAACGATGTCCGTCACCGGCGACGGCTCCGGCGTCATGTTCGCGAAGTAGGGTGGCCGGCGGATGTAGGTCGAGTCCGGGTCCCACGCGAAGGTGCCGCCTTCGGGGGTCGGCAGCGACCGCCACCGCTCGTCCCCGGCGAAGACGTCGGCATAGGCCGTGCCGAACATGTCCGACCCCAGCGCCGTGGCCTGCACCTCGGCGACCTCGGCCGGGTCCGGCCAGATGTCGCTCAGGTACACGGGGGTGCCTTCGGAGCCGACACCCAGCGGCTGGGTGGTCAGGTCGATGTCCATGGTGCCGGCGAGGGCGTAGGCGACCACCAGGGGCGGCGAGGCCAGGTAGTTGAGCTTGACGTCCGGGTTGATGCGTCCCTCGAAGTTGCGGTTGCCCGACAGCACGGACACCACCGCCAGGTCGTCGGCCGCGATGGCGGCGCTGACCTCGGCCGGCAGCGGCCCGGAGTTGCCGATGCAGGTGGTGCACCCGTAGCCGACCAGGTGGAACCCCAGCTTCTCCAGGTAGGGCGTCAGCCCGGCCCGGTCGTAGTAGTCCAGCACGACCCGGGAACCGGGGGCCAGCGTCGTCTTGACCCAGGGCTTGCTGCGCAGCCCGCGCTCGACGGCGTTGCGGGCCAGCAGCGCGGCGGCGAGCATCACCTGCGGGTTGGAGGTGTTGGTGCACGACGTGATCGCGGCGATCACCACGGCACCGTGGTCGAGGGTCACCGCCTCTCCGCGACCGAGCCGGACGGGTGTGGGCTCGGCCGGGGCGGGCCCGGCGGCGTCTCTCGCCGCGGGCAGGTAGCTGGGCAGCACCGACCGGAAACGCCGCTGGGCGCTGGCGAGGGGCACCCGGTCCTGGGGGCGTTTCGGGCCGGCCAGGGAGGGCTCGACCGTCGAGAGATCGAGTTCCAGCCCCTCGGAGTACGCGGCTTCGACGTTCGGATCGTGCCACAGGCCCTGTTCCTTGGCGTACGCCTCGACCAGCGCGATCTGGTCGGCGCTCCGGCCGGTGAGCCGGGCGTACCGGAGGGTTTCCTCGTCGATGGGGAAGATGGCGACGGTCGAGCCGTACTCGGGGGACATGTTGCCGATCGTCGCCCGGTTGGCGAGGGGCACCGCCGTGACGCCGGGGCCGTGAAACTCGACGAACGAGCCGACGACGTTGTGGCGGCGGAGGAGTTCGGTGATGGTCAGGACGAGGTCCGTGGCGGTCGCCCCGGCGGGCAGCTCCCCGGTGAGCCGGAAACCGACGACCCGGGGGATGAGCATGCTGACCGGCTGGCCGAGCATGGCGGCCTCGGCCTCGATGCCGCCGACCCCCCAACCCAGCACCCCCAGACCGTTGACCATGGTGGTGTGCGAGTCGGTGCCGACCACCGTGTCCGGGTAGGCCAGCCCGTCGCGGGCGACCACGACTCGGGCGAGGCGCTCGATATTGACCTGGTGCACGATGCCCGTGCCGGGCGGCACCACCGTGAACTGGTCGAAGGCCGACTGCCCCCAGCGGAGGAACTGGTAGCGCTCCCGGTTGCGGTCGTACTCCAGCTCGACGTTGCGCGCGAACGCGCCGGCGAAGCCGAAGGTGTCGGCGACGACGGAGTGGTCGATGACCAGCTCGGCCGGGACGAGCGGGTTGATGCGCCCGGGATCTCCGCCCAGGTCACGCACGGCCTCCCGCATGGTGGCCAGGTCGACGACGCAGGGCACGCCGGTGAAGTCCTGCATGAGCACCCGGGCCGGGGTGAACTGGATCTCGACGTTCGGCGGTGTCCGGGGGTCCCAGGCGCCGAGCGCGGTGATCTGGTCGACCGTGACGTTGGTGCCGTCCTCGGTACGCAGCAGGTTCTCCAGCAGGATCTTCAGGCTGTAGGGCAGGCGGTCGGAGCCCGGGACGGCATCGATCCGGCAGATGTCGACGGTGGTGTCGCCGACCCGCAGCCGGCCTCGTGCGCTGAGAGAGTCGAAGCTCATGGCGTCACAGCTCCTGGACCTGTCGGAAGTCGTCGCTCGGGGAGTCTCCCGCGGGGGCACGGCGGGGCGGGGTTCCGGGCGGATTACAAAAAAACCGTACGTCCGTCTTGCTGGGTCTGACAAGAGGCGTTCGACCCGTTCGGCCGCCACGGTCGGGTGCGGGAATCGAAATCGGTTGTCCGGTGCGGGGGATGCTGCTGGGATCGTCGCATGACCGAGCAGCCACAGGACCATGCCGCGATCAACCGGGCGTACGGGGACGGGCGGGCCGGGGGCGTTGCCGGGACCGGCCAGCGCAACTGGGCGGCCACCGAGCCCATATGGGGCATCTGGGACATTCCCCAGTCCCGGTTGCCGGTGCTGCCCGACGACGTCGCCGGGGCCGACGTGGTCGAGCTGGGATGTGGCACGGCCTACGTCTCGGCCTGGCTCGCCCGCCGAGGTGCCCGCCCGGTCGGCCTGGACAGCTCGCGCCGGCACCTGGCCGCCGCCCGCGCCCTGCAGGAACGGCATGCGCTGCGGTTTCCCCTGCACCTCGGCGACGCGGAGGCGACCCCGTTCGCCGACGCGAGCTTCGACCTGGCCATCAGCGAGTTCGGTGCCTCGGTCTGGCACGATCCGGGCCGGTGGATTCCTGAGGCCGCGCGGATTCTCCGGCCCGCCGGTCAGCTGATCTTCATGCGGAACTCCACCCTGCTCACAGAGTCCTCGCCGCCGCGCGGCGAGCTGATCGGGCTGCTGCGGGCGAGCGGCTTCGTCCTGGAGGACCTGCTTGAGGCGCGGGCGCCGGCGGGTGTGGCCAGCGTCCCCGGACCCGTCACCCCGGCCTGGGCGGCCCACTGGCCGGCGGAGGAGGTCTGGCTCGCCCGGCGGATCGGGACGGCCGGGCTGGGCGCCGTGGCCTGAGTCACGGTGGTTGAAACCCCGCCGCCGGTTGGCGTAGCGTCTTCTCCAACGGTCATGAGTGCCAGCGACAAGCCCCGGCTTGCTGGCCGGCAACCCTCCTGTTCGCGGTGGGGTGCCCCGGGTGAGCGACCTGGTTAGCCCGCCACGGGCTGGCAAGCGCGGATCCTATGTGTCTCACCAGGATCCCGAGACCCTGGAGGCTGTCATGGTTCCCTGTCAAGGCCTGATGCCCTAGCGGTGCCGCCTCGCCGCCGCACCGCTGGCCCCAATGGACCCACGTTCCGCCGACCAGTGGAAGGACACATTTCAATGCCAGGCGACGCAACAATCCCGGAAACGGCTTCGGGCACGGTCTCGGAATCCAGGTCGGACACGGCACCTGCGGCGGTTCCGGACGCCGAGGCGTGGTCGTTCGAGACGAAGCAGGTCCACGCCGGTGCGCTGGCCGATCCGGCGACCGGGGCGAGAGCCGTTCCGATCTACCAGACGACGTCGTACGTGTTTCGCGACACCCAGCACGCAGCGAATCTCTTCAATCTCACCGAGCCGGGAAACATCTATACCCGGATCATGAACCCGACGCAGAACGTCGTCGAGGAACGGATCGCGGCCCTGGAAGGTGGGATCGCGGCGCTCGCGGTGTCGTCCGGCCAGGCGGCAGAGACGCTGACCGTCCTCAACCTCGCGGAGGCCGGCGACCACGTCGTCTCCAGCTCCTCGCTGTACGGCGGCACCTACAACCTGTTCCGCTACACGCTGCGGAAGCTGGGCATTGAGGTGACCTTCGTCGATCCCGACGACCTCGACGCCTGGCGGGCATCCGCCCGCCCGAACACGAAGCTGTTCTTCGCCGAATCGCTGGCCAACCCCCGCAACAACGTGCTGGACATCGCCGCGGTCGCCAAGATCGCCCACGAGGTCGGGGTGCCCCTCGTCGTCGACAACACGGTGCCGACGCCGTACCTGCTGCGGCCCCTGGAGCACGGTGCCGACATCGTCGTGCACTCGGCCACCAAGTTTCTCGGTGGGCACGGCACCGCGATCGGCGGCGTCGTCGTCGACGGTGGGCGGTTCGACTTCGGCGCGCACCCGGAGCGGTTCGCCGGTTTCCACGAGCCGGACCCCAGCTACCACGGGCTGCGGTACTGGCCGGCCCTCGGCCACGGGGCGTTTGCCGCCAAGCTGCGGGTCCAGCTGTTGCGGGATCTCGGCCCGGCCATCGCCCCGTTCAACAGCTTTCTGATTCTCCAGGGTCTGGAGACGCTGTCGCTGCGCGTCGAGCGGCACGTCGCCAACGCCCAGGCCCTGGCGGAGTGGCTGGAGAGCCGCGAAGAGGTCGAGGCGGTGCACTACGCGGGACTGTCGAGCAGCCGGTGGTACCAGTTGGGCCAGCGTTACCTGCCGCGGGGGGCCGGCGCGGTCCTGGCCTTCGAGTTGCGGGGCGGGGCCGAGGCTGGAAAGCGGTTCGTCGATGCCCTGGCGCTGTTCAGCCACCTCGCCAATATCGGCGATGTGCGCAGTCTCGTCATTCACCCGGCCAGCACCACTCACGCGCAACTGTCACCGGAACAGCAACTGGAGACCGGGGTGACACCGGGACTGGTCCGGTTGTCGGTCGGTATCGAAGGGATCGATGACCTCAAGGCTGATCTTGATGCCGGATTCCGGGCGGCCAAGGCCGCTGGGTAGGAACTCGGCCAGCATGGACGTGGTGGCCGCAGCCGAGGCCGGCCTCGGC
>JABDRL010000299.1 GCA_013041765.1 Dactylosporangium sp. | reverse complement strand
GCCGTCGTCGTTTTCGGCTTGTTGGATCTTGCGTGCCATTACCGTGCCAGCAGCTCGCTCGTCAGCCGGTCCGGGCCGGCACGCCGGCCGCTCCGTCGTCGCCACCGCCGCGCTTTGTGCGCCGCTTGGCGCCCTTGCCCTTGAATGGTTTCGTGGCGCCTGTGTGGCCGACCACCCGCAACGGATCGCTCAGCCCCCGTTGGTGCAAACCTCGGTCTTGGCGCTGCTATTGCTCGAGTTGGGATCCACCACCCGATCCATCGGGGAGGAGTAGATGGTCAGGTCACGCGACGGGCCGGTGAGGTCGACGGAGAAGGTGACCGGGTAGGTCCGGGAGCCGCCGACGGTCGGTGCCCGCATCACGCACCGGATGGCCGTGTCGTCACGGACACAGTCGTTCCAGCCATTCCCCTGAGGCTCGATTCCGTTGCCGAAGATAAATTCCAGCGCGACGACGGCGGGAGCGGCCGGGCCCTGGTTGTGCAGTGTGACCTGGGCTGTGCCCGTCACCTTGCCGACGGAGCCGTTCGTGAGCAGCTTGCTGACGGAGATCGAAAGATCGGTAGTTGGGTTGTTCTGCCCACCGCAGCCGTTGGTGCACGTCGTCACCTTCGCGGTGTTGTCGGCCTTGCGGGGATCCGAAGCCCCGTGCGGCCGCACGGTCACCACGGTCTTGTTCACGTTGTCCCAGGCGAGGATCCCGAATTGGAACACGTACTGGCGCGAGGCGCCGACCGGCGGAGCGGTCCTGGAGCACGTGACGGTCTTGTGTGCGTCGTCACGGCTGCAGCCGCCCCAAAGCGGGCCCAACGGGATGATGCCCGAGCCCGGGGCGAAGGTCAGGTCAACCTTGTCGACCGTCGCCGGGCCGCGGTTGAGAACCGACACGGCGACCTCGGCAAGCACCTTGCCAGCGGATCCCTTCGTCAGCATCATGGTCGGCGACACAACGAGATCCGCCGACAGCTGGGTCGACGCCGATGTCGATGAGCCGTCGGAACTCAGCGAGCCTGCGTCGTTCGGCGAGCCGGTCGCACTCGGCGCGGGGGCCTCGCTCGACTGCCCAACCGGAGACGGCCCGTTGGACCGGTCTCCGGTGAGGACGTTGGCGGCGACCGGCACGCCGACGGCCAGCAACGCGGCGACACCGGCCACGACGGCACGCATCTGGCGGCGGCGGCGCACGGTGGCGCGGGCCTGGTCGGCGGTGTGGGCAGCGAGTGGCAGCGGAGCAGCGCGGAAGTCCAGGAAAGCCTCCCTCGTCATAGGATCGTGGTCGAAGTCAGGCGTGGTGGACACGTGTCGGCTCCCCTTCCCGATCGGTCATTGCCGCGGCGAGGGTGGTACGTCCCCGGTGCAGCCAGGACTTGACGGTGCCGTCGGCGACACCGGTCTGTTCGGCGATCTCGGCGATGGACATATCCGCGAGGTAGTACATGATCACCGCTCTTCGGTGGTTCGCGGGGAGTGTGGCGAGCGCGGTCGTCAACGCGACATGGTCCGGGTTCGGTTCCGGTACGTGCTGCTCCCGCTGCCGCCGCAGGAACGCGTTGTGCCGGCGGAGCTGCCGCCACCGGTTCGTCGCCAGGTTCCACGCGACGCGTCGGACCCAGGCGACCGGATCGTCGTAAACGGAAATCTTGTTCCACCGTTGCAGGGCGCGGCAGAACGCTTCCTGGACCACATCCTGCGCCTGGAGAAGATCGCCGGTGTAGGCGTAAAGCTGGAGGGTCAGGCCGTTGAAGTGCGCGGCGTACACGGCGTCGAAGTCACTCACGGTGCACAGGTCCTTTGATAATCCTGCCGCACATGACTGGATTCATCGTGGTGCTGTGGTGCGGAAATGCCTCTACCGCCGGCCTTGTCGATCGCCACGCCGGGTGGTGATCGGTCGATACTGGCCATGGAATCCTCCTGTGATCGGCCCATCCGTGGCGGGAGCGGGAAAGACACAATGAAGAGCCATCCACGGTTGCGGCGATGCCTAGTGAACTGGATCACATAGTGAGCGTGTCCAAGCCTCTTTCGCGCAGCTCAGCTGGGCTTGACAGATAGGCGCTTACGGAACCGCGTTCGACAAAATGTTGTCCATGCCGCTGTCGCAGCGGGCGTGGCTATTCCGAGATGGCCGGAGAGGGACCGCATTCCGTCACGGAGGGTCTGGTAGCGGCGGGAGGTGCCGAGGCGTTCCACGAGGTTCTTCCCGCGGAGCTTGCGCAGATCGTAGGCGACCCGGCGGCTGGTGTAGCTGGTGTCGCCGCTTGTGGTGTGGACCTTCGCGGCCAGGCCGGCCCACGCTGAACCCGTCCGGTGCCGCCAAGACGGGCCACGCCCAACGACAACGACGCCGGCCGCAGCCCAGCCCGCGGGTGTTGTGCACGACCGCCTCCAGCCGCAGCACGCGACACGGGGTCTGCCGGTTCGATCCCTGTCGCCCGCTCCACACACGAAGGCCCAGGTCATCGGCATGATCGTCGATCCTGGGCCGTCGTCGTTTCCGGCTCGTCAGATCTTTCGGGCCATTACCGTGCCGCTGGCTGGCTCGTCGGCCGGTCCGGACCGGCACGCCGGCCGCTTCCGGGTCTGGTTCGGAGCATTCCACGGGCGGGTTCGAGCCGAAGCCCGGGCACCGTCAGAACGCTCCGGCGTACGCCATCGCCGCCGCACCGGAGCAGACCTCGCCGGGCTGGTTGCCGGTCATCGTGCAGATCGCCGTGGTCAGGGCGTTGGCGCCGCCGCCGATGGCCTTCGTGATCGGGTCGTCCGGGTCGTCGAGCGCCTCGGCGATCTGCAGTGCTGTCTTGCCCGTCATCGCGTCGGAGGAGTAGGAGCTTCCGATCATGACGTACCGGTTACCGAGATCGAGGAACGGAACCGCGCCGGTGCCGTAGCTGGACATGACCGCTTGCTGCTCGGCGGTGAGTTCCTGAAGCCGCTCGCCCGAACTGCTGGCGGCCTCCACGGTCTGGAGTGACAGGTACTGGCTGGTGTAGGTGGCGCCGTAGAACGACAGGGCCTTCGGGGTCTGGCTGCCCCGCGGGCTGGTGGTCAGGTCCTGGAACGTTCCGAACCGGGCGAAGGCCACGGCGACGGCCCACCGCTGGGTTCCGCAGTGTGGGCATGCCTCGGAGCCGATGAACAGCGCGAGCGGCTTGTCCCCGTCCCGCAGGGCGGGCTGGTTGTCCAGCGGCGACGGCAGGGCGGCGACGGTACCCCGGCCGACCTGGTCAAGCACGGCGGCGGGGACACCGGTCACCGCCGCAACGACCTTGGCGGTGTCGGGGGACTGTGGCCCGGTGCCCGCCGCGGTGGGCGGGGTCCCGGCCTGGCCCGCTGGCTCGGCACCACCGTCAGCGAGCTTGACAATGATCATGGCCATCAGGACCACGACGACCGCGGCGATCGCGGCTCCCGCCGCGGCCATCCGCAGCCGCCTGGTCCGGTCCGGCTGGGTCGCTGGACGCTCGGGCTCTGACATGTCCGCTCCTCGCATGATGCGCGACCGCGGGGCCCGGCCGCGGGTCGCGAGGATCATATCCGCAGTCTCGAACCGCCGCCGAAGTGCGGCGGTGCGGTCGTCCAAGACCGGAAGCCGGGCCAGAAAGGCTGCGCTGTTCGAGACGCGTGCGCCGGTCCTCAGGCTCCCCCCAGGAAAGCCTCAGACTTCCGCCAAGCGGCGGTCCGGCGGCGGTCCGATAATCGGACCATCCCGGTTCACCTCGGGCCCGGGGCCGAGTCGGAGGGCTGATCGAGGATGAAGAAGCGTGATGGCACGACCGCCATCGTCATCGGAGCGAGCATGGCGGGTCTGATGACCGCCCGGGTCCTGAGCGAGCATGTCGACCGGGTGACGATCCTGGAGCGGGACCGCCTGCCCCACGACCCGGCCCCCCGCAAAGGCGTCCCCCAGGGACGTCACGCCCACATTCTGCTGGCCACCGGCCAGCGGCTGCTGGACGGCTGGTTCCCGGGGATCACGGACGAACTGGTGCGGGACGGCGCGGTCCCCGTCAATACCAAGGACATGCTGTGGTACCAGGGGGGCGGCTACCTGGTACGGGCCGATCTCGGCTTCATCACGATGTCGATGAGTCGGCCACTGCTCGAGCACACGGTCCGCAAGCGGCTCCTGCTCCAGCGGCCCAACGTGTCCGTCACCGACGAGACGCCGGTGGACGGCCTGATCGTGGAGGACGGTCGGGTGGTCGGGGTTCGGGTCGACAGCGTGGAGCACCGGGCCGACCTCGTCGTCGGCTGCACCGGCCGGCACACCCGTTTCTTCGACCAGCTGGCCACGGTGGGATTCCCGACGCCCGAGGTTTCGGCCATCCGGATCGACATGGCCTACGGGACCCGAGTGGTGCGACGGCGGCCCGACGATTTCGACGGCACCGTCGCCCTTGTGGCCGACGACCCGACCCGCAGCCACCGCATGGGCACGATAGTGCCGGTGGAGGGCGACCGGTGGATCGTCACGGTCGCTTCCTACCACGGCGACGTGCCCCCGACCGAGCCGGCCGGGTATGCGGACTTCAGCCGTTCTCTGCCCTCGCCGGTGCTGGCCGATGTCCTGGCCCGGGCCGAGGCGCTGGCCCCGGTCCTGACCCATCGGATGCCTACCAGCAAGCGCCGCAACGTGGATCGGCTGAAGCGGACTCCACCGGGGTTCCTGGTGCTGGGGGACGCCATTTGCAGCTTCAATCCCATCTACGGGCAGGGGATGTCGTCGGCGGCCTTGCAGGCCGAGGCCCTGGGCCAGGCCATCGAGCGTCACGGGCCTACCTCGGCGACGCTGGCCCGGGCCTTCTACCAGCGGGCGGCCACGGTGGTCGGCGTGCCGTGGCGGATCGCCGCCGGGGCCGACTTCGCCGACCCCCGGACCAGCGGACCCAAACCGGCCGGCACCGACCTCATCAACCGCTACTTCAACAAGGTGTGGCAGGCCTGCCACACTTCTCTCCCGGTGGCCCGCCAGTTGACGCTGGTGCAGAACCTGCTGGTTCGACCGGAGTCGCTGATGACTCCGGCCATGGTCGTCCGGGTGCTGCTGGCCGCCCGTCGCTCCCCGGCCGCGGGGCCGCGGCGCCGCCGGGACCGCGGGCAGGCGGCTGTCTGACCCCACACCAGCGGCCCGAGCAGGCAGGCCGCCGAGTTCACTCGGCCAGGAAGGCGTCGAGGACGGACAGGAACTCAGCCCAGGCCGGCTCGGACGCGGTGAGCAGGTGATTCCCGCTGTCGAGCAGGACCATCCGGCTGTCGGGGATGAGGGCTGCCAGCTCACTGGCCTGGGAGGCCGGCACCCGCACATCGTCGCGGGAGTGGAGGATCAGAGTCGGACAGTCCACCCGGTGGGCGATGTCGGACACGTCGATCCGACCGAACTCCTCCAGGAAGCGGACCCCGTTGGCCGGCGAGGTCGTCCGCCGCTGGAAACTGGTGAACTCCTCCAGTTCCCGCGGTGTGCCCTCGGGCAGAAACTGGGAGGCGAAGACCCCCAGGAAGCCCGGGTGCTGGTGGGTCCACCCCACCCGAGCCAGGTCCAGGTCGAGGGCCGCCTCATCCCGCTCGGCGTCGTTCCGGGCCCGGACCTGCCGTCCTCTGGCGTAGGCCCCGGCGAGGACCAGCCGGCTGACCCGCTCGGGGCGGCGCACGGCGTAGGCCACGGCCACCGCGCCGCCCTGCGACACCCCGAGCAGTGGGAACCGGTCGATCCCCGCGGCGTTGACCACGGTCTCAAGGTCGTCGACCCAGTCGTCAAAGGTGAAACTGGGCACTTCCCAGTCGGAGAGACCGCAGCCCCGCTCGTCGTAGCGGATCAGCTGGCGGTCGCGGGCGAGGCCGGTGAGCCAGTGCGACCACACCGGGGTGGTCCACTCGAGGTCGAGGTGGCTCATCCAGTTGGCCGCCTTGAGCAGGGGCGGGCCCGAGCCGACCGTGGCGTAGGCGATGCGGGTACCGTCGTCGGCCCGGCAGAACCGGATGGTCTGGCGGTCCGGGCTGGTCCGGGCTCCCGCCGCTGGTGGCCCCCCGCGAGGCCCCCGCTCGGATCCGGGCGAAACGCTGGCCCGGACCACCGTCGTCGGACCCACGAACTGGTAGCCCCGTCGGTGCACGGTACGGATCAGCCGCTGCTGGCTGCCGGTATCACCGATGGCCAGGCGGGCGGTCCGCAGCCCCGTCGTGAGGGCGGCCTCGCTGACGAAGCGGTCGCCCCACACCGAGTCGAGCAGCTCGTTCTTGGACACCACCCGATCGCGGTGCTCGACCAGGTGGCACAGCAGGTCGAGGGCCCGGGGCTCGACGTGAACCGGCTCGCCGGCCAGGTAGAGCTGGTACCGAGCGGTGTCCAGCTCGTATTCCCCGAAGCGATACGTGTCGCCCGCCATCGATGAAGCCTACTGCCCGCGTTGCTCGAACCCGTCGCCGCGCGGTCCCGGTCCTCGCCTCGGTTCTCGCCGCGGTCCTCGTCCGAGCCCGGTCCGGTCACCGCCAAGGCCCATTTTGTCAACTTGATTAACAAAGCATACTAAGGGGCATGGCGTCCCCCTCTGTCAACAGCGCTGGCAACCTGGCGCGCGTGCTGATGCTGGTCCACACGGGCTCCGCGACGACTCGGGCACAGATCACGAGCCGCACGGGACTGACTCGCACCGCGATCGGCAACCTCGTCGCCGAGCTGGTCGACCGGCGGCTGGTCGCCGATGCCGCGCCACGACCGGGGCCCGGCACCACCGGCCGGCCGTCCCACCAGGTACGGCCGACGTCCGACGGACCGACGGTCATCGCCGCGGAGCTCGACGCCGACTCGGTCACCGTCGCGCTCGTCGGGCTGGGGGCCGAAATCGTCGCCTGGTTGTGCCAGCCGCTGCCCCGGCATCCCACGCCCACCGACGCGGTGCGGGCGATCGTCGACGGGGTCCAGGCGCTCCTCAGCCACCACCGACGGCCGGTGCTGGCCGCGGGCATCGCCGTGGCCTCCGCCGTGAACGCCCGCAACGGTACGGCGCTCGCCGCGCTGTATCTCGACTGGCCACAGACCGTTCCCCTGCGGCACCTGGTCGGTCTCGCCCTCGCGGAAGCCGGTATTCCGCTGCCGGTCGTCGTGTCCAACGACGCCCACTGTGCCGCCCTGGCCGAGCATCGTCACGGCGCCGGCCGGGACGCCCAGCATCTGCTCTGCCTGACCACCGGTCACCGTGGACTCGGTGGGGGGATGGTCATCGCGGGTCAGCTGTACACCGGCCGTGACGGCTCCGCGATGGAGGTCGGGCACCTCACCGTCAACCCTGGCGGGCACGCCTGCTCCTGCGGCGGCCAGGGCTGCCTTGACGCGGAGGCTGGCCCCACGGCCCTGGTCCGGGCCGCCGGACGCACCGCCCCCGGCCAGAACGTGGAGGCCGCGGCCCGCGAGATCCTCGCGGCGTATGCCACCGATCCCACCTGTCGCGACGCCGTGCGTCAGGTCGTCGGGGTCCTGAGCGGCGGCATCGCCGGAATGATCAACATCCTGAACCCCGACCGGGTCGTGCTGGGCGGGATCCTGGGCGACTTCCTCAGCGTCGACGGTCAAAGCCTGTGCCAGGCCACGGCCTCCCGGTCCCTGCTGTGCCGAACGGCCAGCGTCCCGATCGTTCGGGGCGAGCTGGCCTCCGCTCCCCTGCTGGGCGCGGCCGAGCAGGCCATTCAGCCGCTGCTCGACGATCCCCGCCGAGATCTGGAGTAGGACCAGCGAGGTCTCGGGGCCGTCAGGCACTCCCCAACGCGCGCACCAGCAGGGTGCGTAGACCATGGCCGTCGTCCACGACGACGTCCGGCGCCGTGGCGGTGGTGGCTCGCTCCCGGCCGGTACGGGACGAGCGCATCAGCACGACGGTTCCGGCACCCGCTCGACGGGCGCCTTCCACGTCCCGGGTCAGGCTGTCGCCCACGAACCAGCAATGGGCCACCGGCACGCCCAGCCGCTCCGCGGCCAGCCAGATCAGCTGGGGATTCGGTTTCCGCACCCCGGCCTCGTCGCTATAGAACTGCGCCGCGAACTGGTCACCGACGCCCACGGCCGCCAGAAAATCCCGGTGCGCGGCCCCGCACGTGGTGTTGCTGACCACGGCGACCGGCAGCCCGGCGGCGCTGGCGACGGACAGCACCGCCGACATGCCCGGCCGCAGCACCCAGGTCGGCCGCCGGGCCCAGGCATAGGCCAACGCCGTGGCCTCCCCCCGGACCGCGTCGCGGGCCGGCACCGGCCAGTCGGAGGTCACGAAGTCATCCCACACCTGGGTATGGGTCAGTTCCCCCGGTCGCTGCTGGCGGGAGACCTCGTCGCGCCAGGACGCGTGCGCCCGGGCGCCCCGGGCCAGGTCGGCCGCGATGCGCTCCGGTGGAACGGCCCCGGCAACGACCTGGTGCAGCCTGCTGACCAGCGCCGTCGTCGTTGACTCCGCCGACGACGAGTCGGCGATGACTCCGCCGAAGTCCAGCAACAGCGCACCCGGGGCAGACGTCATGCGACGATTATGCGCGCCTGTGCCACCGTTCACGACGTGCCGTCCGACGCCTGAAGGAGCATGATGACCCGCTGGACCGTCCACGGCACCCGTCCCGCGTTCCGCAGTCCGTGGGTCGAGGTCTGGCTCGACGACGTCGAGCAGCCCGGCGGGCACCGTTTCGACCACCACGTCGTCAAGTTCCCCCGCCCGTCGGTGGGTGCCCTGGTGGTCGACGGTGAGCGGACCCTGCTGCTGTGGCGCCACCGGCACATCACCGACGCCTGGGGCTGGGAGATCCCCGCCGGCTGGGTCGAGCCGGGCGAGGACCTCGCCATCGCGGCCGCACGTGAGGCCGAGGAGGAGACCGGCTACCGGGTCGGGTCCATCCAGCCGTTGCTGGAGTACCACCCGAACAGCGGCATCAGCAGCATGCGGTACTCCCTGTTCCTCGCCACCGAGGTCGTTGCGACCGGGGCAACGGCGGACCCGGCGGAGAGTAGCCAGGTGGCGTGGATCCCGCTGGCGGACATCCCGGCGCTTGCCCGCGACGGCCAGATCCCCGACGGGCCGAGCCTGACGGCGCTGATGTACTACCTGACCGTGCTCCCCGGGCCTCGGGCGCGGACGCCGTAGCGGTCGGTCACTCCGTCGGCGGAGCCACCGACTCCGGCAGTGGCAGGCTCTCGCTGCGCATCCACTGCGTCAGCGCGATGGAGTTGCCGGAGCTGTTGTACATCTGGATGGCGGCCGCGCTGTCGAAATCCGTCGCGGTGAAGGTCGCGGCCGGCCCGAAGTCCGGAACGCCCCCGTTGTCGGGGGTCCGGGCCCTGGTGCCCGCAAGCGACGTCTGGGGAGCCACTGCGCCGACGCCGGAGACTGGGGTGGTCATGACGGACCTCCACTCGCAAGAGGCAACAGGGCCACTATCACAGTGCCCCAGGTGCCGGCTGGCCGCTGCCCGCTGCGGGTACCGGCCATGGCACCTGGTTGGGGGACATCGGCCGGCCGACGATCGGCCTACAGCAGTTGGCTTTTGACCCAGGTCTCGAAATCGACGACCCACGGAGTCTGCTGCAGGTAGGCGATGCCAACCACCGCGAGAAACAGCCCGGTCACCGCGTGCGCGCCGCGCGCGCTGCGTCGAGTCCGGCCGAGTCGCTGTTCCAGCAGCAGGCGACCCACCATCCGGGACAGCGAGAACACGCCCAGCGCGACACACGGAACGATCATGAAAGCGATCAGTGGGGACACCATCTTGCCGCCGCTGGAAACCGCCCAGATGCCCCAGCAGACAAACGCGAGCAGGCCGCCGAGGCCGGTCAGTTCCCACCCGCGTTTGAGGGTCCGCCAGTCGGTCCGGCGGGGTGCCCGCCACGGATCCGGGGCATCCACCCGCATCGGGCCCAGCGAAGTCTCGTCGACGATCGCTGGCTTCCGGGTGGGTACCTTGGCCCGCCCGCGCAGCACCGGGGCCTCGTCCGGTTCGTTGCCGTGCGGCTCATGGACCCGGGGCTCGCCACCGTGCGGTTCACTGCCCCGGGGCTCGCCGCCCCAGGGGTCGCTGCCCGGAGGCTCGTTGCCACGCAGTTCGACCAGCTCGCGTTCCAGCCGCTCGATCCGCTCGAACGCCCCGGTCTCCGTGCCGTTGACCACGCGCACGGGCGTCGCGCGCCCGATCGCCCGCGCGGTCTCCGCCCGGTCGGGTTCGGTCCAGTCGACGCCGAGGTCGGGCGGCCCCGCCCGGCGGACCAGCTCGCCCAGCTGCGTCGTCCACGCCCCGAGTTCGGCCGTGGTCGGGCGGTCCCCCGGGCGGTCGGCCAGGGATGCGTACAGGTGGTCGCGGAGGGCCGGGAACCGGTCGAGCGCGGGCAGGCGCCGGATCATCGGCCGGTCGCCCTGCTGCATGGACGGGTCGGAGTCCACCCGCGCCGACACGCCAGCGATCAGGTGGAAGGCCACGGCGCCGAACCCGTGGACGTCATAGGCCGGGCTCAGCTGGCGGGCACCGCCGAACGCCTCGGGCCCACCGGATTCCCTGGTGTAGGAGATCTGCGTGATCTCTCCGTCCCGCCAGTAGCGGGCGCCGGTGAAATCGATCAACCGGATGTCACCGTTGGTCAGCACCATGACGTTGGCCGGTTTGACGTCCATGTGCAGCACCGGGGTCGCGCCGTGGTCCCGGGGGTCGTGCAGGGAGCCAAGGACACCCGCCAGCATCCGCAACGCACCGACCGCGTTCAGGCGCACCGCACCGGGGTCCCGCCCCACCCGCCGATCGACGTATTCCCGCAGGTTGACGCCGTGGAAGTAGTCGTAGATCTGGTACGGCACGGCGTCGCCCGGCGAGGGCGGCTCGCCCGACCGGTGCGGTGGCGGGCCATAGAAACCGTCGGCCCGCCGGCAGATCCCCGGAACGCCCCGGTTGTTGAGGTCCATCAGGGCGGCGTCGCCCTTGTCCCACGAGCGCAGTTCGTCGACGAGCGGGCGGCAGGGGTCGACCCGGAAGACCTTGACAGTCATTGGTGCCGAGGACACCCCGCCGCAGAGCCGCACGGCCCGGTACACCTCGGCCTGTCCCCCGGACCCGAGGTGCGCGACCAGTCGATACCGTTGGTAGGTCTCCGGGAGCGGGCTCGCCGGACCGCAGACGAGGTCCAGCAACGCGCCGTCTGACATGGGTGCCTCCCAGCTCCGCCCCGGACCATCACATTCACGCCGAGCGTAGCGACTATACGAAAGCGACCCCGCACCCGGCCGGACGCCGTCGTCGGCCCGGTAGCCTGGATCCATGGCGGGTGCGGAACGACGGCGACGGCGGACACGACCGGTCGGTGACGGCCTGCCCCGGGCTCCCCGGCCCTCGCCACAGGACCTGGCCATGCGCAACAGCCAGGGTGCGCTGGCACCCAGCGGGCGCGATCTCGATGCTGGTGACAGCGGTCCGGAGCGGAGCGAGGCATCCGGCGCCACCGACCGGCCGGACCCCAACGACCGTGATCGTGAAGACAGCGGCGGAGACCGCGGCCTGCGCGGCCTGGTCGGCGGCGGTTCCTCACAGGTCGGCATCGTCGCGGCGCTCCGGGCCCGGGACGCGTCCCGGCCGACCGAGGCCGATCTGGCCGCCGCCGAAGCGAACCTGGTCATCGTGCGGCGGGGATGGGTGCCCCGGGAGGGGCTGCCCATTCCGGTGCGGCGGCAGTAGGGGGCCGCGCTACGGCACCCGCTGGCCGCTCCGCTCGTAGTCGGCGATCAGCCCGATCCGCCGGGCGTGGCGTTCGGCGGCGGAGAACGGTGTGGCGAGGAAGGCCGTCACGATGGCGCTGGCCTCATCCAGGGTGTGCATCCGCGCACCGATGCCGATGACGTTGGCATCGTTGTGCTCCCTGGCGAGCCGGGCCGTCTCGACGTTCCAGGCGAGGGCCGCCCGGACCCCGGGGACCTTGTTCGCGGCGATCTGCTCGCCGTTCCCCGATCCGCCGAGCACGACGCCCAGACTTCCCGGGTCCGCCACGACATGCTCCGCGGCCACGAAGCAGAAGACCGGATAGTCGTCTTCGGAGTCGAAACCAGCGGGCCCGACATCGATGACCTGGTAGCCCCACAACGGCAACTGCCCGGCAAGATGGTTCTTCAGCTCGTAGCCGGCGTGATCGCTGCCAAGGTAGACGCGCATACGGGCAGTCTCTCAGCTGCCGTTTCTCCTCAATCGGGCGGGGCGGGCAGCGCCAGGGAACGGTCTAGAACCGCAACACCCCCGCGCAGGAGCCGATCAGCAGCGCCATGCCGAGCACGATCGAGCCGACGACCACCGCGTGGGGCACGTAGCGCTTGTTGGGGTTCGCCGCGCCGGCCGCGGCGCCCTCGGCCGTGGCGCCCTCGGCCGTGGCCCGACCGCCGACCAGGATCTGCAACTCCCGGCGCCGGTCCCAGACCAACGCGGCCACCGCGAACATCGCAACGCCGAACCCCGCCACCATGGCGTACACGAAGAAGTGCATTTCTCACCCCAGGTCGATGTGGTCGCGGCCTGGTATACCACAGCCGTCGGCCGCTAGGCCTCCGCCGTGAGGTCGGCGATGACCAGCCCAGCTCGGGCCTTGGGCGTGAACCAGGTGCTCTTACGCGGCATCTTGCGCCGGGCGAGGTTGACCGCGACGAAATCCTCGACGGTGACCGGAGCGACCAGCATCGCTAGCTCAGCCCGACCCGCATCGACTTCGTTGCACAACCACGCCGATGGATAGTCTCCCCCGATGTACCCGACCCTCTTGTCACCGGGGTCGAGTCCGAGCGCTTCGTGCAGCAGCAGCCGCTCGACCACGGCGTGATCGAGGTTCTCCACGAAATCCACGCGCTCGTTCGAAGGCAGGGTGACGGCCACGGCGCCGTGCCGGGTGTACAGATGCACCGTGCCTCGTTCGGCTGGCGCCAGCGGGCGTCCGGGCAGCCGGCGCACGATCGCCCCGGCCTCGGACAGCGACGCCAGGATCTCGTTCATGGGGCCGGGCAGCTCACTGATCAGGCGGTTGTACGGTTCGATGCGCACCGAGCCGGGTGTGGTCACCACGGCGAGGAACCGGGGCAGCCCGGCGGTCTGGGCCGCGAGGCTGCGGTGGTTGCCGTCGGCGACGACCAGTTCCCCCGTCCCCGCCAGTTCCAGCAGGCGGGCACTGGTCGGGCCGGCCCGGAGGAGCCAGATCTCGTGCACCCGGCCGGTCTGGTCCCGGTCGCAGATCGTGGCGGTGCCCGCCGCGTCCACGGCGCTGGTGAGGGCCTCGTGAAGTTCGTCACCGTTGCCGGTCTGGAGCAGCAGAACCGGGGACAGCAGGTGGCCGGTGGCCCTGGCGAGGCCGACCCGTTCCCGGACCTTGTCGGGGAACACGTCCTCGTTGCGGATGACGTAGCCGGGTTCGTCGACACTCGTCGAGATCTCGGAAGTGTCGATCATGCACCAGAGGCCGTAGGACACCGATTCCCGGCCGGTGATGCGGTAGACGGCCACAATGTCGTCGGCCGGGGCCAGCCGTCCCGTGGTCTTGGCGTCCGCCAGCCTGGCCACGGCCTCCGGCAGGCAGTGGGTGAAGGGGCGGCCGAGGCATTCGGCGGCCAGGTGGGGCATCTCGATCGCCAGCGCACTCGCGGGGTTGGCCGCGATGATGGACGTGATTTCCGCCTCATCGGCGAATTCGTCGTAGTTCTGCGCGCCGGTTGCGTCTCCGACCTCGCCACCAGTGGAAACCCAGGCATGGGCGATCGAGTGGGCAATGCTCATACCGGCGACGGTAGCGGCTGGCAGGACGTGTGCGGCGCGCGGGTGTCGTCGCGGGTGAGCTTGAACGCCTCCAGAGTCGGGGCATGGAACACTCGTACCGGGCGCCGGGTACGGGGCGGCGCGAAAGCCGAAACGAAGGACATGAACGGAGACCAGACGTGGCGGGAGTGCGAAACCTGCGCCAGGCGGAGGCGATCGAGCGGGGCCGGATACTGAGTGTCGCCCGGTACGACATCAGCCTTGACCTAACCGATGCCGGATCTCCCGATTGCCGAACCTTTCGGTCGACCACCGAGGTGCGGTTCACCTGCCGGGAACCCGGAGCGAGCACCTTCATCGAGGTCGCGGCCGATGCGATCCGCTCGGCGAGTTTCAACGGTGCGCCCGTGGACCTGTCCGGGTGGAGCATCGAGCAGGGGTTGACGCTGCCGGCACTCGCCGCGGACAACGTCCTCGTCGTGGACGCGGACTTCCTGTACTCCACCAGTGGCCAGGGCCTGCACCGGTCGATCGATCCGGCCGACGGTGCGGCGTATCTCTACAGCCAGTTCGAGACCGCCGATGCCCAGCGGGTCTTCGCCTGCTTCGACCAGCCGGATCTCAAGGCGGAGGTGGTGTGGCGCGCGACGGTGCCGGAACACTGGCGGGTGATCTCCAACATGCCGGCCGAGGGGCAGGAGGACGGCCCCGAGGGTATGAGAACCGTTACCTTCGCGCGCGCTCCCCGGATGAGCACGTACATCATGGCACTGTGCGCGGGCCCGTACGTCGAGGCGCGCGACCACCACGACGGCATTGACCTCGGCGTCTACTGCCGCCGGTCGATGCGGCAGTATCTTGACGCCGACGAGATCCTGCTCATCACCAAGCAGGGATTCGACTTCTTCCATGAGCAGTTCGGCATTCGCTACCCGTTGCCAAAGTACGACCAGATCTTCAGCCCGGAGTTCAACGCCGGCGCGATGGAGAACTTCGGCTGCGTGGTGCACGCCGAGCAGCACTATCTGTTCCGCTCCCCGGTGACCGACTTCGAGCACGAGCAGCGCGCCAACACGATCCTGCACGAGATGGCGCACATGTGGTTCGGCAACCTCGTCACCATGCGCTGGTGGGACGACCTCTGGTTGAACGAGTCGTTCGCCGAGTGGGCGAGTCACTGGTGCAACACCCGGGCCACCCGGTTCACCGATGCCTGGACGACGTTCCTGTCGGTGCGCAAGGCCTGGGGGTACCGGCAGGACCAGCTGTCGTCGACGCATCCGGTCTACTGCGAGATGCCCGATCTGGACGCCGTCGAAGTCAACTTCGACGGCATCACCTACGCCAAGGGCGCCAGCGTCATCAAGCAACTGGTCGCGTACGTCGGTGAGCAGCCGTTCCTGGCCGGTCTGCGGTCCTACTTCACCGCCAATGCCTGGGGCAACGCGACCTTCGACGACCTGCTCAGCGCCCTGGAGGCGTCCTCCGGCCGGGAGCTGCGCAAGTTCGCCGCCCAGTGGCTGGAGACCGCTCAGGTCAACACCTTGCGGCCGGAGATCACGATCGATGCGGAGCTGCGGTACACCGCGGTGAACGTGCTCCAGGAGGCGCCGGCGACCCACCCGACGCTGCGGACCCACCGCATCGGGATCGGCCTGTACGACCTCGACGGCGACCGGCTGGTGCTCCGCGACCGGCTGGAGCTCGACGTCGACGGGGACCGGACGCCCGTTCCCGCGTTGGTGGGCGTGCCAGCGGCCGACGTGTTGCTCCTCAACGACCAGGACCTGACCTATGCCAAGCTGCGGCTTGACGAGCGGTCCATGGCAACGGTCGTGGACCATATCGTCGGTTTCGACAATCCGCTGGCGCGCGGCCTGTGCTGGGCCGCGGCCTGGGACATGGTCCGCGACGGCGAGCTGGCGACCCGGGACTACCTCCGCCTCGTCGCCCGGGGGTTGTGTGCCGAGCGCGACATCAACCTCGTCATGATCACGCTGTGGCAGATCCGCTCCGCCCTGGGGCTCTACGCCGACCCCGGGTGGGCGCCGGAGGGCTGGCAGCGGCTGGCCCGGATGGCGGAGCGGGCGGTCGCGGAGTCCGAGCCGGGTAGTGGTCTGCAGCTGGCGTGGGTGCGGGCGTTCGTCGGGGCCGCACGCAGCGGAGCCGATCTCGCGGTGATCGCCGACTGGATCGACGGCCAGCACGTGCCCCAGGGCCTGCGGATCGAGGCGGACCTGCGGTGGCACATGTTGCAGGCGCTGATCGCTGGTGGCATCGCCGATCCCGCCACGATCGAGACGGAGCTGGAACGCGACCGGACGGCCAGCGGCGAGCGGCAGGCGGCGCTGGCGCGGTCGCTGGTGCCGACCAGGGCCGCGAAGGCCGAGACCTGGCAACGGCTGGTCACGGACGATCACCTGCCGAACTGGCTCCAGCGGTCCCTGCTCCAGGGGTTCCAGCACCCGTCGCACGTGGCGCTGACCGGCCCCTACACCCGGAAGTACTTCACGGTCATCGACGGGATATGGGCACGCCGGGACAGCGAGCAGGCCCAGGATTTCGTCCAGCTGGCCTACCCCGCGTACCAGATCAGCGAAGACACGCTGGGGCTGACCGATGCCTGGCTGGCCGAGCCCGGCCGTCCGGCCGCGCTGCGACGCCTGGTCGTCGAGGGCAAGGACAGCGTGGTCCGGGCGCTGCGGGCGCGCGCGGCCGACGCCGCCGCGGGCTAGCCGGTGCCGGCGTGGTCGGCGAGCTGGGATATCCCAGCGATGACCCCGCCGGCTAGGTCGCCTCCGGTGAAGGCCGCGGCCATCGAGAGGGCCACGATCTCGCAGGTACGATCCGACAGCCGCCGACGGGCCTGCTCGCCGGTGACGATTTCCAGGAGCCGCTGGTTCGGCGACACCGCGAACAGCACCGACCGTGCGGGGTCGGGCAGCCCGCGGTGCAGGCGCTCGGCGTGCTGTCGGACCGGCTCGTCCAGCTCACCGAAGTAGATGTTGAAGGTGAGACCGGTCGAGACGTTGGCCGTGGCCAGCACCCGCTCGATTCTCGCCGTCTGTCGGGAGGTGAACGGTGGATCTGGCACGTTTTCACCATCGGGCACTCGCTCCTCCAGATGTTTCCCGCTTACCGAGATCCTGCGCGGAGGGCGCCTCGTCGGGTGCCGGCCCAAACCACATCGGAGCGAATCCGAACGGGCGGCCCGGACGGTAGCGCCAGCTTCCCCGCTCGTTGCGCGCCATGATCACCCCTATGACCGTGGCCGTGGCCACGGCAGGGATCCCGGCGTAGACGAGCACGACTTCGACCATGTGCAATTGCGCCACTCCAGTGCTCTGGGAGTAGAGGAGACGATATTGCACGGTAGACGTGGACGGTGTCCCTCGTCCGGGTGGGGTGCTGAGCGGCCCGGCTAGGCTGCGGACTCCGAAAGATCAAGCCAGTCGGCCCACCGCGGGTCTGGCAGCCGGTGCCCGAGGATGCGCCAGGCGATGCCGCGCGGGGCGGCCAGGGCTGTGGTCAAACGCCATCCCATCTCGGCCGGCGTCCTGTCGCCCTTGGAGTGATTGCACCTGGCACAGGCCGCGACAACGTTGTCCCAGTTGTGCCGGCCGCCCCGGCTGCGGGGAATCACGTGGTCGATGGTCTCGGCGGGTCCCCGGCAGTAGGCGCAGCGCCAGCCGTCCCTGGCGAAGATGCCCCGCCGGGACAGCCCGATGTGGGCCCGGAAGGGCACTCGAACATACCGGGTGAGCCGCACCACGGATGGCACGGCCAGTTCCTCGCGGCTGGAGTGCAGGATGCCGTCACCATCGGCGACGCAGACGGCCTTGGCCGACAGGACCAGAACAGTAGCTCTCCTGACTGAAACCACCCCCAGCGGTTCGTAGGTCGCGTTGAGCACCAACGCCCCGGTCGCCGCTGTGGGTCGTATGTCAGGCATCGCCCTCTCCTCGCCCTATGTGGTTATGCCGTCCGGTGAAATATCGCTCCTGTCAACGACGCGGCGGCGCATGCCGCCGTGAGCCGTGCGCCAATCGTCTCCGATTGATCGTGCTTTTGCACGCACTATTTGCCGACGCGGGTACCTGGCCTCGCCGGAATTGGGGCAGCCCCACCGCCCGAGTCTGGTTCGCCCTGGTTGATACTTCCCTGGTCGGAACCGGTTGACGAGGAGAATGGCACACGCTGGTGGTCACCCTGACGATCCCTCGGTTGGATCCCTCCCCCGCTGGCGACTCTCCGGCGCCGAGCCCGTCGGCGGTCAGACCCAGTTGCCTGAAGGACAGCGATCTCTGCGACTTCGTGTATGAACAGACGCAGCAGATCTGGCTGGCCGAGAGCAGCTACTGGGTGCTGGTCAAGCCCTTGCGGGTCCTGCTGATCATCGGTTTGGCGCTGCTGGCTCGCTACCTCGCCCATCGGATGATCAACCGAGTCATCCGCCGCACCGACGCCCCGGACGCCCCGGGTCGCTCCACGTCCCTGCGCAAGCGGGTCTCGCCCGCGTTTCGCGCCGCCGCCGCCGAGATGCTGCCCGCCGAGCGTCGGCGGCAGCGGGCCAGGGCGCTCGGGTCCGTGCTGCGCAACGTCGCCTCCACGGTGATCTTCATCGTGGCCGTCATATTGATACTGGCGGAGCTGCACGTCAACCTCGGCCCCATCCTCGCCAGCGCCGGCATCGTGGGGATCGCCCTGGGCTTCGGCGCCCAGAACCTGATCAAGGATTTCATCTCTGGCATGTTCATCCTGGTGGAAGATCAGTTCGGGGTCGGTGACGGCGTGGAACTCGGCCAGCTCGGCGGCACCGTCACCGGCACGGTCGAGGCCGTCGGGCTGCGCATCACCACGCTCCGGGATGACATCGGCTCGCTGTGGTACATCCGCAACGGCGAAATCATCCGGGTCGGCAACCAGAGCCAGGGATGGTCCCTGGTCGTTGTCGATGTCCAGGTGGGCCTCCCCCACGTGCTGGAAGCCACGCGCATCCTGCGGGAAACCGCTGCCGAGCTGGCCTCCGATCCGGCCTGGGCGCGGCAGTTCCTGGCCCCTCCCGAGGTCCTCGGGGTCGAGGAGATCACCTCGGACGCGATCGTGCTGCGCACCACCGCCCGGACGACGCCCGAGCACCACCAGCGGCTCACCAGAGAACTGCGGCAGCGCGTCACGGTGGGGATTGCCGGAGCGCATTTCGACGACTCCGCCGACGGGCCCGACGGCGCGGCCCAGAAGGCCGACTAGGGCCTCGGACGGCCACCCGGGCGTCGCCGCACATCTGACACCCTCTCATCCACCCCACCGGCCCATTGGTGGGCCTCGCGCTACGGCCGGTTGGTGGGCTATCGTCCGATCGTTCGGGGGTGTTGGCGGTTTCGTCCGTTCGTAGCATCGATCGGCACAACCGTCGGCAAGGTCCGTTGAAGCATCCATGCCGTCGTTGGAGGACGCCGACCGGTGTCGAATCCCGCAGTTGCCGATCGCCCCGCGACCTTCCGTGAGGTTCTGGCCAACGGGGAGTTCCGCTCGGTATTCGCGGCCAGCACGCTCTCCTGGTTCGGCGACAACGCCGCTCGGGCGGCCGTGACGGCCTTCGTTCTCCAGCTGACCAGCTCCAACGCGATCGCCGGCGCGACGTTCGCGATCAGCTATCTGCCGTGGGTCGGCATCGGCGCGGTGCTGACCGCACTGGTCGACCGCTATTCGTACCGGAAGGTCATGGTCGTCTGTGACCTCTTGCGCATAGCAACCATGGCGGTCATCGCCCTGCCCGGTATGCCAGTGCCGGGCATGATAGTGATGCTGTTCGTCACGGCGCTGCTCAACCCGCCGTTTGATGCCGCGCGCTCGGCACTGCTCCCGCAGCTGCTCACGGGTGACCGGTACGTCGTCGGGCTGTCGCTGCAGAAGACCACCGCTCAGGCCTCGATCATCCTCGGATACATCACCGGAGCCGTCCTGGCCGGGTACGACGCCAGAATCGCCGTCCTGGTCAACGCCGCGACCTTTGGCTTCTCCGCGTTCGCCATCTTCCACGGGGTCCGTCCCCGCCCCTCGATGGCGACCCGGGCCAACCGCTCGGGCATCTTCCGGGAAACCGCCGACGGCTTCACCCTGGTATTCCGTTCGCGGCTACTCCGGGCCATCGCCATCCTGATGTTTCTCACCGTGTTCTTTTCCATTCTCCCGGAAGGGCTCGCGGCGGGGTGGGCGGCTCATCTCACGGCGTCGGACAGCGGGCAGGGGTGGTATCAGGGCGTCATCATGATGTCCAGCCCGATGGGATTCGTCCTCGGCGGCATACTCATCGGGCGATATACCGTTCCCTCGCTTCGGCTGCGCCTCATCCAGCCGTTCGCGGTCATCACACCGCTCATGCTGGTTCCGGCGTTCTTCGATCCGACGCTGTATGTCATCGCTGGGATGAACGCTGGTGTTGGCTTCTTCATCGCGGGACTGCTGCCCGCGACCAACAGCCTGTTCGTCCAGGCCCTGCCGAACGCCTACCGGGCCAGGGCATTCGGGGTCATGCAGAGTGGCATGCAGATCATGCAGGGGATCGCCGTATTCACCGGGGGTGCCCTCGCGGATCGTTTCCCGCTGCACCTCGTGGTTGGCGGGTGGGCGGCCATCGGCGTGGTCGTCATGGGGTTCGTAGCGAACACCTGGCCGTCGCGGGAGACGATCCGCGCCTCGATCGATGCCGCCCGGCGGGCCAACGCCCTCCCCGAGCAGCAGAGTCTGACCAGCTCGCCGCAGGCGAATCCCCGCCCGGAGAGCGCACCGTCCGGCAGGGACAACTGAGAAAAGCAACAGATCATCACAGAGCCCCAACATTACCTACAATACCCTTAAAAGGGTCAACTCCGAATAGCGCCGCCCCGATCGTAGGACGCCGACATTCGAAATCGGCGACAACATCGCTGCTCATAGCGCTTACTAATCCTTTTCGATACTCGCAACCGTAACCTCGCGTCCAGAATCACGTTGTCCGCCATGGCCGATAAAATCTACGGGAAGCGTGGTTTGTGATGCCGAATACCACGAGCCGCACGTGAGCCTGCCATGCCTATGGATCCCCCGTTTCCGGTAGTCCAGTCAGTGCCGCTGGCGCGGCCGCCCCGCCGGCCGTTTCGCCGGGCCCGGCGGACCGCCACGGAACTGCCCCGGCAGCCTGCGGACACGATGCTGGTGGCGGTGCTCAATCGCGGCTACCGGGTCCTGCCGTCCCATTACCGCCTGACAGATCCGGATCTCATCAACGCGACCGCGATTCTCCTGGTCACCCGACGCCGCACGCTGGTCAGCAGCACGACGCTGCTCCAGGCCGCCGAACCCGGCATCGCCGTCCAGGTCCATGGCCTGTTCGAATGTCAGGTCACCGATGCGGTGCGGCTCCTGCGGGATGAGGGTTGTTTCAATATCCGGCCGATTCTCGTCCGGCACCTCCTGGGATCCCCTATCCTCCGCATGCTCTGCGCGTCCTATGAATCGCACCTGAACTGGGCCTATTTTCAGCAGCTCGTGCGGGCCCAACTCAACGCCTACAACGACCTCAATCCGATTGTCGTTTCCGGCGTCATAGCCGAATTCCTGGACGCTCAGGTGTCCCTGTGCGACCACCACCAAAATGCGGAGTGGCGGCCGGTTCGTCAGCGGACCGGCGGCTTTTCCGGCTCCGGCTCGTCCGGAGTCCCGATCGGCCCGGGGGAGATACCCCGCCCGCGCGACGGCGATCCGGCGCTGGCCGGCCACTCCGAGTGGCAGGAGGCGAACGGCGATGCATGAGGGCGTCGTGGCCCGGGTCGCCCGCCTCGGGCGATCGCTGACCGGTGTCCAGGAGGACGTACTGAACACGGTGCCAGCGGAGCGTTCCAGGTTCACCACGTTGGGTGCGGTGGTTGCCGGCACCGCCCTGATGTCCATGATTTCGATGGTTATCGCCCTGTCCTGCGTCTTCGGTTCCCTGCCCCTGGCCGGACTGCCGTTCGTCCTGCTCTGGGGAGCGCTCGTACTGAGCCTCGACCGCTGGCTGATGTCGAGCGCCGCCGGCAGGCGTCCGCGGCACCGGCTCGGCAAGCTGATCCCCCGGCTGCTGCTGTCCATCGCGATCGGTTTCGTCGTCGCCGAGCCGGTGCTGCTGGCGATCTTCAATACCGCCGTCATCGAGCGCGTCGAGCGCCATCGCACCGACGAGATCATCCAGTTGCAGAGCGACCTGCTGATCTGCAATCCGGTTCCCGGGCAATCCGCCCACACCGCGGTCCCCGCCACCGGGTGTGGGGAACTCCGGCTGTCCCTGGCCGGGCAGGAGGCCGAGGCCAAGGGGGCAGAGCTGACCGCGCTGAGCGGCCAGGCGACCGGGCTGGGACGGCAGGTGGCCGCGGACGCCGAAACGTACGCGGCCCTGGAGTTCGCCGCTCGCCAGGAATGCACCGGCGCCGACGGCCCCGGACTGTCCGGCCACAGCGGTGTCGGCCCGAACTGCGTGCGGCTGCGGGACCAGGCAGACCAGTTCCGTCACGATCACCGGATCGCCGAAAACGCCCAGCAGCTCACCGACCTCACCAGGCGGATCCAGGCGCTCTCCGCCGAGATCGGGGTTTCCGCCAGCGGGTTCGCCGCCGACCGGGAATCGCGCATCGCCGAGGAGATCGCGAAGGCCCGGCACCGGCAGGGCGCGATCGGCCTGCTGGAGCGGATCCGCGCCCTCGGGGAACTGGTCTCGGAGGACCGGCGGATCCAGGTCGTGGTCTGGGCGCTACGCGCGTTGTTCGTCGTCGTTGACGCGCTGCCGATGCTCGTCAAGGCCCTCAACGGTTCCACAGCGTACGACGCCGTCGTGGCCGACCGACTGCACCACCAGGAAACCGCGCAACGGCTGATCGCAGAGACCGAGGCCCAGCGGGTCAGGCTGCGCGAGGAGACCCGTCGGCAGGAGATCGCCGCGCGGCAGTCAGCGGCCCGGAGAGTCGCCGTCCGCCGCGTTCTGGCCACGACGATTCCGGCAGACGAGAGCTGGGAGGCGCTGACCAGCGCCCGGGCCCGATACCTGATGGAGGAGAGCCCGACGCCGCAGCGCCCGGTACCGCCCGGAGAACTCTTCACCTGAGAGGCAGCATGTACCGCGGTCAGGGAATCGTCCGGCGATATCCGATCTACATCCTCCTCGATGTCTCGGAGTCGATGCGGCATCCGCCGCCAGCGGGAGGGCCGACGCCGCAGGAGGTCTTCTGCGGGCTGTTCTCGGAACTTGTGCTGGACCTGGCGAACTCCCCGGCGCTCAGCCCGGCCGCGTGGTTGGGCCTCATCGCCTTCAGCGAACGGGTGGAAATCGTCAGAGACCTGCTGCCGCTCCAGCCGACCCTCCCGGTCCGTGAGCCGCGCAACGGCGTGGAGACCGACTACGCCGAGGCGCTCCGTGTTCTGGGCGAGCGGTTCGAGCACGACACCGACCGGATCCGGTCCGATGGGCGGCAACGGGGATTCGACGTCAAGCTCCACCGGCCATTGATATTCTTCATTACCGATGGCGCCCCGTACACGGGAGGCCGCTACCAGCACCCAGGCGAGTGGTTGCCGCATCGCAACCGCCTCACCGCTCCGCCGGCACACGCCCGGATCGCGTCCGTTGGCCTGCCCGGGGCGCATGAGCGCACCCTGTGGCGAATGGCCACGGGTGGTCACGACGACGGACAGCACCCGCGGAACGCCTTCATCGCCAGGCCCAGCGTGGACAGCCGAAGCCTCGCCCGCAGCGTGATCAACACGATCCGGCGCAGCATCACCCTCTCGGTGCGAACCGGCGATCTGGTCATCGGGGTCCCGGACGACATGCGGTACGCGCGTCGCCAGGCGCCTCGCGCCAGCGCATGACCAGTGCATCGACGGCCGGAACGTGGCGGCCGTCCGGATGGAACAGGAGCGATTGGATGGGTCAGGGCGACACCGGCCGCTGGATCAGCCCGCACCGTCTCGGTCGTTCCGGGCACCAGCGCATCAGGCTCGACCCCAGCAACGCCGAATTGCTGGGCTGCCGGCTCGGCGAACGAACATATCTGTTCAAGAAGTACGACTCCGACGCCCGGCGGCAGATCGACGGTGAGGCCCTCGACGCGCTGGTCGGCTGGCGAACAGGCCTTCCGGCCGGGCAGCGCCGCCGGCTCGACGCCGGTGCGGCATGGCCGCACTTCGGAGTGGGTTCCCCCGACCAGCCGCAGGGAGTTCTGGTCCCGTATGCGGACCCCGAGTTCCTCATGCCGAACCCGACCGGCCCGGGGCTTGTCCCCCGCACCCTCGGCTGGCTCGTGCCGCCGAGCGCCGACCAGCCCCGGCCGCGCCGACGCCCGGTCCCGCTGCGGACCAAGCTCAGCGTCCTCGCCGAGGTCATCGACACGGTGCTCTGGTTTCACGATCACGATGTCGTGGTCAACGATGTGCAGTTCGAGAACGTCCTGTTCAGCACGCAGGGGCACGGCACCTATTTCGTCGACTGCGACTCGATGGTGGTCGCGGGACGGATCGTTTCGCCGCCCGCGGCCCCGGCATACCTGAACGAGGTCGTCCGGGCGTCGCCCGGCCCCAGCCGGGCCACGGACTTCGCCAAGATCGCCTGGCTCGCCGTCTGGGTGGTGCTCGACCAGCCGGATCTGCTGGAAATCCCGAACCGGCTGCGGTCCGGGCTCGCCGGGATGCTCCGCGCGGACGTCGCCGAGTTCCTGCTGGCCGCTCACTCGGCGGCGGACTTCGGCCCGGCCCACACCGACCGATGGCGACGTCTCGTGCGCGAGTGGCGGCGGCCGGAGTCCTCGTCCGGGGCCGGTCCGGGCGGCCGGTCCGGCCCGCCGCTGCCCGGCGAGCGCCCGGGCTGGGCCTCACCGGCACTGCTCGACACCGTGCTCGACCGGCTCGACCAGGCCCACCGCGTCATCGTCGGGCCGGCTGCTGACCGCGGCGTTCCCCCTGCCTGCCCGGTCGCTCCCGATCAGAGGAACCTGAGATGACGACACTGACGATCGAGAACACCCCGCACGAACTCTCCCGGTCGGTCAAGTACCACCTGGTGCTGAACCGAACGCGGTTGGAGCTTCAGCCGAGCGACGTCCCCGTGGAGGGACAGGTGGTGGGCGAGCTGCTCTTCATGATCAGATTCTGGCATTTCAATACCACGAACCGGGCACTCGCCGCCAAAGTCATGATCAATGGAATTCGGATCACCCGACGGTCGTTCCGGCTTCCCACCGGGCCCCGGTCCGTGACGCTCGTCGACCCCACCAGGCCCCCGCTGCCCCCGCAGCCGCCACCGCCGGGCCGGCCGCGGCGGCTGCCCCCGGTATCGGTCGGGGACATCATCCAGATCACGGTATCCATCGCCAGCATGCTGCTCGCCGCCGCGGCCCCGGAGAAGAACCAGGTCGGATGGGCGGTCCTGGCGGTCGCGGCCGGCCTCTGGGTCAGCGTGCCCATCGGACGGCACGGCCACGCCATCGCGGCGAAGGCCACGCCGGGACGGCTCGCCGCCGCCGGAATGATCATTCTTGCCAGTGCGTTCTTTCTGCTCACGTAGTGGACCGCGACCACACCCCACCCAACAGGATCGTCAGAGGGTAGCCCGGTCCCGCCACAGCTGGAGCACGGCCGGGTCGCCGAGGACGTCCAGGTCCTCGGTACCGTCCCGGTTCCACAGCAGCAGATACAGTCCATGCGCCGGTCCGGTGATGGTCAGGTCGGCCGTCCGGGCCTCGGGCAGGATCCGGCGGCGGTCGGCCTCGATGAACACGGTCCAGGCCACGTCGGCGTCGGTGGCTCGCAGCGAGAGACTCACCGGCGGGTCCGCGACCAACCGCCCGTGCGGGCGGGCCAGGAAACCGGCCAGCAGCTCGTCGATGCCATCGGCGGCGAACGCGGGGGCGCACTGGGTGCACCCGCCGCCGGACGCCTCGGCGTCCACCCGGTGCATCGTGGTCTCATGGGCCTGGCGGCGGGTCCAGAACGCCAGGGGCGACGGAGCCGGCAGGAAGCTCCAGCAGGTCACTCCGGGATCCGCTTCGCCCAGCGTCCGCACCAGCGTGCTGTGGGCCTCCCGGAACCAGTCGAGCAGCGCATCGTCTTCGGGCGCGGCGAAGAGCAGCGCGTTCTCGTCCTGGCCGGGGGGTTTCGTTCGGGGACCGGCAACGATGGACGTCACCCAGCGATGCACGCCGCCGGTGTGGGCCAGCACCTCCCGAACGTGCCATCCTGGGCAGGTCGGCACCGCCGCGTCCAGCCCCGCCCGCTCGGCGGCCTCCCGCAGCAGGACACCTTCGCGACGCAGCGTTTCCAGGTAATCAGCGATCTTCATGGCCATCGATTATGGCATCCGGCAGCGGCTCCGCCGCCATCGTGACACCCGCTGGATGGGTTCACGGGGGCGCGGGATGGCGCAGGGCCAGGTCGACGGCGGCGTCCGGGGTGTCAACATGGTCGATGCCGGGTACCGGGTCGCCCCGCTGGTCGAGGACGCGCCAGCCGCCCAGACACACGACCGGGACCTCGCCCCGGCGTCTGGCCAGGGCGAGCTCGCTGAGGGTTCCCCAGGACCCCCCGACGACAATCACCGCGTCGGCGCTCCAGACGATGATGGCGTTGCGGGCCTCGCCCATGTTGGTCACCAGCGTCACCGACAGGTCCGGTGATGCGCCGTCGCGGTTGCCGGCTGGGCGGACACCGACCACCAGGCCGTCCCGGGAGCGGGCACCGGCCGCGGCGGCGGCCATCACCCCGGCCCCGCCGCCGCAGATGACCACCGCACCACGCTCGGCCAGCAGCTGCCCGATCCGGACGGCGTTGGCCCGGTCCTGCTCGGTGCAGTGCTGGGGTCCACAGACCGCGACCTGGTAGGCCATGATCGGGCTCCCCTCGAACCATGCCGGGCGATGGCCGTTCTTCTCCGCTGAGTCCCGACGATCTGCCTGGTGCCGGGAATCGCCAGCACGACAACGGATGTCCACCGGAGTGCCGCTCTGGCCCGGCACCCTATCTCGCTCCCCGGCCCGGATGCGCCGCTCCAGCGGCGTCGGAACGGTCTACACCAGCCGGCTTCCGCGGTCATGATCCCACGGCTGGTGTAGACCGACGCCCATCAGTGGCGTCCCAAGGACGGACGGCAGCGCCGAGGGCCGTAGAACACCCCACACCGCCCGCCCGACCGGCTACGGCGTCGGAGAGGACGCACCTTCGCGTGGGGCTACGCAACGGCGAGTCCTGATCAGCGAGCTTGCGATGACCCGCTGGCAATGCCGCAGGTGTTGTCGGTCCGGGTCAAAGGATGTCGAGGACGGCTCGTAGCAGCCGGTTGACCTCGACCATCTCGGCTGGGCTCAGTCGTCCGACACGGTCGCCGATGGCCTTTTCGACGTCAACGGCGCGCAGTTGGTCCAGCATGAGTCGGGTCGGCTCGCCATGCACGGTGACTTCGGGTCGGAACGTGTACGGGTGTGCCGACGTGGAGGTGGGAGCGACGATCGCAGTCGACAGGGTGAGGTCATCGGACTGCATGACCACAGCGTACCGACGGCCTTGCTGCTCGCGACCCACGGCATCACGGGGTGCGCGCAGCCGGTATACGTCACCACGCACTGATTTCGTCCATCTCCACTTGGATCCGGCGAACCTCCGCGAGGTCTTCGACGTTGCCGCGAGCATGTTCCGCGTCGGCTCGCATTCTCGCCCGCAGCACCTGGTCGGCGTGCTCATCGAGAAGCCGGGTGATGACCTCGTCGATCGACACCTCACCGAAATCCTGCGCGCGAGCGCGCATCAGCCGGTCGCGGGTGGCCGTGTTGACCCTGATCGTCGTCGTCGCCATATCGTAAATCTACACCGCAGGCTACTTCTCATCTACACTCACGTCTACAGCAAGGCGCCGTGCGCGGCGGCCAGCCCGTCGCTTTCGACGGCGAGTGTCGCGGGAGCTCGGCCAGGCGTACTGGGTCGGTGGCCAGGGCGGCCCATCCGCCCAGTCGTGGATGCTCGTCGGAGACGGCGATGGGTGGGGCGTCAGGGTCCGGCGGGTTCAATGACGGCGTCGATGACGCGGCACGGGGTGGGGGTCTGCCACGGTTGCTGGGGCTGAATCCAGTCTGGCGCGGGCCACCCTCAGCTGCGGACAGCGGCACCGAGGAACGGCCGATTCAACGCTCGACCGGTTGGGGTCCCTGACGCGTCAGCGCGCGAACCACTGCTGACCGTCGTCGGCGACCCCATCCCGGTACGTCCGACCAGGTCACGGGCGAGTCAGCCCGGGTTTTGTGGAGGCGGGTTCATCCCGCGTGTTCGAGGGTGCGGGGGTTGTTGTCCCGGTTGTTGTCCCGGTTGTTGTCCCGGCGGAGGTACCGTCCGTTGGTTCCCCGGAGCGTCTGGTCTTCGGCCTCGTCCGGTAACTCGGGAAGCTCGCCGTCGTACCAGGCCCGCTCATACTCCACCGGCGTGCGGTCGCCCAGACTTGAGTGCGATCCCCGGGCGTTGTACCAGGCCACCCATGCGCTGGTCGCCACCTCGATCTGCTGGAAGTCGGTCAGCACGGTGCGATACCGGATCGCGGTGTACTCGCCGCCGGCCTCAGAGTGAGGGACCAGGCCGGCCTCGGAGTGATGGACCGGACCGCTCGCATCATGCCCGGCGCGCGCCCGGGTGTGAAGGGCCATCTCCAGGGCGGCCAGGGGCAGTCCGGTCAGGTGGTGGTCGGCCACCGCCCAGCCGACGATCCGGCGGGAGAACACGTCCAGCACGAACGCCGCGTACGCCATGCCCTCGCCGGTGTCCAGACAGGTGAAGTCGACCACCCACAGCCGGC
>JABDRL010000098.1 GCA_013041765.1 Dactylosporangium sp. | reverse complement strand
GGGCGCGATCCAGGACCAGCCGATGCGCAGGCCGAAGCCGGCCGCGACATAGACGGACATCAGCTCCAGCAGGCCATGGGGCAGAATGTGGGTGAAGAACACGTCGGCCCGGCCGTTGCCGATCATGATCCCGCCGATCAGCCCAAGATTGAACTCGTTGACCCACAGCAGGTAGCCAACGGGCAGGATGAGGATGCCAGAGGCCAGGCACTGGGCGCTGAGGAAGGCGTTGTGCGTCCAGACCAGGAGCGCGAAGTCCTGCGGCTGGTACTCGCTGTAGTACGACACGAATCCCGCCTCGACGATGTCGACGATCTCGGTGTCGGACAGGAACAGCCGGGCGACCTCTGGGTTGGCGGCGACATGCGCCATGATCACGCCGGAGACGGCGGTGCAGAGCACCGCCACCGTGGCCCACCAGGCCCGGCCCCGGTACACGGCCAGGGGAAACGTCGTGGTGAAGAACCGCCCGACGACGCTCCACGAGCGCGTCCGGCCCCCGGTGATCGCGGATCGGGCGCCGAGCACCAGCCGGGACAGGCGGGAAACCAGGGTCGGGTCCGGCGACCGGCTGCGCACGACGGACAGGTGGGTCGCGGCCCGCTGGTAGAGGGCGACCAGTTCGTCGACCTCCGCGGCGGTGAGCTTGTGCTTCGCGGACAGGTATTCCAGCCTGCGCCACTCGCCGCCGTGCTCGGTGACGTACGCATCAAGATCCACAGTGGCTCCTCCGCCTCGGCCGGCCACGCCCCGGGCTGGACCGACCGCTCCAGAGCCTATCGGCCGGTGGCACCCCGGCAGGCGCCGTCCAGGGCCACAGACCACGGCGATGTGGTGTTCACTGGTCGAATGACCATCGCCCCACCCAACGGCATCGACCACCCGACCACGCTCAGCCCGGCCAGCACCGGACGGCTGGTCAGCGGCGAAGCGGTCGAGCTGGAGATCCGCCTGGCCAGGGTGGGCTCCCGGGTGCTGGCGCTGCTGCTCGATATCGGCGTCCAGCTGGTGCTGCTGTACACCCTGATCACCGTGATATCGATGCTCACCATCGCGGCGTCCGCCCACAGCGGTGCTCCGAGCGACGCGCTGATGAACGCGATGATCGTCGTCATCCTGGTCGGCATCTTCGTGGGGTATCCGGTGACGCTGGAGACCTTCACGGCCGGGCGCACCGTCGGCAAGCTGGCCCTGGGGCTGCGGGTCGTTCGGGACGACGGTGGGCCGATCCGGTTCCGGCACGCGCTGACCCGAAGCCTCGTCGGTGTCGCCCTGGAATGGCCGGGGTTCATCCTCCCGCTGGTCACCTGGATCGCCAGCCTGACCACCATGCTGGCCAATCCCGCGGGCAAGCGACTGGGCGACCTGGCCGCCGGGACGGTGGTCATTCATGATCGGACCCCGGCCTCCTGGGGCTGGGTTCCGAGCATGCCGCCGCAGCTGGCCGGCTGGGCACGCACGCTCGATCTCACCGCCCTGCCGAACGACCTCGCCCTGGCCGTGCGGCATTTCCTCGCCCGCAACCGGCGCATCGCCGAGCCGTTCCGCAGCCGCCTGGGATACAGCCTCGCCAGCGAGGTCGCCGCGCGGACGACGCCAGCCCCACCGGTCGGGGTGCCGGGCTGGATGTACCTCGCCGCGGTGGTCGCCGAGCGACACCGGCGGTCGGCGCGCCAGCTCGCGCTGGCCCGTGGCATCGCGGCCCAGATCTGGCCGGAACTGGCCTCCCCGAAACCGCCGAGCGGGACGTCACCGCGCACCCCGTAGCCGCGCCCAGCCGCGGACCCCGTTTTTGCGAATATTCACCACCGGACAACCGATGTACCACAGGTGTCACGGCTTGGACAGGGCAAGGGCGGGGTGGCGGGCGCGCCACGCGGCAACACCATCGTCCGGTTTGTCACCCGACGCGGGCTACGTGGCAAGCTCCTGCTGCTCATCGGTGTCCTGAGCCTCGGCGCCCTGGCCCAGGGCGCCGTAGCCCTCAACGAGTTGCGTGTCGTTGACGACAGCGCGCGACAGATCTACATCGCAAATCTCGTACCGACCTCCCAATTGTCAGATATGCGGGCGAACGCCGGCGCCATCGAGTCGGCCGTCCTGGCCATGCCGGCCGTCAGCACCGCCGAGCAGCGCACCGAGCTCCGCGCCACCGCGGCGGAGGCCGACCAGGCTCTCGAAACCGGGGTCTCGGCCTACGCGGGCGGCGCGGTCACCAACCGGCAGCGCCAGCTCGTCGAGCAGTTCAGCACCGCCTGGCAGCGGTTCCGCAACGTGCGGGATACGCAGCTCTACCCGCGGCTGGAAGCCGGCCAGCAGGCCCAGTTCGAGAGCCTGTTCGTCAGTGTCGCGACGCCAGCGATCGCCGCGGCTCACCAGGCGCTCGGGGATCTGGTCGCCTACGAGGTGGTGCGGGGCAACGCGGCGGCCGACGCCGCGGAGGAACGGTTCGGCGACGCCCTGCTGCTCCTGTCGACGATGCTGGTCGTCATCGTCGCGCTGGGAGCCACGCTGGCGTACGCGCTCTCGTCAATGATCGTCAGGTCGATCCGGCGGGTCTCCGCGATCCTCAACCGCGTCGCCGACGGGGATCTCACCTGCGATATCACCTCCAGCTCGCGGGACGAGATCGGCGGCATGACCCGCGCCCTGGGGCGGGCTCTGACGAGCCTCCGAGAAATGATCATGATGGTCGGCTCCGGTGCCGCGGAACTCGACGCCTCCTCGGAACACCTGGCCAAGACCAACACGAGCATCGCGGTCTCGGCCCAGCAGTCCTCCGCGCAGGCCGGCGTGGTCGCCGCATCCACAGAGGACGTCACGGCCTACGTCAGCACCATGGCGACCGGTGCCGACAACATCACCCAGTCGATTCACGAGATCGCGGAAAATGCCAGCGAGGCCGCGACCGTCGCGGGCCAGGCCGTGCGGCTGGCCGACGACACCAGGCGGACGGTCGGCAAGCTCGGAGAGTCCTCCTCGCAGATCGGGCAGGTCGTCGCGCTCATCACCGCCATCGCCGGGCAGACCAACCTCCTGGCGCTGAACGCGACCATCGAGGCCGCCAGGGCGGGAGACGCCGGACGGGGTTTCGCCGTCGTCGCCGGGGAGGTCAAGGCCCTGGCCCAGGAGACGGCGAGGGCGACCGAAGAGGTCACTCGCCTGGTACAGGCGATCCAGGACGACATGGCGGACGCGACACAGGCCAGCGGGCAGATCACCGAGATCATTTCGCGCATCGACGGTTTCCAGTCGACGATCGCCTCGGCCGTTGTGGAACAGAACTCGACGACGGCGGAACTCAGCCGCAACGCCGCGCAGGCCGCAGCGAGTTCTGCCCAGATCGGCGAGCAGATCGCCGTCACCGCGGGCAACGCCCGGACGACGAGCACCAGCGCCGCCGAGGCCGGGCAGGCCACGCAGAATCTGGCGGCCCTCGCCGGGAGCCTACGCCAAGCCGTCAGCCGCTTCACCGTCTAGACACCACGCGTCGCCACGGAGGCAGGGGGAGAGACATGCTCAGACAGGCACTGTCCACGCTCGTGGTCGGGGCAATCCTCGCGAGCCTGGGGGCCTGCGGCACGGGCGGCAACACGACCGGCAAGAGACTCGTCGGTATCTCCATGCCCCAGGGATCGTCGGACCGGTGGCGGGTCGACGGTCGCAGCATGGTGGAGGAGTTCGAGGCCATGGGGTACGCCTCCGACCTGCAGTACGCCGACGACAACATCGCCAGGCAGATCGCCCAGATCGACAACATGATCTCCGGTAACGCCGAAATCCTGATCATCGCGTCGATCGACGGGACCAAGCTGGCCGATGTCCTGGCCAAAGCCGCGGCCAAGAAGATCCCCGTGATCGCGTACGACCGGCTCATCCGGGACAGCCCCGATGTCGACTGCTACGCGACGTTCGACAACTACATGGTCGGGGTGCTCCAGGCCAGTTTCATCGAGGCCGGACTCGGACTGTCCAGCGGCCAGGGGCCGTTCACGATCGAGCTGTTCGCCGGGTCCCCGGATGACAACAACGCCTATGTGTTCTTCGACGGTGCCATGGCGATCCTCCAGCCGTACATCGATGCCCACAGGCTCGTCGTCCGGAGCGGCCTGACCGACATCGACCAGATCACGACCATGCGGTGGGACGGGGACATCGCGGAGGCCCGGATGGCGAGCCTGCTGGCGACCAGCTACCGGAACGTGCGCCTGGACGCGGTCCTCGCCCCCTACGACGGCATCAGCCGGGGCGTCATCAGCGCGCTCCGGTTCGCCGGCTACGGCTCCCCGGGGCAGCCGCTGCCGATCGTGACCGGCCAGGACGCCGAGCTGGCATCCGTGAAATCGATCATCGCGGGAGTGCAGTCACAGACGGTCTTCAAGGACACCCGCCTGCTGGCCAAGGCCGCGGCCCAGATGTCCCTCAGCGTGATGCGGGGACAGCAGCCGACCATCAACGATCTCAAGTCGTACGACAACGGCAAGAAGGTCGTGCCCTCGTACCTGCTCGATCCGGTTTCCGTCGACAAGACCAACTATCGCAGCGTGCTGATCGACAGCGGCTACTACACCGAGACCCAGCTGACGACCTGACCGGTCCGCCGGCCGGGGCACCGGGGCCGGTGCGGTCGCCTACGGCAGGCCCCACTGCTGGGCGTTGTAGGTCAGCACGCCCCCCGAGGGGTTCGCCCGGATGTTGACGCAGCCACCGGCGACCGCGAGCAGCCGGGGCCGCTGGTACAGGGGCAGCACCACGGCGGCGGCGGTCATCAGCTCGTCCTGCCGGTTCAGGATCGCCCGCCGCTTGCCCTCGTCCAGCTCGATGGCCGCCCGCTCCAGCAGCGCCGCGGAGTCGGCGTTGTGCCAGGCGGCCGAGTCGTCCGCCACCGCGCCTCGCCACCGCGCGACGGTCGGGGCCAGGAACGGCCCGTCCCGCTCGTCGCGCAGGATCAGGTCGAAGTCCCCGCTGGCCCGGGTGGCCGCCAGATCGGGGGTGGGCTCGATGACCACGGCCAGGCCGATGCGGTCGAGCTGGTCCCGGATCAGTTCCGCGGCGTCGCCGGTGATGGGGTCGCCCTCGGCCAGCCGCAACCGCAGGGGCGGCACGATCTCGCCGGAGGCGGCGTGCAGCCGGCCACCGTCGACGAGGTAGCCGGCATCGGCGAGGCCGTCCAGCGCGCTGTCGGCCCGGCCGCTGCCCTGCTCCGGCGCCACCTCGCTCAGCACATCCCGGTAGCCGGGCTGACCGGGGAACAGATGACGCGCCATTCTCGGGGTGGCCGAGGGCGCGAAGTCCCGGATGGCCTTCTCAACGATCTCCGTGGTGCCGACGGCGGTGAGGACCGCCACCCGCAGGGCCCGATCGGAGAGGTACCCGCCGGCGCTGTTCAGATCGAGATGGGTCCAGTCATGGCTGGCACTGATGTGCAGGCCAACGCCTACCCGGGTCAGCGCTCTGACCCGGGTGACGGCCGCCCGGTCCGGAACCAGGTCCAGAGCGTCCAGCTCTCCCCGTTCCAGGGCCGCCACCGCCGAGTCCCGGTCGTCGTAGAAGCGGAACACCAGCTTCTCCAGGGTTGGCGACGCAGCGCCGTACCAGGCGGTGTTCGGCACGAGTTCGACCTGGCGTCCGGGGGCGGAGGCACTGACGGTGTACGGGCCTCCGGTCCACTCCGGCCAGCTGGTGAAAGCGTCCCGCGAGGCGAGCAGGCCGTCGGCCGTCGTGATGTCGCCGGTCGCCGCGCCGAGGTGGGCCGGCAGAAGCACGTTGAACAGGCTGCGCCAGTCCGGCATCGGCGAGGTGAAGCGGACCCTGACGGTCCGGCCGTTGTCGGCGGCCGTCACGGAGTCGATGAGCCAGTAGCCCGCGCCCGGCTCGTCGCCCTCGGCGGGAACCGCGGCGGGAACCGCGGGTCGCAGCGTGCGCACCCGCCAGCTGTACTCGTAGTCCTTCGCGGAGATCGGTGTACCGTCCGCCCACTGGGCCGTTGGACGGATCTTGTAGACAACGGTCTGGGGATCGGTGTCGACGAGTTCCGGTTCCTCGGTCAGCAGATCGCTGTTGTAGCGCACCGTTCCGCTGGGCAGGACGAGGTGCGAGGCCGGCGCCACCAGCGCGGTG
>JABDRL010000074.1 GCA_013041765.1 Dactylosporangium sp. | reverse complement strand
GGAGGGGCCTGCGGGGTGACGCTCTTCGGGCTCGGTGGCACGGCCCGCGGTGGTGGCAAGGACACGGTCCCGGCCAGCGCCGATACCCCGTACCCGACGATGGTCCAGGAACTCGGCTGGTTCGACGTGGTCGATGTGGCCACCGCCGGGGAGGCCCGGTGCGCGGCGGCCCGGGCCGGAGAGCGGTGCGGTCTGGACGACGTGCGGGTTCGGGAGCTGGCGAGTGCGGTTGCCGAGCTGGGGAACAACCTGCACGAGCATGCCGGGGGAGGCCGCATCGCCGTGCGCGCCCTGCACCGTTCGGGGCTTCGGGGGATCGAGATCGTGGCCGTGGACACCGGGCCGGGTATGCCGGGCTTTCCCGGTTGCAGCCGGGCGGAATGCTCAGCCGAGCAACTGCGGGGCGGGCTGGGCGCCGCAGTGCGGCTGGCCAGCCGGCATGATGGCTACTCGCTGCCCGGCCGAGGCACGGTGGTCACGATTCAGTTCTGGCCGAGAGGGGTGTATCCCGCGGCGTTCGTCGCGACTGGACTGACCCGGCCGATGCTGGGCGAGCAGATCAGCGGCGACCGGTTCGGGATGGTACTGCGTGACGACGGACCGATCCTGCTGGTCGCCGACGGTTTGGGACACGGCCCGCTGGCCGAGGAGGCCTCCCGGTCGGCCGCTGAGGCGTTCTATTCGGCCACAACGGACAGCCCAGCGGAACTGGTCGAAGCCATTCATCACACGATTGCCCACACCAGAGGCGCGGCTGTGGCGATCGCGAGGCTGGAACCGTCCGTGGGCGTGGTGCGGTTCGCTGGCCTGGGCAATATCGCGGCGGCGGTCGTCGGGACGCCGGACGGGGCCGGGGCCAGACGGACCGGCATGGTCTCCCAACCAGGGGTCGCGGGACACCAGCGGGGAACGGTCCACGAGTCGTGCTATCCGCTCGGACCCGGCGACCTGGTCATTCTGCACTCTGACGGGGTCGTCGATCGGTGGGATCTCGCGGCCTACCCTGGGCTGGCACACCACGACCCACTGGTGGTCGCCGCGACGCTCCTGCGTGATGCCGGGGTACGTCGGGACGACGCGTGCGTGCTGGTGGCCAGGAGCTACTAGGACGAGGCGTGCCCTGGGCACGCCGGTGGGCCGGAGACTTGGCAAGCGCTTGTTGGGAGCGGCGGGTGGAACAGTACGTGCGCTGGAACGCGTTGCTGGACTTGCTGGCGGAGACCGGAAAAATCAGCGTTGAACTGGCCGCCGAGCGGCTGGGGGTCTCGCAGGCGACCATCCGGCGCGATTTCGACCAGCTTGAGCAGCAGCAGATGATCACGCGTACCCGCGGGGGCGCCGTCATGAACGGTGTCTCGTATGACCTGCCCCTGCGATACAAGACAGTGAAGTATGTTGAGGAGAAACGGCGCATCGGGGCGCTGGCGGCGGCCCTGGTCGAGCCGGGAATGGCAGTGGGACTCAACGGCGGAACGACGGCCACCGAGGTCGCGCGGGCCCTCATCCAGCGACCTGATCTCGTTGGCAAGACGGATGATCCACAACTGACCGTGGTGACCAACGCGCTCAATATCGCCAATGAGCTGCTGGTCCGGTCGAGCATGAAGATCGTCGTTACCGGTGGGGTCGTGCGACCGCAGTCCTTCGAACTGGTTGGGCCGCTGGGGGGCGGAGCCCTCCTGCACGAGGTCACACTGGACATTGCGCTGCTCGGAGCCAACGCTATCGACGTGCACCTGGGTGCTGCCGCGCATCACGAGGGAGAGGCATCGGTGAACAGCCTGATGGCCGCTCGGGCCCGTCGGGTCGTGATCATTGCGGATGGGTCCAAGCTCGGACGGCATGCGTTCGCCCGGATCTGTTCCCTGGAACAGGTGACGACGTTGATCACTGACACCGGGGCCGACCGGGCGGCCGTCGAAGGTTTCGAATCGGCTGGGATCGAGGTGATGCTGGCATGACGGAGGACGCCGATGCGGTAGCCGGGGTGCCTCAGTCCGGATTGGACGAGCGGAGTCGTCGGCTGCTGGCCTTCGAACGCCGATGGTGGCGCACCGCCGGGGCGAAGGAACAGGCGATCCGAGACGTGTTCGGGCTGTCCCCCACGCGCTACTACCAGTTGCTCAACGCCCTGCTCGAGGAGCAGGACGCGCTGGAGTACGACCCCGTGCTCGTCCATCGGCTGCGGCGCCTGCGCGCTCGTGGCGAGCCCCGCTGGTAACCAGGCACCGGTCACCCGTGCGGGGCCGGGCCGGTGCTGCCCCGGATGATCAGCGTCGTGGGTACGAGAACCGTTCCGGACTCGGTATCGGGTTCCGGGGCGACGCAGTCGATGCCGAGTGCCTTCGCGAGGATCTTTGCGGCCAGCGAGCCCTGCTGGAACACCAGTTGTCGCATGGTGGTCAGGTCCAGCAGTTGGCTGACGTCGTGATCGTCCACGCCGAGAACCGAGACGCTCTCCGGAACGCCGATGCCGGCCCGGCGCAGTGCCGTCAGCGCGCCGAACGCCAGTTCGTCTGATTCGGCGAAGATGGCCGTTGGCGGATCCTCGAGGGCGAGCAGCGCCGCCGTGGCCCGCTCGCCATTGCCGACGCTGAAGGGCACCGATATCACGAGCTGAGGGTCGGGCTCCACCCCGGCTTCGGCGAGCGCCGCGAGATATGCGGTCCGGCGCTGGTGGGCAACGGGAAGCCAGACGTTCTGGTCCGCGTACGTGGAGATCATCGCAATCCGGCGATGGCCGAGATCGAAAAGGTGCTGCATCGCCCGGTCGATGGTGGCCGCCTCGTTGATCCGGACGCTGGGAATGCCCGGACTGTCGAATCCGACGACCGTCATCGGGACGCCGAGCCCGTGCAGGGTCGACAGTTCCGAGTCGGTGAACGGCATGGCGACGGCCAGCACGGCATCCACCCGGCGGCGCAGGGGTTGGCGTTCGAAGAAGCGCTTGCGCGCCGCCTGGTCGCCGACGTTGTACAGCAGCAGGTCCAGTCCGCAGTCGCGAAGGACGGACTCGGCCCCGGCGATGACCTGGCCGAAGTACCAGCGAGAGGCGTACGGGATGACGACACCGACGGCGCCGGTTCGTCCCGTGGCCAGGCGGGATGCGATGGGGGAGACGACGTACGACAGCTCCTCCGCGGCCCGCAGCACCCGTCGGCGGGTTTCCTCGGCGACGTTGGCCTGATCCCGGAGCGTCCGCGAGACGGTGGCGATGGAGACCCCGGCCCGACGTGCGACGTCCTCCATGCTGACGTGAGGGATCTGGATCACCAGCGCAATGTACTTGTCGATTGGACGATGTCGGACCGTCCGAGAGGGTGATTCTCCAGGGCTCGTATCGGTGCGAGTCGGGCGCTGGCCCCTGGGCCATGGACACGAGTCGAGATCGTTATCGGCTTGTCACAGCATGGGGTGGACATGGTGACACTGTAAACGCTTACATACAGGGGCTTACGTGAGCATCAGACAGGGACGCCAGCGAGTCGACCTCAGCTTGGCGTCCGTAGGGGCTAGGAGGCAACTTGTCATGATCGCCAATAGGCGAAACCGGCTCGTCGCACTGACGGCCGTGGCGGGCCTCGCGCTCGTCGGCGGTTGTGGAGCTGACGAGAAAGAGACGCTGGATCCGAATTCGGCGGAATGCGCTCCATATACCGCGTACCAGGGACATGACGGCGAAACCGTCTCGATCTATGGATCGATCCGCGACGCCGAGCAGGACTCCCTGAACGAGGCGTGGGACATGTTCAGCCAGTGCACCGGTATTGAGATCGAATACGAGGGAAGCGGCGAGTTCGAGGCGCAGCTTCAGGTGCGGGTCGACGGAGGCAACGCTCCGGACCTCGCCTTCCTGCCCCAGCCTGGACTTCTGGAAACCCTGGTCGAGGCCGGGAAGGTCAAGGAAGCCCCAGCTGAGGTCAAGACCCTCGCAGAGCAGAACTGGACCAAGGACTGGTTGGGCTACGGCACGGTCGACGGCACGTTCTACGCCGCGCCCCTGGGCTCCAACGTCAAGTCGTTCGTCTGGTATTCCCCAGGCTTCTTCGAGGAGAAGGGCTACAAGGTCCCGACCACATGGGACGAGATGACGGCCCTCAGCGACACGATCGCCGACTCCGGGATCAAGCCATGGTGCGCCGGCATCGAGTCCGGTGACGCCACCGGTTGGCCGGCCACGGACTGGATCGAGGACGTGCTCCTCCGGACCGCCGACACCGACACGTATGACAAGTGGGTCTCCCACGGAATCCCGTTCAATGACCCGAAGATCGTTGAAGCGGTCGACAAGGCCGGCTCCATCCTGAAGAACGACAAGTACGTCAACGGCGGATTCGGCGACGTCAAGAGCATCGCGTCGACCGCATTCCAGGAGGGCGGCCAGCCCATCCTGGAGGCGAAGTGCGCCATGCACCGCCAGGCGTCCTTCTACGCCGCGCAGTGGCCGGACGGCACCAACGTCGGCCCGGACGGCGACGTCTTCGCCTTCTACTTCCCGGCCATCGACGCCTCCCAGGGCAAGCCGGTTCTGGTCGGCGGCGAACTGACCGCGGCATTCAACGACCGCGGTGAGGTCAAGGCCGTGCAGCAGTATCTCGCTTCGGCGGACTTCGCCAACTCGCGGGCCAAGCTCGGCTCGTGGGTCTCCGCGAACAAGGGCCTGAAGGTCGAGAACGTTCCCAGTCCGATCGACAAGCTCTCGGTTGAGACGCTCCAGGACGAGAACGCGGTTATCCGCTTCGACGGTTCCGACCTGATGCCGGCGAAGGTCGGCGCTGGAACCTTCTGGCGGGGCATGACCGACTGGATCACTGGCAAGGACACGCAGGGCACTCTCGATTACATCGAAGACTCCTGGAAGTAGCGCGGTTTGAGTGCGGCGCCCGGTTGATAGCCGGGCGCCGCACAACGCCCACCGTTAGCCCAGGGGAGGAAACACATGGGCTTCGATTTCGCCAACGAGTGGCCGAAATTTGGCCAGCTACTGATTGGTGTTGCAGTATTTCTTGCCGTCGTTGGACTGCTGTTGCTGATCGTGGACCGCGTGCCGAAACGTGGCCACGAACGCTGGCAGGCCGTGGCATTTTTGTCGCCAGCCATAATCATGTTGACCATTGGTCTCGTAATTCCGGCGATCCGTACCACAACGCTTTCGTTCTTTGACAGCGGGGGGTCGGAATGGGTCGGGTTCAAAAATTACGAGTGGATGTTCACGGAACCGGAGATCCGCACTGTTCTGACGAACAGCCTGCTGTGGGTACTGCTTGTCCCGACCCTTGCGACCGGGGTCGGCCTGCTCTACGCGGTGCTCATCGACCGGATCCGGTTTGAGGCCGTTGCCAAGTCGTTGATCTTCATGCCGATGGCGATTTCGTTTGTCGGGGCGGGCATCATCTGGAAGTTCGTCTACGCCTACCGTCAAGGTGGCGAGGACCAGATCGGTCTGCTGAACCAGATCATGGTCTGGATCGGCCTGGAGCCGCAGCAGTGGCTGCTTGAACGGACCTTCAGCCTCAACACCCTGCTACTCATCGTGGTTATGGTGTGGATCCAGGCTGGATTCGCCATGGTTGTGCTGTCTGCGGCGATCAAGGCGATTCCCAATGAGATCGTGGAGGCGGCCAAGCTCGACGGCGCCAACCCGTGGCAGATGTTCACCCGGGTCACCCTGCCGAGCGTACGTCCAGCGGTTGTTGTCGTCGTGGTGACCATCTCGATCGCGACGCTGAAAATCTTCGACATCGTGCGCACGATGACCACGGGGCACAACGGCACCAGCGTCATTGCCAACGAGATGTACAGCCAGGCGTTCCGGTACCGGGAAATGGGCCAGGGCGCCGCGCTCGCCGTCTTCCTGTTCATCCTCGTCCTTCCGATCGTTGTCTACCAGGTGCGTTCACTGCGCAAACAGCAGGAGCTCTCATGACCGCCGCAACAACGAAGCAAGTAGCCAAGGCCCGGGAGCCCGACGGCAGGGCGGAGGGAACGGCGGCCGGAAGAGTCCGCCGTAGACTGACCTCAAGGACCGCGACCATCTCAGCGATCATCATCGCGATGGTGTGGACCACGCCCACGTTTGGTCTCTTCGTCTCGTCGTTCCGGCCGGAAAACGAAATCAAGACGAGCGGCTGGTGGACGTTCTTCTCCGCGCCGCACCTGACGCTCGAGAACTACAACGAGGTGCTGTTCGGCACGTCCTCGAGCTCCGGACGTCTGGCGAGCTACTTCGTCAATTCCATCGTGATCACCATTCCGGCGGTCCTGTTCCCGATCGCGTTCGCGGCGTTCGCCTCGTACGCCCTCGCCTGGATCAACTTCAAGGGCAGAAACTGGATCTACATCGGGATCTTCGCGCTGCAGATTGTTCCATTGCAGATGGCCCTGGTTCCGCTGCAGCGGTTCTTCTCCACCGGCGTCTCGGTTGCCGGCGTGTCCATCTTGCCGTCCTGGGACACCGACTATGTCGGACGATTTAGCACCGTGTGGTTCGCCCATACCTGCTTCGCTTTACCCGTCGCGGTCTTTCTGCTGCACAACTTCATGTCGCAGCTTCCGCGGGACCTGATGGAAGCCGCGAGAGTCGACGGCGCCGGCCATGCCGCGATTTTCCGGAAGATCGTGCTGCCGCTGATCGCTCCGGCGCTGGCGTCCATCGGGATCTTCCAGTTCCTGTGGGTCTGGAACGACCTGCTGGTGGGTCTCATCTTTGCCGGCGGTGGTGAGAAGGCCGCGCCCTTGACGGTTCGGCTAGCGGACCTGGCCGGAACCCGAGGCAACGAGTGGCAGCGACTGACCTCGGGAGCCTTCATCTCGATGGTCATTCCGTTGATCGTCTTCCTCAGCCTTCAGCGGTACTTCGTCAGGGGCCTGCTCGCCGGCAGTGTCAAGGGGTAGAACCCGGCCTCGAAGGTCCAGACGCCCCCAAGCGACCAGATCGACAGAAAATTGAGATTCTGAATGTGTGACTACGCGGAGTCATGGTCCGAAGCCTCTTGGGCTCGGGTGACTATCGGGGAGAGCTGGGGGTGTCTGGACTTTCGTGTCCTTGTTCTACGGGTTCGTACCGGAGCCGTGATTACTGAACGTCATGGTCATCGTGCCGTGGGTGCGAAATGCTCTATCGGACGACTTGACGGTGGCCGAACGGACGCGAAAGATGCTTCGTGCGGGAGGACGTATCGCTTCGTGGCCCCGAGCAATCGGGTGCTTCGTGACAGCGGCACCGGAGGTGCCGGCGAGCGTCCTCTCGACCAATTCTGCGGCCAGGGACCTTGGCGTTCTTCGTCGGCCGCTGCGGCCGACAATGATCCGGTTGCTCTGCCCTCCTTCTCTCAAAGTGGTTTTCGCCAATCTGTAGGTGTCCGGATTTGACACCTGCCCTAGAAATTCCTATCGGGTAGATTGGTGCGATTGTCCTAAGAGCAGGAGTGTTAACGAAACTCATGGTGTCGTGCCCGGGATTTCCACCCGTGCGGGTTTGCCGCACCTCGTGTAGCGTGCGTGGTCGGTCGTCGTTCTTCGGCACATCCTGACCCCGGATGCGGCGAGTGATGAACGACGACCCGGGAGCTGCGTCTTGTGGCCCCCGGGGTCGTTCGACGTGGCACCACCGAAGTGAGGAAGTGCACCGTGGCACAGGGCACCGTGAAGTGGTTCAACAGCGAGAAAGGCTATGGCTTCATCGCGGTCGATGGGGGGCAGGACGTTTTTGTCCACTTCTCAGCGATTGAGATGGACGGTTACAAGTCGCTGGAAGACGGACAGCGGGTGGAGTTTGAGATTGCGCAGGGACAGAAGGGTCCGCAGGCGGAGAAGGTGCGTCGTCTCGCCTGATCTTCGCTGGGCCAGGGATGTCTCTCAGAACCACCAAATGCTAGCGGGGCACCGGTTTCCTCCTTTGCCAGGACGATCGGTGCCCCTCACTGCTCTCGCCTTGCCATGGCGGCCTTGCTATGGTCCCCAGCCAAGAGACTTCGGGCTATGGCCCAGAAGAGCCGGGTTCGGCGGAGGTGACCATGTCGGATCAAGGGCCTCCTCCTCATCAGCGGAACACCGCAGATGACGATCCCTTGATCGGGAGTTCCACGGGGGGCTTTTGCGACTGGCTGGAAAAGGTCCGACAGGTTGCCGCCCGAAGCTGGCGGTCCTCCCTGGCTATTTCGCTGGTCGGCATTGCTTTGCCTTTTGTGATCGTTTCGATGACCAGCGAAGCCATGGGCGTTCGCAGATACCTGCCACCGGACGTCGGGGATATCAGAGGTCTGGTCGATCGGCTCCCCGATGCGGTGCTTGGTCTGCTCGTGACGCTCGCCGCGCTGGCGGCCGCGGTGTATATCGCCGCAGGAACTTGGGCCGCTGGTCTTTGGGCGATCGTCGAGGAGGGCACGACGGGACGTCGGGTCAGCCTTATCGCGGCGTTCCGCTTCGGATTCACCAGGGCACGATCGTTGTGGCCCTGGCTGCTGGCCATCGGGGCTGCCGCCGAGATTGGACTGCTCTGCTGCCTGCTGCCCGGGGCCTACGTTATCTACGCGTGCAGTCTGTTCGGATTCGTCGCGGTCTTCGAGCGGGGAGCGAACCCGGTGTTGCGTTCGGTGGCCCTGACCCACAGGCGGATCGGAACCGCCGCGGGGAGAGTGCTCGCCGCACTGCTGCCGTATGCGGTCTACAGCATGATCTACACACTGGTCGTCAACACGACCTTTCGCGCCATGTCCGGTCTGGGCGCCCTGGCGGGCACGACGACCGAGCCGGGCGTCGCGATGCTGCGGGGAGCGTTGAATCTGATCCAGGTGGCCTTGCTGGGCATGACTGTGGCTGTGATGATGATTGCGTTGTTTGTAACGTATGCGCAGCTTCGTGCCGATGAAGGGCCCATCACGGCGGAGGATCTGCGAAGCGGCCTGTCCGCCGCCGGATCGAACGCGTAGACCCCTGCTGGCCTCGTCCTTACGGAGCGGGCGGGCCATGACCCAGCGCCCGAAACACCCGAGGAGCTTGCACTCGCTTGGGTGGAGTGCTAAACAAGGTACTGGCACTCGGGTTGGATGAGTGCCAAAGGTCGGGACGGTGGGGTCACCGGTCACGGCAGCGATGGGGACGGTCTGTCGACCCCGGTCGGTGCCAGGGCCTGTGATCGGTCGTCGCGGGCTATCCGGCCCGACCGGAAAGGCCGCTGGTTCGCGCCCAGCCCGGCGATAGCCCGGGGGACGGTCGTTATGCAGCGGTTCTCGAAGGTGCGTACGCAGGCGGTACGCCACGACGGGTCGTCGTGGCAGCCCGTGAGTGTCCAGGAGGACAACGCCGAATGGCCAAGATGATCGCGTTCGACGAGGAAGCGCGCCGCGGACTTGAGCGGGGCATGAACGTCCTCGCCGATGCCGTGAAGGTGACGCTTGGGCCCAAGGGCCGCAACGTCGTCCTTGAGAAGAAGTGGGGCGCCCCCACGATCACCAATGACGGTGTGAGCATCGCCAAGGAGATCGAACTCGAGGACCCATACGAGAAGATCGGCGCTGAGCTGGTCAAGGAAGTCGCGAAGAAGACCGACGATGTCGCGGGTGACGGCACGACGACCGCCACCGTGCTGGCCCAGGCGCTGGTGCGCGAGGGACTGCGCAACGTCGCCGCGGGTGCCAACCCGCTGGGCCTGAAGCGGGGTATCGAGACCGCGGTCTCGGCCGTCGCCGAAGAACTCGCGAAAATCGCCAAGGACGTCGAGACCAAGGAGCAGATCGGTTCCACGGCCTCCATTTCCGCTGGCGACACTTCTGTCGGTGAGATCATCGCTGAGGCGATGGACAAGGTCGGCAAAGAAGGCGTCATTACCGTCGAGGAGAGCAACACCTTCGGTCTGGAGCTGGAGCTCACCGAGGGCATGCGCTTCGACAAGGGCTACATCTCCCCGTACTTCTGGACCGACTCCGAGCGCATGGAGGCCGTCCTTGAAGACCCGTACATCTTGATCATTGATTCCAAGATCTCTGCGGTCAAGGACCTGCTCCCGGTGCTGGAGAAGGTCATGCAGTCCAGCAAGCCGCTGGCGATCATCGCCGAGGACGTCGAGGGCGAGGCCCTGGCGACGCTGCTGGTCAACAAGGTGCGTGGCACGTTCAAGTCCGTCGCCGTCAAGGCGCCGGGCTTCGGCGACCGCCGCAAGGCCATGCTGGGCGACATCGCCGTGCTGACCGGTGGCCAGGTCATCAGCGAGACCCTCGGTCTCAAGCTGGAGAGCGCCGGCCTCGACATGCTGGGTCGGGCCCGCAAGGTTGTGGTGACCAAGGACGAGACCACCATCGTCGACGGTTCCGGGGACGCGGAGCAGATCGCCGGCAGGGTCAACCAGATCCGTGCCGAGATCGAGAAGAGCGACTCCGACTACGACCGCGAGAAGCTCCAGGAGCGGCTGGCGAAGCTGGCCGGTGGCGTCGCGGTCATCAAGGTCGGTGCCGCCACCGAGGTCGAGCTCAAGGAGCGCAAGCACCGCATCGAGGACGCCGTCCGCAACGCCAAGGCCGCGGTTGAGGAGGGCATCGTCCCCGGTGGCGGGGTCGCCCTGGTGCAGGCTGGGAAGACCGCGTTCGACAAGCTGGACCTGACCGGCGACGAGGCCACCGGTGCGACGATCGTGCGCAGCGCTCTGGACGCCCCGTTGCGGCAGATCGCCGTCAACGCCGGCTTCGAGGGCGGCGTTGTGGTGGAGCGGGTTCGCACCCTGGACCCGGGTCACGGCCTTGACGCCGCGACCGGCGACTACACCGATCTGCTCGCCGCGGGCATCATCGACCCGGCGAAGGTGACGCGCTCGGCGCTGCAGAACGCCGCGTCGATCGCCGCGCTGTTCCTGACCACGGAGGCCGTGGTCGCGGACAAGCCGGAGAAGGAGAAGGCCCCGGCAGCCCCTGGCGGCGGGGGAGAGATGGACTTCTAGGTCCACGCCAGAAGCTCGGACAGGGGCGGATCGCCACAGCGATCCGCCCCTCGCGCGTTCCCGACACCCCCGTCTGGCTGGTGAAACTTGCGCTTTCCCGATGGTGGCGGCGGCCCCGGTCACACCCCGTGGCAGGCGTTTCGTCGCGGATCCTGTCCATGATCAAAGTTTGCTCTGATGACGGCCGTAGATCTCCGTCGTACGGTGCCACGCATGAGACGGACCCTGGCGCTGGCGGTCGTGGCGGGACTCGGGCTGTCAGGGCTGACAGCGTGCTCGTGGTTCGAAGAGGACTCCGGACTGCGTCAGGCGCTGGACCGGGTCGCCTCAAACGCGGACACTCGTATTCGGATCAGCTACGGCGATGTCGCCGGCCTGGTCGCCATCGCCGGCAAGGCATGGGACGCCCAGGCGGGGTTCGCCCCGCTCCGGACGATGGGCGCCGACCAGATCGGCCCGTATGTGCAGAACGCGGTCGACGAGACGGGCATCGCCCTGCTGTCGGCCGACTACGCCGTCTCGGCCGGGGGCGGCAGCACGGCGGTGGGCCTGCTCAGCGGCGGGCAGAACGACGGCCGGATTTCCGACACCCTGACACAACTGGGCTGGACGGGCGACAACGACCATCTGACCGCGCCGGAAACGGTGTCCGAGGCTGCGGCAAGGCCGTATGCGCAGATTTTGGCGCAGGTCAAGGCCGATGGCGATGACGTGATCTACGGCCAGCGGGGCGCCAAGCTGTCGACCGCTGGCGATCCGTCCGGCAAGACCCTTGCCGAGGATGCCAGGATCGGCGCCCTTGCCGACTGCCTCGGGGACGTCGTCGCGGCCCAGATCGAGGGTGTCGGAGGCCCCAACCAGCGCACGGCCATCGCGGTCGGGGTCCGGCGTCCCAAGGACAACGACGCGGTTCCGAACGCGGTGATCTGCACGGCATGGTCCAAGGAGGAGGCTGCCGCCCGCTATGCGAGCCTCGCCACCGCGGCCACCAGCAGCGGAACGTCGACAACGGGTACGGCGTACTCGGAGTTGCTGCGGGGCGCGCTGATCGAGCGGGTCGGTGGTGACCACAACATCGTGAGTCTCCGGGCTGACAGCCCGGACAACGCTCTCCTGGTATTCCAGTTGCAGGCACGGGGCGACATCCCGGGGCTTGCCCGATGATCGCTCGGGCCATGCCGGAGTGGCCTGGGATCCGGCTCCGCAGCAGGTACGACGGTACTGAGGGCAAGGCGGTAGGGTGATCGACCATGACCGACCCCCATGGGCAGTACCCGCCAAGCGGAGATCCGTTTGGTAACCAGCCCCAATATCCTCCCGCTCAGTACCCGTCCAGCGGACCGCCGGATTCGTACGGCTCGGGGTACCCGTCGTATCCGCCGCCCGCGCAGCCCTACTCCGGACCTCCAGCCGCTGGGGGGTATCCGCAGCCCGCGCAGCCTTACTCGGGGCCTCCTGCAGGTCCTGGCTATCCTCAGGCGCAGGGGGGATGGACCACTCCGGGGATCGATCCGATGACGGGCATGCCGCTGTCGGACAAGTCCAAGATGACGGCAGGGCTGTTTCAGTTGCTGCTTGGTGGCTTCGCCGTCGGCCGGTTCTACACCGGCCATGTCGGGCTGGCCCTGGGACAGCTGGCCGTCGGCTGGGGCGTCTTTTTCGTCATGTTTTGTGCAGGTTTCCTGCTCATTCTTCCCTGGTTCATCTGCTGGGTGGGCTTCCTCTGGCCGATGATCGACGGCATCATCCTGCTGTCGAAGGGTGGCACCGACGCCCAAGGGCGGATCCTGCGCAGCTGAGGCTGGTGTCGCTGACCCGCGTTGTTGTCATCTGGTTTCCATCCGGATGCGACACGTTGCCCGACGCCCCGGGCATCGTCTCCGCGAGACGCTGGTGACGGCCGAGCAACCGGCCGGCAACCAGATTCATCCGGAGACGGCGGAGTTTGCGATGGCGAGTGAGACGGTCCGAAAGCAACGCGATCGAGGGACGGTTACCGCCTTCGTCGGGGTCCTGATCGGTCTGGGAGTGCTGCTGCCGGTGACGGCACTCGTCGTGGACGTCGGCTCGATCTACGTCGAAAGCCAAGAACTGACCAGCGGGGCCGACGCCGCGGCCATGGCGGTCGCCAGGGAATGCCTGGCCGGCAACTGTGCCACAGCAGACGTGCCCTCCCAGCTGACCAGGGCGAAGCTCAACGCGGGGGCCAATGCGAAGGACGGACGCACCTCCATCACCGAACTCTGCGGGAGCTGGGACGGACTGCCGGCCTGCTCGACGCCGACCAGGAACAACCTCAGCACCTGCATCGGCGACGAGCCGGCGGGCAACTACGTTGAGGTTCGGGTGCACACCGAGATGGGGAACGGCTCGACGCTCCTGCCGCCGGCCCTGGCCAGGACCTTTGTGGGCAACGAGACCTACGACGGGACGACGGTCGGCGGCTGCGCCCGCGTCGCGGCCGATGACGTCTGCGTCACTGCGGACGAGGCGACGTACACCCACACGTTCAACGGACCGGCGGGCGAGGCGTCGATCACCGCTGACCGCGCACTGTGCCCCACCGAGAAGCAGCCGTTCACGCTGGTGTCCTACACGGCTCCGTCGTCGTACTTCACCGTGCCGCAGTACATCTACGACTACGAGACCAAGACGATCGATGCGGATACCCGAAGCCTGACCTTCAAGGTGGACGTGCCGGGCTGCTACAACCAGGTCGACTTCGTGTTCGGCAGCCAGGCCGTCAACCCGCTGTACGGCATCGTCTACGGCGACAAGAAGGTCGGTTCGAGCGGCGCCCCCGGCAACCGGTCCGTGGGGCCGCCGGCCTGGTACAACGGCGGCACCAGAGCCTGCGATCCCCGGCCGGCGGCGACCTTTACCGCGCAGTGCGACGGAACGATGAAGGTCAAGCTCACCAGCGGATCCGGGGCCAACGTTGACGCGGTCTTCACCGTGACAGCCGGCGGCAAGAGCACCATCTACCGGGTGCCCAAGGGCTCATCGAAGACCATCACCATCTCCGCTTCGGTCGCCGATAGCGTCGCCGTCCAGGACAACGAGCCGGAGGGCAGCACCTTCTCCACCGTGACCGGCCAGTGGAGCAAACCGACGAAGTGCTAGCCCGCTGAGCGAGACGGTCGGGGCGCGGGTCCGAGCGGATCCGCGCCTCCGGCCGCGCCCACTCCGATGAACGCCCGGAGCGACGCCCGGAGCGACGCCCGGAGCGAAACGTGCCCGTCCTGGCCTGCGACGGTGCGACCCCGGAGATCGCCGGGGTCACGTTCGACGTGTTGCCCTGCGGCAGGAGATCCTCACCGCGCGGGCTGCCCTGGTGGGAACGGGCCAGGCGCTGCGGGAGTTCGCCAGCGGTGCCCGGGCGCTGGTGGCACTGCTGAGCCAGACCGCCAACGAGGCCAGGGTGCAAAGGGGCTAGCGTGGCCGACGACGGCACGGTGAGCGTCGATCTGGCCGCCTCCGTGCGGGGACAGGACACCGCCACGGCCCGGTACGCGCTCGCCGCCCGGGACACCCGGGTTACAGATCGTCGCAGATGTTGTCCGCCCCGCCGTCGACCTTCCATTTCACCGTCCGGTACCCGGACTTACTGAAGTTGAGGGTGTAGATCCCGTTCACGATATACAGCGCGCGCGGCAGATTACCGCCGTCCGCACGCATGCCCAGCAGTATTGGCCCCTCGGCGTGCCACGTGGAGTTGCTGGAGTACGAGCCGCCCGGCTTGTAGTCCACCACTGCGGTACCGCTGGCATCCTTGTCGACCGAGGCCCCGGTCGTCGTGTTGGTGATTCGTATGATGAGTGCACCGGTGTACATTTCGCGCTTCACCGAGCCGTCCGGATACGTCTGCAGCACCATTCGCACCACCAGGTCCACAATGGGCTCGCCGTGGACCGGGAAGTCACACGTGACACCGGCGGCCTGGTCGAACGGCGCGGACGGCACCCGCTCCCAGTCACCGCCGGTCTGCTTCTCGGCCGGCATGCCCGCATCGGCGGCCGCTGAAGCGGGAATGGCGGCGAGCAGTACGGCCGACGCCGCCGCCAGAGCAATCATTCGACGCATGGGCGCAGTCTCACCGACGGCGCTGACCAGTTCCTCACCACGACCCGCGGGCGGCACCGGCGGTGAGCCGGCCGACAGGCCGCCGCCGCACCGTCCAGCGCTCGCGTCGCTGTCCAGCGCTCGCCTCGATGGCTCGTGCGATCGTCACCCGGCGGGGTTAGGCTGCGTTGCGCGATGGAATTTCGCCTGCTCGGGCCGTTCGAGGCGTACCACGACGGGGTGCGCGTGGAGGTGGGCAGCCGCCGCCAGGAGCGCTGCCTGCTCGCCATCCTGCTGCTCGAAACCGGCAAACTGGTCCCCATCGACCGGCTGGTCGAGCTGCTGTGGGATGGCGTGCCACCCAGGTCGCCCCGGGGCGTGGTGCACACATACATCGGCCGGCTGCGCGCCACACTCGGCCCGTGCGGGCTGACCATCGCCACCTGCGGTGACGGCTACCGGGTAGAGACCGGCACGCACACCACCGACGTCGCATGCTTCACCGACCTGGTCCAGGGCGCCGTGGGCATCGCCGACCTCGGCGAGCGGGTGGACCGCTACGACCGGGCGCTCACCCTCTGGCGGGGACCCCTGCTCGCCGATGTCGCCGCCGACCGGTTGCGGCAGCGGCTCGGCGCCGATCTGACCGAGCTGTGGTTGTCCAGCTGCGAGCTGCGCGCCCAGACCCAGCTGGAGCTGGGCCGGTGCGACCCGGTCGTGGCCGACCTGACCACGCTGGCCAGGCGGCACCCCACCCGCGAGCGGTTGGTCACCGCGCTGATGACCGCGCTCTACCGAACCGCGCGCCAGGCCGAGGCGCTGCGGCTCTACCAGGCCACCCGGCACGTGCTGGCCCGCGACCTCGGCGTCGAGCCGGGCCCGGAGCTGCGGGGGCTGCACGCGCAGATCCTGCGCGACGATCCCGAGGCCGGCGAACGGCCCCTCCCGGTGTAC
>JABDRL010000066.1 GCA_013041765.1 Dactylosporangium sp. | reverse complement strand
CGTTGAGCGGCCCGACCTCGCCGGGTGCCCCAGCGGGGCACGGCTGGGGGAGCCCTTTTCCGACGGGACAGCCCCGCAAGCCCGGAGACGCAGACACCCGTGACCGTCAACCCGCCCCCGACGCTTCCCGGCGCGCCCATCCCGCCGGCCCCCCGATCCGAGCGCCGCCATGGGCGGGTCGTCGGGATCGGGGCGGTCTGCTGGGATCGCATCGGCGTTCTCGACCGCTACCCCGCAGAGGATTCCAAGGCCCCGCTGCTGGCGGATCCGCCGCCGTGGGAGAGCCTCGGCGGGCCGGTGCCGATTCGCCTGGCATACCTTGGCCGTCTGGGCTGGCCGACGGTCCTGCTCGGCGCCGTGGGCGGTGATCCGGCGGGGCAGGCGATCCGGCGCGGACTCGCCCTGGCCGGGGTGGGCGCCGAGCTGGATGTCCGGGCGGGACGCGCTTCGCTGTCCTCCTCAGTGTGGATCAACCGCAGTACCGGCAGCAGGACCATCGCCTACGCCACGGCCTCCGGGGACCGGCTGAGCGTCACCCCCGACCGGCTGCGTGGCCTGCTGGCCGGGGCCGCCGCGTTCACCTGCGACGCCAGGGAACCCGAGGTGCAGCTCGTGGCCGCCGACATCGCCCGCGAGATGGGCGTACCCGTGCTGCTCGACACCGGCAACTACCGCGGCCACACCGTCGAACTGGTCAGCCGTGCCGACGTGGTCCAGGCCCCCCTGGCCTTTGCCCGGGACCTGGACGGGGTGACCGATGTGGAGATTGGCGCGAAGCTGCTGCGTTCGCTGGGGGCCACCGTCGCGGTGGTCACCGACGGGATCAACGGCAGCGGCTACGCCGGGCCGGACGGTGCTGGCTGGGTGCCCGCGTTTCCCGTGGACGCCGTGGACACCCTCGGCGCCGGGGACGTCTTCGGCGGCGGCCTGGTCCACGCCCACCTCAGCGGCATGCCGTGCCGGGAGGCGGTGGTCTTCGCTTCGGCCGCCGCGGCGTGGAAGTGCCGTTGCTGGGGCAAGGAGCGGCTCGCCACCGAGGCAGACCTCCGTGATTTCATCCATGCGTCCGCAACCTGGTGAGCGCCGCCCGGCGGAGTGACCGTCGGGGTCGTGGCCCACCAACCGATCAGCCAGGAGAGCATCGTGTTTCTCGACTCCGCCCGCCTCGACGAACTCGCGACCGCCACGGCCCTGGGGTTCGTCACCGGGATCACCATGAACCCCCTGCTGCTGCGGCGGGCCGGGGTCACCGACGCGCGCGAGCATCTCATCGCGGCGGTGGACGCGGCGCCGGGGATCCCGATCCTCTACCAGCCGGGTGCGAGTGACCCCGCGGCCTTCCTGCGCCAGGCCCGGGAGGCGGCCGGCATCGCCCCCGACCGCATCGTCATCAAGATCATGGCTATGGTGCCGTTCTTCGCGGTCGCCCGGGAACTGGCCGGGTCCGGGGTGGGATGCGCCATGACCGCCGTGTACTCGCCCGGGCAGGCCCTGGCGGCTCGGGATGCCGGGTGCCGGTGGGTCATCCCGTACGTCGATCGCGCCGCCCGCCTGCTGCCCGGCGGGCAGAGGCTGGTCGGGGACATGCGGGCGACCCTGGACGCCGCCGGGGCCACGACGACGATCCTGGCGGCCAGCGTCAAATCCCCCGAGCAGGCCGTGAGGGCTGTCCGGGACGGCGCCCACGAGGTCAGCGTCCCGCTCGAGGTGCTGGCCGCGCTGGCCGACCACGAGCTGTCTCGAACGGCCGCCGAGGGTTTCGCCGACGCGGCCGACGGCATCCAGTGGTGAGTGCCGTCGCGCTTTCCTGCGGACCCTAGCCGCCGAGTACCCGCATCGGATGGCGTGCGCCGGAATGCTTCTGCCATTACCCACCGCCCGAACCACCATCGTGGGCACTGCCCTTAACTCAAGGCCGTTTCGTCGTTTCTGGAGAGAGTTGACGGAACGACCGTTATCAGGTATTCGACGTCGCGGGTGCGTTCGGTCTGGCGTTGTTTCTTGGTGCGGGGTGCGGTGCGT
>JABDRL010000061.1 GCA_013041765.1 Dactylosporangium sp. | reverse complement strand
CGTCGTAGCCAAACTGTCAGCTCCCTCCCGAAATTGTTTCCAAGGTGCGAATGCCGTCGGTCATGGTGACAACTTCACCGGCCGGGGAGTGAACATCGGAGGAGAGCTGACGGACGGCGGTGGCCTGTTCCTCCAAGGCTGCGGCGAGGGTGGCGTGGTGGGTCGAGAGCCCGCCCATGCTTGTCATGATCTGTCCGACCCGGCTGACGGCGGCGGCAACCTGGCCTTGGACCTCGGTCAGGGTGTGGGTGATGGCGTCGGCGTTCTGGCCGGACAATTGGGCTAGTTCCTTGACCTCGCCCGCCACCACGGCGAAGCCCCGGCCGGCCTTCCCGGCGCGGGCGGCCTCGATGGTGGCGTTGAGCGCCAGCAGGTTGGTCTGCTCGGCGATGGCATGGATGACATCCGAGGCTGCCATGATCTGGGAGCTGGACGACTCCAGGGCACGGATCACGGTGACGGCCTCGCCGGCCTGGCCGGCCACCAGCTCGGTGATCGTTTCAGTGGCGGCGGCCGCGCGGGTGAGATCCTGTAATGCCTGCGCCATCTGCTTGGTGGCCGCCGCCCCGTTGGTGGTGTGATCGCTAACCTGGCTAGCTGATGCGGCCAGCGCGGCGGCTTGGGTTGCGACCTGCTCCTGCAACCGGGTCTGCACGGCCAACTGCGCTGCGGCCTGACCGGCTCGTCCGGCCTCTGCCGACTGCTGTTGCTCCAGCGCCGCTACCCGCACGGCGGCGGCCTCCGACTGGGCCTGGGCAGCCCGATCGGTGGCCGCGTCCATCCGCAGCCGAAGCCAGTGCATCACCGATCCAGCCACCACCAGCATCACCAGGACCGGCAGCCACTGACGTCCGACCGTCACCGAACCGATCAGCCGCCACCGTGCCAGGAAGACCATCCCGGAGGACATCAACGCAATCAATGCCAGATCTATCTTTTCCAGAGAGAATCCGGTCCAGATCATCGCGACTGCCAAGACGACAGCGATCGTGACGTACGCTTCCGGGGCGTAGAACAGCATCACCCCGAGCCCGATCACCCCGACGTAGGGCAACGACCGCACGAACCGGACCGGCACCCGCGCCCAGTCCACCCGCGCGATGGCCGCCGCGAACGCGCAGAATGCCGACCCCAGAGCGAGCAGGAGCCACCGCCCCTGTGCGTTGTTGGTCCCATCCAGCACCACCGCGACACCCACCCCGCCCCACAAGTAGGGCATCAGAGCACCGGACAGGGAGAGGTCGGCAAGCGGGCTACGCCGATCCTTCCGGACAGTGGCGGGCTGCTCCATGTCCACAGATATCGGCACGTCATCCGAATCGCCTGAGTAGATGCTTCGTAATTCCTTATTGAATCTCGAGCGGCGAACCCGTGCCCCAGGGTCATTGCATTCTCGGGTAGCCGCTGGTCACGGTGGTGATGAGGTCGTGTGGACGGCGGTTGGCGCGTCTGGTCGCACGGGCGATGTTGGTGTCGCCGTTGGTGCGGTGGTAGCCGATCGAGGCGTTGCGGAGGGTCGCCATGACGGCCGGGCCGTTGCCGGTCCGGGCCTGATGAAGGGGGGAAGCTCACGCCCGGCGACTTCGTCGACACCGGTCGGCTCGGCGTTGGTCACAGGAACCACCGGCTGGTGCGAAACGAGGTGCGCAGGATGTCGGCGTTCCAGTTGCGCACGTGCCGTAGGCGGCCGAGCAGAGACGCGATCAGAGTCGAGTAGCTGATCGTGACCGGGTCGCCGGAGGGCTCGAATCGCCGCCACGACAGGGCGGTGAACCGGAACGCCTGACCGGCCAGGTACTCGATGTCGGTGAACGTCGAGGCGCGGTGCAGCTTGAGTAGCAGCGGTCGAGGCAGCCCGTGCGTGGGCCGTTTTATATCGTATGGCCCGGAGACGGTCAGTAGCACCTCCGCCGGGCTGATCCGGACCGCGTGACCACGTCGGGGCACGTACCGACCTTTCGGCTGACGCTGACCGGACGGTAAGGCGGCGTTGCCGATTCCCGGCGCGGTGGTGTCGAACAAGTGCCAGTCGTGCTCGTCGCCGACGTGGACGAACGCGAACTCCACCGAGCGGAACTCGGCGAGCAGCCCGTTGACGAGCGACTTGACCGCGTTGGCCTCGGTGTCCTTGAGCGCCTTGAACACATGGAAGATCAGCCGGACGGCGTCGTCGGGCTGCCACGCGTTGCGTGCCTTCACCTCGTCGATGCACTCCCGCAGCGCGCGCAGTAGCTCTTCTGGATACCGCTCGTAGTCGGCTTCCCGGGAGGCGTTGGACAAGATGTAGTTGCCGTCGGCGCTGAACACGGTGGTGATGCCGACGACCCGCTCTGGGGCGCTGAACCGGCTGGACTTGATGTGGGCGCTGCCGATGCCGACGACCAGTTCGTGCGCGATCGGGCGCGGGGCGGCGATGACGAACGGGATCCCGCCGAGCTTGGCGTAGCACTGCAGGGCCATGCTGTCCAACGGATAGGCGAGGTTGCCACGGCGGATCGTCTCGATCTGGATCTCCTGCACGGCCACGCCCTGACCCATCAGGGTCGACTTCGCCACCAGGTACGGGCTGGCGTCGCCCTGCAGGTCCTGCTGCGCCTCACTGGTGATCACCATCGCCAGGTGCGGCTTGTCCGGCCGCTGTGTGGCGGCCAGACAGGCATCGCGGTACGCGGTGGCGTCGCAGGGGCCGGTGGCGTCGAACGCCTCGATGACCACGTCGCAATCGGTGAGTCGGTACTTGCGGGCGAAGCCCTGGGTGAAGACCTTCGCGTCTGGTACCCCTCGCCGGAACGCGTTCATGAACACCTCGACGCTGCCCTGGTAGGGCCGGGGTGTGAGCACCACGATCTGCGGCCGGCGCGGGGTGAAGAACTGCGAGTCGAACGGTCCGAACTCCGTCATGCCCTTCTTCGCCGACCGGTGGGTCTTGTCCCCGCCGGGGTCGAACACGAACGTCGGCTCGTCGAACACCGTCGACTCCACCGGTGGGGTGCCGCGCGGTCCGGTCCGCTCGGTGCCCAGCGGTGCGCCGATCTGCACCTGGATGCCGTCGGCGATCGCCAACGGCCCGATGTTGGCGAGTTTCCCGGCCAGGGCGGTGACCCGCGCGAGCCGACCTTCGGCGCCGGTGAGCTCGAACGCGGCCTCCTCCAGCCGCTCCAGCAGCGGCGCGTGCCGGCCGCCGGTCAGGACTGTGATCACGTCGTTGAACGTGTCTCGCCGCCCCTCCAGCCAGGCTTCGTCCGCGTCGACCTGGGACTTGATCGGCGCGTCACGCAGGCGCAGCCGGCCGTCGCGCACCGACTCCACCGCGCCGGCCAGCCGACGGTAGGCGTACTCATCCAGGTCGGGGTGGTGGGGGACCTCGCCGGTGTGCGCCAGCACGTAGCGACCCTCCACCGCCAGACCGCGGCGCAGCAACTCCGCCACCGTCAGGTCGATCTCGTAGCGGGCCTTCAACCCCACCACGATCCCAGGCCCCGAGCCGGGACCGCACACGCGGGTGTCCAGGGTGTACTGCGGGAACACGTGCAGGCCCGCGACCGCTTCGCGCAGGTCGCCGGCGCATTGGTCGATCAGGTCCTGCTGGCGGTAGCGGGAGACGAAGGTCGGCCGCTTGAACGAGCGCAGCTTGTACCGCATCGCGATCACCTCGCGGGTCAGCGCAGCCCGGACCAGCCGCATCGCGAGGTAGCGGTGGTCGCGGATCGCGAACGTCCGCGGTTCGCCGATCGCTGGCGCGTCCGGCGTCACCGGCACGCACACGATGCGTTCGTCGTAGCGGGACACCACGTGTGTGTCCTGCAGTTGCGCACGCAACGAGGCCAGCCGCTCCGGCGAGTCGAACGGCAACACGCCGCCCGGCAATGCCTGGCCACCGCGGAATCGGACCGGGAGGAAGTTCGCCACGAGGTTCGGCACGGCCAGCCGAGGAGGGGAGGGAACTGCGCGCACTGCCTCAACAACCTCCACGTCACGTTACGACACCGGGCCACCACGGTACTCGCCGGGTCCGACAATTCACCCGAGCGCAGCACTCGGTACTCGGCGCCAGGCGGCCAGCATGCCAACGATGGCGTATCCGGCGCGGGAGCCGCCGACGGATCACGCGTCACCGAGACGGGTGAACGTCAACACCTTCTTGATCACGCATTGGTCGACCCGCCACCGCGCCGCGATGGGCGATGCCAGGCAAGACGCGGCGCGTACCCCCGGCGGCGACGGCTGGCGGCGCGACCCGCCACGGCGAAAGTCGGCGGCGTTGAAGCGGACGGTGCGGCAAAATGGAGCAGCTCCGGGGTGGACCTTGAGTACGCCTTGCTGAGCGATGAAGCACATCCCGGGCCGGGGTCGCGAGTGCTCGCGCGACTGATCCGACACATCGAATCTGCTTGAGAGGTGAACCGCGTCGTGCGCGCTATCAGGGTTCGCTTGCAGCGCTTCCGCGGCTTCGCCGACGTGGTGCTCCATCCGGCTACGCATGTGGTGGTGGTCGGCGAACCGCGGGCCGGTCGGACTGACCTGATCACCGGGCTGCGCCGGGTCCTCGATCCACGCAGCACCAGCGCCCGACCCAACCTGCTGGACGTGCACCGACCGATCCCGGCACCAGACGCCGACGGCGGTGACGAGCTGACCGAGGTCGAGGTCACGCTCATCGAACTCGACGGCGCCGTTGTGCAGGAGTTCGACGGCCGGCTGGAGTTGATCGATCCGGACACCGGGCTGCCGGCCGACGAGGCCAGGGCCGACGAGGCGGTCATGGGGTTGCGGTTGTGCTACCGGCTGCGGTTCGACCCGGCAAGTGAGATCGCCGAGCACTGGGTTGAGTACCCGAAGACCGGCCTGCGGGCACCGCGTGTCGAGCGTGACCTCGTCGCGGCGATCGTGCTCGACCGGCGCGCACCGCTGCAACTGCGCCCGGACGGGACGTTCCGGCGCCTGGTTTCCGACCTGGACGACACGGACCTGCTGACAGCGCTGGCGGCGTTGAACACTGACATGGCCACTGCGACCGATCGGCTGACCGGTAGCAACAGCATCCGCAAGACCATCGAGGAAGTGCTCGCCGCCGGTGCGGCGCAGTTGCTGGAGATGACCGGTGACGCCCACGCCGACGACATCGGCTTCGCCGCCGACGACGGATCCGTCTCGGCGATCCTGCGGGCGCTGCAACCCACCCTCATCCTCGACAGCGCCGGCGCGCTGCCGCTGGCCGCGCATGGCTCGACTGCAGCCGGGGTGCTGGCCGCCGCAGAAGCGGTGGTGTCCGCGTCAGCACCGGACGCGATCGTGCTCGCCGACGACTTCGGCGACGACCTGGACGCGGCGTCTGCGGAGTACCTCGCCTGCCTGCTGCGGCGCAACAGCGGCCAGGTCTGGTTGTCCACCCGCCACCCGGACGTGGTCAGGGCATTCCCCGCAGAAGAGATGATCCGTCTCACCCGCAGCCACGGCCACCGCCAGGCCCATCAGTTGGCGCCCACCACCGACCGCAAGGAACGCGCCGCCCGCCGACACCTGCATCCGCTCCTGATGCCGGCGATGACCGCTCGCACCGTGGCGCTCCTGGAAGGCCCGCACGATCTGGACGGCTACACCGCAGTCGCGGACCGGAGACTCCGCCGGCAAGGCGCGGCTCCGCCAGCGGCGGCCGGCGTGCGGATGGTCGCCCCATCCAACGGCGACGGCGGCAAGGACGAACTGCCGAAACTGGCCCGCCTCGCACGCGACCTCGGGTTTCACGTGCGGGTGGTGCTCGATAACGACAAGCCCGGCGCCGACGCTGCCCTCATCGCCGACCTCACCGGCGTGGTCGAGCAGGTGATCCAACTGCCTGAGCACACCTCGGTCGAACGGGCGCTGACCCACGGCATCGACTCGGCCCGGCTACGTGTCGCGTTGCAGCGCCTCGTCACCGACCACGGCCTGATCGGGATCACCGTCGACACCATCGATGACAAGAGCCTCGAAGGAAAGATCATCAAGGTGTTGAAGCAGAAGGGCGGACTCCACCAGCCGTTCGTCGAGGCGTTGCCAACCGGCCCGATGCCCCCGCTGGCGCGGAAAGTCCTCGGCACGCTCTGCGGGCCGGTCACCTCGACGGTGCTGATCGAGGTCGAGTTGCCGTGACCTACCATCCTGACCAGACGCAACGGGAGGTCATCGACGCCGAAGATCCTGTCCTGCTCGTGTGCGGCGGCGCCGGCATCGGCAAGACCACCACGGCGGCAGCGGCCGTCCGTGCGCACTTGCAACGCATCGAGCCACGACGCGCCGCCGTGGCCGGGCTGCGGCGGCGTGCCCGGACGCCGGAGGCTCGGGCTCTGTTCCTGTCGTTCTCGCGCTCGTCGGTGGCGCAGATCTTCGACCGCACAGCAAACGTCCTCGGCCCCTACCAGTCCCGCGTGGAGATCACCACCTTCCACGCCTTCGCGTGGCGGCTGCTCACCCGCTGGGGCGCCGCGATCGGCGTGGCCGAACCTACGATGCTCAGCGAGACCGAGGCCAAGCTGTTCCGCGTCACCGGCACGCTTCGCTACCGGGACATGCTGCCCCGCGCGCTGGAACTGTGCGACGTGCCGGCCGCGCGCGAGCACCTGCAGGCTCGCTGGTCCATCATCGTCTGCGACGAGTTCCAGGACACCGATGACCGGCAGTTCGAGCTGCTGACCACCATCCGCGGCGCTGCGCGGCTGCTGCTGCTCGGCGATCCCAACCAGTGCATCTACAGCGATCTGCCCGACGCCGTCGGCGTCAGCCCGCAGCGGCTCGAGGCCGTGCTTGACCTGCCCGGCGCCCGGCGCATCGACCTGCCAGACGTGTCCCATCGCGACCCCAGCAACATCCTGCCGGCCGCCGCGGCGGCGATCCGTCGTCGCGAGTTCGGCCACGAGGCCGTCACCGCCGCGCTGGGCACCGGCAGGCTGCACATCCGGGCCGGGCTGCTGACCGACCAGGAGGCCGACGTTGTTGCTGACGTGGTGCAGAACCTTCGCACCGACGGGCACACCGTCGGGGTGTTCAGCCACCACATCGATGCCACCACCGGCCTGTCCGACCAGCTTACCCAACTAGATATCGCCCACGAGGTCATCGGTCTGCCCGAATGCCTCGGCGCCAGCCTCGACGCGCAACATGCGATGATCCAGTTCGCTGGCGGCACGGCTAGCTGGCCAGGCGTGCTACAGCGCCTCGCGGTCTTCGTAACCAGCTCAGTCCGCGGCAAGCAGGTCCCCGACCTGGCTCGGATGCTGCTCGGCCAGATCACCCCACCTGCCGCGCGCCACCGGCTTCTGCAGGAGTTGCGGCAAGCCCTGCGCGGCGCTGTTCCCTCCGAGGCCGTGGTCACCGCCGCGGAGGCGTACGACAGGCTCGGACTGCCCCGGGGTGACCGCCACTGGCGACACGCCGCCCAGTTGTTGCAGCCGCAGGTCGTCCGCCACCTTCGCCGACACCGCGACCAGGTCGACGCGTTGGAAGCGCTCAACACGGCGATCGCCGCCTACCGTACCGACCTGCTCACGTATGCCACCGGCGAGCCGGGCGCGCCGGTGCAGCTCATGGGTCTGTACCAGACCAAGGGCCGGGAGGCCGACGCCACCGTCGTCGTCCTGCGTAGCAACGACTTCTACGGACCGGAACGCTACGAGCCGTTCGAAACCGGATCCCGGCTGCTGTACGTCGTGCTCACCCGCGCCCGCCACAAGACCATCGTGCTGCTATTCGGTGACGATCCACGACCACTCGTGGCGCCTCTGGTCAAACTGGCCACCTGAACCACTTCGTACCGACTACCGACCCGGGAGACACCGGCGATCGCCGCACGCACCGGAACGACCTCGACTGCGAGAAGCCACTTTAGGAGCGGTGTTGGACAACGAGATTAGGCTGATCAGTGACGGTGATGGACTGGCGGTCATCGGGAATGCGGCGGATGTCGAACGCTTCCTCGTCTCGGAAGGACTGTTGTCGAGGGACCTCGGACTGCAACGGCTCAAGTCCGTCGTCGGTACCGGGGCCGTGGTCGTGCAGGCAGGTTCGGAGGTTGCCGCCAACTCCGGTCGCTGGGTGAAGCTGACTCGGGAGTCGGCACAGCTTGTCAGGAAGTACGGGCTGCGGGACAGTTCGACGACCGGCCTCGCCACAGGGGTGGTGAAGGGGAACAAGGGTCAGGTCAGGAGATTCGTCGAATTCGTGAAGGGGCCCCGATCGCTGCTGACCAATCCGGCGATGCTTGCTGGTGTTGCGGGGATCATGGCGCAGGTCGCGATGCAACAAGCCATGGACGAGATTACCGACTACCTCGCCATGATCGACGAGAAGGTCGACGATGTGCTGCGCGCCCAGAAGGACGCGGTGCTGGCCCGCATGATCGGCGTGGGCTTCGTCATCGAGGAGGCCATGACCATCCGGGAGAAGCGGGGCAGGGTCGACGAGGTCACCTGGTCGAAGGTGCAGGCCGCGCCGGCGACGGTCGCAGAAACCCAGGCGTACGCATTGCGGCAAGTCGACGCACTCGCGGAGAAGATGGAGCGCAAGACCAAGATCGGTGACCTCGCCACGGCGGCCAGGGAAGCTGAGTCCATGGTTCGGGAGTGGCTTGCTGTGCTGGCTCGCTGCTTCCAACTGCAGGACGCGATTGCCGTGCTCGAACTCGACCGAGTGCTGGACGCGTCTCCGGAGGAGTTGGACGGGCATCGCCTCGGGCTGAAGGCTGCCAGGCAGGGCCGGCTGGAACACATCTCGCGGAGCACCGAACGCCTGGTGGCCCGGATGCATGCGGCTGCCGGCACGGCCAACGCGAAGGTGCTGCTGTATCCGACCAAGTCCCCGGCTGTGGTCCAGTCGAGCAATCATGTCGCGACCGGCGTCCATGGCTTCTGCCGGCGGCTCGGGATTGAGTCTGGTCGCCAGTCATCCGAGGCCAGACGATGGATGGACGCGGCTACGGAGGCGAGGGACAAGGCGCTCGAGACAGGAGCCAAGGGCATCGACGCAGCCAGAAGCCTCGGCAATGAGACCCTCGACCGGGCCAGTTCGGTCAGGGGCAAGATCTCCAACGGGATCGCCGAGCGAGCGCGCCGTCGGCGCGGGGACGAGCAGGAACGTGACGAGGAAGGCTGAGCGAGCGCTGACCGTCAGTTACGTGCACAGCCCGGCTACACGCTCGACTGCGAAGAGCCGGTCAAGCAACACGTGCTGCCACCCGCCCGACCCTGCTGGCGATTCAGTAACCCATCTTTACGCGGCGGCTACAGCATTCCACATAGCGCCGTGTACCGTAACGAATCAAGCACACAGAATGTTGCAGGGGCAGACTCCGAAAGCCATCACTGCCTCTACTAGTGCGGGTGCACCGCTGAGCCGGCGGGCTATTTGTGGAAACGTCGTGGATCACGTGGTGCTCGGATGTCGAAACACCCCGCCGGACTGCGGGAACCAACTCAGCGCCGCGTGGCACTTGCGTCAGAGTCTACGCTGTGCTTAACTGGCTACGTCACCTGGACCTGCGGAAACGCAGTGAACCTTAGGTGGACGTAGCGCCCAGAAACCGATACGGCGGAACCTTCTGAATCCTTAGTCACATAGAACAGAGACAATCTGACTACGGATCAGAAGGTTAGGGGTTCGAATCCCTTCGGGCGCGCCAGATCGAACAAGACCCCTGAGCGGCCAGAACGGTCGACTCGGGGGTTCTACTATGCGCAATCTGTGGTCTTCTGTGCGCCGGGGGAGCCGCTCGGGGAGCCAGCGCCCGACAGCGCCTACGACACCGTGATCGCGATACCTGGGAAAGATATGCCCCTGGAGCACTGCCCTTAACTCAAGGCCGTTTCGTCGTTTCTGGAGAGAGTTGACGGAACGACCGTTATCAGGTATTCGACGTCGCGGGTGCGTTCGGTCTGGCGTTGTTTCTTGGTGCGGGGTGCGGTGCGT
>JABDRL010000292.1 GCA_013041765.1 Dactylosporangium sp. | reverse complement strand
GCCCTACACCGTGTCACCGCTGGAGGGGCTGCGCTCGGCGCTCGGCCCGGCAGTGGTGGTCGAGCACGCTCCCGGGGTGCGGACCGCCACCCGGGTGCCTCCGGCGGAACTCGATCTGCTGGCCGTGCCGCGGACCGGCGAGGCCGGGGTGCGGGTCCGCCTGCTGTCGGCCGAGGGAGCGGTACTGCTCACCGAGCGGCGGCGGACCGCCCAGCTGACCTGGGCCGGCGGGTTCGGACCGGAGATCGCCCCCGGCACCGTGGCCACGGTCGAGGTGGTGACCAGTGTGACGGCGCCGGAGACCGGCCGGTACGCGATCGGCTGCTCCGGCCTCGGGCGATTCCGGCTGGCGATCGACGGTGTGGAACGGTTCGCCGAGGTGCTGGCTCCGTCACCGGAGACCGACGATATCGATGCCTTTGTCCGGCTGCCCCAGTGGTCGGCCACCGTCGCGCTGGTGGCCGGGCAACCGGTCGAACTCGTGCTGCGCCACGAGGTCGACCCGGACGGCTTCCAGGTCAAGATCGAGATCAATGTGGACCAGATCGTGGCGGACCCGGAGGCGGCGCTGGCCGAGGCGGTCGACCTGGCCCGGTCCGCGGATGTCGCCGTGGTGGTCGTCGGGACGACGGAGGAGGTCGAGAGCGAAGGCTTCGACCGTACCTCGCTGCGCCTGCCGGGACGCCAGGATGAGCTGGTCAGCCGGGTGCTCGACGCCAACCCCCGAACGGTCCTCGTGGTCAACGCCGGGGCACCGGTCATCCTGCCGTGCGCCGACCGGGTCCCGGCCGTGCTGCTGACCTGGTTCGGCGGGCAGGAATTCGGCAACGCCCTGGCCGATGTGCTCCTCGGACTCGCCGAGCCGGGCGGCCGGCTGCCAGTGACCTGGCCGGCCGACGAGCCGGCCTGGCTGCCGACCACCACGCCGACCGGCGGGGTCCTGTCCTACCGGGAGTCAATCACCATCGGATACCGCCTGTGGGACGCCGTCGGGGCCGAACCGGCGTTCTGCTTCGGGCACGGCCTCGGGTATACCACCTGGGACTACCTGGCCCTCGACCTGCCGGCAGGGCCGGCGGCCGGCGGGGACGTCCCGGTGCGGGTCACCGTCCGGAACACCGGCGCGCGCCCCGGCCGCGAGGTGGTGCAGATCTACGCCGCGCGTCCGGGCGGCACCGTGCAGCGGCCGGCCCGGTGGCTGGTGGGATTCGCCCCGGTCCGGGTCGACCCGGGGCGGGAAGCGACCGTGGAGGTGACGGTGGCCGCCCGGGGCTTCGAGCACTGGGACACCTCGGCGGGGGCCTGGGCGACCGAGCCCGGGGTGTTCGAACTCGCAGCCGGACGATCGGTGGGCGACGTCCGGCTGCGAGCCGCGTTGCGTCGGGGGTGAGGCCGGCCAGGCGCCCTACCCCGGGGTGAGGCCGGCGAGGCATCCCACCCCGGGGCGAGGGACGGATCCTCCATTATGGACAATTTGCTGGGTTCGTGGAACTCCGCAGATCGGGACGTTCTGGGTCATCCGTAGGGCGTGATCGGCTTTAGGTGGGGATTTGGTGTCGCTGGGACGACAGCTGCGCCACACCTACTGGTGGGTAGCCACGCCCCGGGGTGCCGTGGGGGCACCGGGACCCGCTGCGGGCGAGGGGCGTGGGGGCACCGGGACCCGCTGCGGGCGAGGGGGCGTGGGGGCACCGGGACCCGCTGCGGGCGAGGGGGCGCGGGGGCACCCCGGGGCGGGGCGGACCATTGGCCCGCCCCGGGAATGCTGGTTGCCGGTGACCCGGCGGGATCCCGGACCAGAATCCGATCAGAAGAGGCCGAAGTGCCGCTGGGTCGCCTGCTGCACCCAGCCGTCAACCTGCGAGGCCCAGTCGATCTGGCCGGCCTCGGCATGGGAGACCGTGAACCGGTTGACGGCGTCGCCGCCCGAAGTCAACAGCCCGCCCCGCTTGTCGAACTCCAGGACGACCTCCAGGGCGCTGGGGCTGGCGACGAAGGTCAGCTCCACCTCCTTGATCCGGGAGGCGTACTGCGGGGCGGGGTAGAACTCGATCTCCTGGTAGAACGGCAGCGTCTGGTGCACCCCGCGGACGTGGCCCCGCTCCAGGTCGGCGCTCTTGAAACGGAAGCCCAGCCGGACGAAGGCGTCGAGGATGGCGGCCTGCGCGGGCAGGGGATGCACGGAGATCGGGTCGAGGTCGCCCTTGTCGATGGCGCGGGCTACCGCCAGCTCGGTCCGGACTCCCATGACCATGCCGGGCAGCCGCTGGCCGTAGACGTCCGTGACCGGGGTCTCCCACGGAACGGGGATCTGGAACGGGATGGAGCGCCGCTCGCCCTCACGGAGGTGGAAGGCCCCGGCCACGGCGAGCCGGTGGAAGTCGACGGTGGACTGGTACTCTCCGTCGCCCTCGCTCGTTTCGTACTCGACCTCGACCTTGGTGGTCAGGGCCAGGGTCACCTGCTCGATGTCGACTTCGTGGGTGCCTCCGACGATGTCCACCTGTCCGGCGAGGGAATCCCCCGGCCGCGTGTTGGGGTTGGCGAGGACCGTGTCGACGGTTGGCCCGCCGACGCCGAACGCCTTGAGCATCTTCTTGAACACCATGGTGATTTCCTCCAGCTCCGAAGACTCAGTCGCATACTGCCCCACCGTGGCAACGTCCGCCGATTATTCGTCATCGACCGCCGTGGACCGGTCTGGCACCGGTGCGTCGGGCGGCGGGACGTGTCTCGACCGGCCGGGGGAGGAGGCCCGGCCAGCAACGTTTGAATACTTGCGCAAGTGCTTGACTTTCGAGGGGGGGTGGGCTTTTCTGGATGGGCCGGACCACGGAGCAGCAACTGCGACGGGAGGACAGTCATGGGTACGCAACCGTCCGCACCACCGGTTACCGACCTCGACCGGTCGACGGGCAGCCGAGTCGACCTGCACGGCGTCGGCCGGCGCTACCAGGTCGGGGGCACCGAGGTCGTCGCACTGCGGGAGGTCGAGCTGCACGTCGACGGGGGGGAGTTCGTCGTGATCCTCGGCCCGTCCGGCAGCGGGAAGACCACCCTGCTCAACCTGATCGGCGCCCTCGACAGCCCGACCGAGGGACAGATCAGCCTTTCCGGTACGAACATCAGCGGCGCCACCCGGTCCCGGCGAGCCCGCATCCGCAGAGAGCTGACCAGCTTCATCTTCCAGAGCTTCAACCTGTTTCCGGCCCTGACGGCGCTGGAGAACGTCCAGTTCGGCGCGGACGTCGCCGGCCGGGCCGGCGGCCGCGCCCACGCCGCGGACCTGCTGGCACGGGTGGGACTCGGCGACCGGCTCGACCACGTCCCGCACCAGCTGTCCGGCGGTGAGCAGCAGCGCGTCGCCATCGCCAGGGCCCTGGCGACCGGCAATCCGATCGTGCTGGCCGACGAGCCCACCGGCGAGCTGGACTTCGTGACGGGCGTGCAGATCCTGCGCCTGCTCCAGCAGCAGGCCGAGGCGGGCCGGACCGTGCTCGTCGTCACCCACAACCGGGAGATCTCCCGGACGGCCGACCGCGTGGTCGAGCTGTCCAGCGGGCGCGTGGTGCGCGACGGCCCGCCCCCGGGAGGCCAAGCCGCCGTCGCCGATCTGCACTGGTAAGGAGACTCGCCATGCGTCGCATGCTGTTCTGGCTCCGGTGGTCCGCCCGCGATCTGCGCCGGCGCTGGCTGGTCGTGTGCGCCCTGGCCCTGGTGATCGCCATCGGGACCGGCGTCGCCGCGGCCTTCGGCAGCCTGAGCGAATGGCGCCGGCTGTCCAACGACGCCTCCTACACGATGCTCGGGATGCACGACATCGCCGTCAGCTTCGACGACACCCGGGTCGACCGCCAGCGGGCACTGGCAGCCGTGCGCCAGATTCCCCAGGTCGCGGCGCTGCGCTCGGTCGAGGGCCGGCTCACCATGCCGACCCAGGTGGACGTCTCCGACCGGGACGGAACGCGGACGGTCCTGCCCGGACGGATCGTCGGCGTCGAGCTGACCACCCCCGACGGGCCGAGCGTTGACCGCGTCGTGGTGACCCGGGGCAGCCCGCTGGGGTCCAGCGACGCGAAGGCCCCGGTCGCCTGGCTGGAACAGGCCTTCGCCCAGCAGTTCGACCTGGCCGAGCGGGGCACGGTGCGGATCGCCGGTGGGGTACGGGTCAGCTACGCCGGCTGGGCCCAGTCGCCCGCCTACCTCCTCAACGGGCAGGGCGCCTGGCTGGGCGAACCCGTCCAGGCCGCATTGTTCGTGCCGCTGGGCGTCGCCCAGCGGTTGACCGGCGAGACCGACCAGATCAACCAGGTGCTGGTGACCCTCGCCGAGGGCACCGACGTCGCGGCCGTCCAGCAAGCCATCGACCAGGCGCTGCGGGCGGTCGTGCCGGAGGCCCCGGCGACCGTCAACGTCCGCTCGGACAACGAGACCTACCGGATACTCTACGAGGACATCGACAACGACCAGAAGTTCTGGGACTTCGTCTCGATTCTGGTACTCGGTGGCGCGGCGCTGGCAACGTTCAACCTGTCCAGCCGGGTCGTCGCCGCGCAGCGCCGGGAGATCGGCGTCGGAGCCGCCCTGGGCCTGCGGGGGCCGGCCCTGGCGATCCGTCCGGCCCTGTTCGGCATCCAGGTCGCCCTGCTCGGCGTGCTCGCCGGCATCGGGGTGGGGCTGCTGCTCGGCTGGGCGATCACCGGGATCCTGGACAACATCCTGCCCCTGCCCCAGTGGCGCACGCCGATGCAGGTTGGCGTGTTGGCGAAGGCCTCGGCCCTCGGCATGGCCATTCCCCTGCTCGGCATCGGCTACCCGATCGTGCGGGCCGTGCGGGTCCAGCCGGCCGACGCGATCCGTACCGCCCACATCGTGACCGGCGGCGGCCGGCTCGGCCGGAGACCCGGGCGGCTGCGCCTGCCGGGCAGCAGCATCGGACACCTGCCGGTCCGGCAGGTGCTGCGGGCCCCGGGCCGGGCCACCCTGACCGCGGCCGGGGTAGGGGCCTCGATCGCCGTCCTGGTGGCCCTGCTCGGGATGCTCGACTCCATGGACGGCGCGCTCGGCGTCGGCGAGCGCGAGCAGACCCGGGGCGGATCGGACCGGACACTCGTGGGGCTCGACACCTTCCACCCGGTCGCCGATCCGACCGTCGCGGCGATCCGGACCCTGCCACAGGTCGCCGAGGCCCAGCCGACCCTGCGGGTGCCGGCGC
>JABDRL010000008.1 GCA_013041765.1 Dactylosporangium sp. | reverse complement strand
GGCCACGGCCAGGTTCGGCCCGCCGGCCGTCGCGGGACGCTGGTACCGGCTGTCGCCCCGGGAGCCGAACGCCACCGTCCGCACCGCGGCGATCGCGGACGTCCTGCTGGAGCGGCACGGCGTCGTCACCAGGGGAGCGGTGGTCGCCGAGGGGATCAGCGGTGGTTTCACCCCGGTCTACCGCGTGCTGGCCGCCATGGAGGAGCGAGGGGTCGCCCGACGCGGGTACTTCATCGAGGGGCTCGGAGCCGCCCAGTTCGCCATGTCCGGCGCCGTCGACCGGCTGCGCGCCCCGGGCGGGACGGGACGGCGGGACGGGACGGCGCTGGTGCTGGCCGCGACCGATCCGGCGAATCCCTTCGGGGGTGCGTTGCCCTGGCCGGGCCGGGCGGTGGACGCGGGCGACGGCCTCCCGGCCGGTGGCCCCGCCCACCGGGCGGGCCGCAAGGCCGGCGCCCTCGTCGTGCTGATCGATGGCTCCCTGGTCCTGTACGTGGAGCGAGGCGGCCGCAGTGTCCTCTCCTACACGGCGGATCCCGCCACCCTGGCCGCGGCGGCTGACGCCCTCGCGGTCGCGGTGCGGGCGGGGGCACTCGGCTCGCTGTCCGTTGAACGGGCCGATGGGGAGTCCATCCACGCGTCTCCCCTGCACGATGCCCTGCGGGTCGCGGGGTTCCGGCCGACGCCCCGGGGGCTGCGGCTGCGCGGATAGCGCATCCCGCCACCGCTGTCTGCGCGAACCCACCGGACGCCGCTAGCCTCCTCTGGCATGGGTCGCTTTCACTGGATTTCGTTCACCTCCGACTACGGGCTGTCTGACGGGTTCGCCGCGGCCTGTCACGGCGTCCTCGCCCGGCTTGCCCCCGCGGTACGCGTGCTCGACGTGACCCACCAGATCGCGCCGGGAGACGTCAGCCGGGGCTCCGCCGTTCTGGCCCAGACCGTCGAGCATCTGCCCCCGGCCGTGCACCTGGCGGTCGTGGATCCCGGGGTCGGCACCACCCGGCGGGCCATCGCGATCGAGGCTGTCGACGGGATACTCGTCGGGCCGGACAACGGGCTCCTGATTCCGGCCGCGGAGGCGCTCGGCGGCATCCTCCGGGTGGTCGAGCTGACCGCGGCCAGCTGGTTCGCGCCGGCCATCTCCGCGACCTTCCACGGGCGGGACGTCTTCGCCCCGTCCGCCGCCCGGTTGGCGCTGGGAGCCGATCTCACCACCGGTGGGGTGGCCATCGGCCCGGCGTCCCTCGCCCGGCTGCCGGAACCGGTCGTGGTGATCACGCCCGGCTGGGTCGACGCCCAGGTCCGCTCGATCGACCGGTTCGGCAACGTGCAGCTGGCCGCGCGGAGCGAGGTGCTGGACACGCTCGGACCACGGTTGCGGGTGGGCAGCATGCCGGCGATCCGGGCGAGAACCTTCGGCGAGGCTCCGCTGGGATCGCTCGTTGTTTTCGTCGATGCCGCCGGCTACGTCGCGGTCGGGATCAACGGCGGGCGTGCGGTGGTGGCACTTTCGGTGATGCCGGGTGATCTCGTTCGAGTCGCGACAGCCTGAGGCCGCTTCTGCGATCGTTCTGGACAAGGGAAAGGATTCGCGTGATCCGGTCGCCTACCGGTAGCGTCCGACGTGTCATGAGACGCCGAACTCTGTTGCTTGGTGTTGCGGCGACATTCGCCGCCACTGGATGCTCCTCCGCCAACGGCTCGACCTCGACTCCGGTCGGGGGCACCGCCGTGCCCGGCGGCCCAGACCCCGTCGTCCGGTGGGTGCTGACCGGCGGTGGCCTGGCGGCCGGTCAGATCGCCCTCCGTCCCCCTCGGCTGGCGGTGTACGGCAACGGAGAAGTGATCGCCGATGCCGCGTACCGCTCCGACCTCCCCGCCGAGGACATCGCAGAACTCATCGCCCAGCTGTCGGAGAATCTTCGGGGCCCCGCGGCCACCAAGCGCCGTGACGACCTCCCGGTGATCGCCAGTGCCTCCACCACCGAGTTCTCGGTGCGGTCCGCGCACGGCACCTACAACGCCCGCGCCGAGGCCCTGGACGAGCTGCGCCAGCAGGAGGGGTACCCCACCGCCCTGTACGACGCGCGGGACCGCATCGGCGCGGTGCACCAGCAGGTGGTGGCCTCCGGGCAGCCGTACACCGCCAGGCGGGTCCGGCTGGTGATCCAGGTCGGCCCGGCCCAGACCGATGAGATCCTGCCCTGGCCGGCGACGATCGAGCTACCGGCCGGGGCGGCCCAGGACGAGGTGCGGCTCGCGGACCTCGACGGCCAGCATGCCAGGAACGTCGTCCGGACCGTCAGCCGCGATCTTGATCTCAACGGGACCTGGAAGGCGTACCGGACGGCCTCGGGCATGCCCCTGCGCGCTTCCTGGCGCTATCTCCTGCCGGACGAGTGACCCTGCGGCGGGGCGGCGGACGCGCGCAGGCCGCTGGTCACGACGGGGCGGTCTTCCGCAGCTCCGACATGCTCTCCGCGACGCACCGCAGCATCTCCGCGGCCTCGGAGAGCCCGCTGACGGCCGGGCTCGTTCCCGGCAGGCGGACGTCCTCGGCGACGTAGGCCGCCGAGGCCATCACCAGGTGCTCGTAGGCGCTGACTCCCTCGGACAGCTGCGTTGAGAGGGCGGTATGGGCCTCAGCCAACGCCGGGGTACCGCGCCCGGCGACCGTCCGCGTCGCCCGCTCGACGCTGGCCACCCGGTCCGCCAGGTCCCGCAGGGCCCGCTCGGCCTCTGCGGCGTCGGCGACGGCGGACACCGCGGGGCCGGTCAGCCGGTCGCGCAGCCCGGCAAGGGTCACCGCGGCCCGATCGAGTCGCCGCCACAGGACGCTCACGCTCAGCCCACGCATCCGATGCTGGGTGCGCTGCCTGCGGAGTTCCGTGATCACCGTATGACCGATGGGAAGTCGGCTGACAACATCGATCATCTTCGCCCGCGTCTCGGCCGCCGCGATCTCGGGGCTGACCGGCGGGGGCACGGGCAGCTGGGCAAACCCCCGGAAGTCGACCCAGCGCCACCCGGCGATGGCGAGAGAGCCCCCGGCCGCCGCCGCCCAGATCGCATCCGCCAGTCCAAGCCCCTGGTAGGGGACCAGGACCGCCGTCGCTCCGAACAACAGTCCCGCGCGAACCGACCAGCCCCGCGCCGAGCGCCGCAGCCGACGCACCCGTTTCAGGTGCTTGGCCCGAGGATCCACCATCAGTCCGTCACCTTTCACCGTCGGGGGTCAGGCGCTCATCCGGCCCGGTTTTCGCCCGGTTCCCGGTCCTTCGCCATACTCGCTCTGATCTCGTCGAGCCGGGCGATGTTGGCGTCCGGCTGGGCCTGCCCGCCGGTCACGGCCTCCGGCGTGGGCGACGATTCCACGGCCGGACCGCCCATACCGGCCCGGATCTGCTCCAGTCTCGACGCCCCCGCGAGGTCGAGTGTGGACTTCTGCACGTCGAGCATGCGTCCCTCGACCGAGTTCTGGGCCAGTTCCACCCGTCCCATCGCGTTGGCGTACCGCTGCTCGATCTTGTCGCGCACCTCATCCAGCGATGGGGTGTTGCGGGGCGCACCCAGCTGGCCGATGCTCTCCAACGATCGCGCGATCGTCTCCTGCATCTTCGCCTGTTCCAACTGGCTGAGCAGCTTCGCCCGCTGGGCGAGCCGCTGCTGGAGAACCATCGCGTTGTTCTCAACGGCTCTCCTGGCCTGCCCGGCGGCATTCAGCGCCTGGTCGTGGAGGGCCTTGAGGTCCTCCATGGCCTGCTCCGACGAGACCAGCTTCGTCGCGAAGACCTGCGCGGTGTTTTCGTACTCCACGGCCTTCGCCTCGTTCCCCGTGGCCCGCGCCTTGTCCGCCAGCACGAGTGCCTGTCGCGCGGATGACTGGGCCTGCTCGACCTCTGACATCGTCCGCGAAAGCCGCATCTCCAGCTGGCGCTGGTTGCCGATGACGGCAGCGGCCTGCTGCACCAGTGTCTGATGCTGGCTCTGTGCCTCCTCGATCGCCTGCTGGATCTGCACCTTCGGGTCAGCGTGCTCATCAATCTTGGCACCGAACAGCGCCATCAGGTATTTCCAGCCCTTGACGAACGGATTCGCCATCTTTGCGGTCCTCTCTGCGGCCCCGGTCCTCAGGGCTTCCATGGTGGCAGGCTCGCGCGACACCGTCACGCCCACAGGGCACCTCAGCCTGCAAAACCCGGGCAAGTTCAGGGTTTCGACCGACTCCGGCCAGCCGTCACTGTGCCACGTCGGCGGCCGGCTACGGCTCGGGGGTACCGAGCGCCTGCCGCGACAGCCGCTCGGCCTCGGCCAGTCCCGTCCGCATACCGTCCAGATCGTCGGCCAATCCGGCGATGCGGGTCGCCGTGACTGCCGACACGCCACCGGTGGTCGCGTACAACGCGGTCACCTCGGCCAGCCGGGCGGCGAGGCTTTCCAGCCCGAGCACCGTCGACTGCATCTTGGCCAGCATGGTGTCAATGGCAACCCGGAGCCGCTCGTACACCGCCAGCTGGTCGTCAACGGCCGTCACCGCCCGCTGCCGTTCCTGGCGCAGCGGACCGTCCGGCAGGTGCAGCAGTCCGTTCACCAGCGTGGCGCGCTCGGTGCGCAACCGGTACACCCCGATCCCCGCCGCGGCCCGCTCAACCGCGGTGATCTGGCGCGCGAACCGGCGCAGGTCCACGACAGCCGCTGCCGCCTGACTGTCGATGTCCCCGATCTGTTCCCGGACCCGCAGGTCGCCGGGCACGCTGGCCAGCCCGCGCAGGCTGGCACCGGCCGATTCCGCCCGCCGCAGCCAGCCGTCGGCGGGGGTACCC
>JABDRL010000398.1 GCA_013041765.1 Dactylosporangium sp. | reverse complement strand
AAGCCACTCTGTCCTACGAGGAGATCAAGGCTGCGGCCACCGGCAATCCGCTGCTGGTCGACCACGCCAAGACCAAAGCCGAACTCGCCCGCCTCGAACGCCTCCAGCGCGGCTACCAACGCAACCTCCGCCAGCTGCGCTGGACGATCACCAACAGCAGACAGGACATCGGTATCGCCCAAGCGACGATCGCCGAGGCCGACGCGGCGATCATCCGTCGCCGCAACACCCGCGGCAACGCGTTCACGATGACCATCCGGGCAACCACCTACGCCAAGCGCGGCGAGGCCAACGACCGGCTCAAGACCGTTCTCGGCCTGATCCTCGCCGACCCTCGCAACGGCGATGGCCACCCCACCGACGTCGGCGAACTCGGCGGCTTCACCATCACCGCCACAGTCGAAGGACTGGCCCGCGGCCACGGCGCTGTTGACGGCCTGCGTGTGAGGTTGCGAGATGTCCCCGGCGCAGAACTGCGGATCGGTGACGAGGACCTAACCGGCGGCGACCTCGTCACCCGTCTGGAAAACCGACTGGGCAAGCTGGAGATCCTGCGCGACGAGGCGGTCGCCGACATCGGCCGGCGTGAGGCGGAGATCGTCCGGGCCGAGCACGACCTGACCAGACCGTTTCGCCACCAAGATCAGCTCAGTGAAGCTCGCGCCCACTTCCAGCACCTCGATGCCCAGGTCACAGCACTCGCCACGGCATCCGAAGCCGAAGCCAACACCGGTGCGGACGATACCGACGATACCGACGAACCAGCGGAGTCCGAGGAGACCATCGCACTGGGGGACGCCGGACACGGCGAGGGCGGCATGTCGCCAGCGCCCGGTCGGACGATCGGCGGCACCGACACATTCCGCCGTTCTCCAACGCCGACCGAAGCCAGCACAGCGCGATCTGCGGCGGACGCCAGCCCCGAGCCGGTGCTCGAGCCCGCTACCAGCATGGATGCGTCGGCGGCTGCGATGAGTCCAGAACAGCGGCTGATGCGGCGGGCAGCAGCTCGGGTGCCTCAGGACTCGGTGCTGTGGCCCAGTGTCGATGGCGACCACCCAGCGGTACGCCTGGACTCCGTGGCGAACGGAACCTACGGCCAGGTCACTGGTGTCGACCTCGACCGCCAGCCGATCACCGTAGCGGGCTACGTCATGCAGGCTCGCGCCCTGAGCGGCGGCATCGGCGGATGGAGCCGCAGTCCGGTGATGGTGGTCAAGCTCGGCGACCTGCCAGATGGCCCGGTCGTACACACCGTGCAGACCGACCCAGACGCCCGGCTGACCGTGCGGGATCCGCCCGAAGCAACGATGCCGGCGGGCGAGGATGCCCCCTGGCTGCGTATGTCCGTCGAAGAGCAGATCCTCTCCGCCCGCTCCGTACTCGGTCTGGGTATCGAGGTACTCGACGGGCCCCACCACGAACTGTGGCAGGTCGAGGGATGCCCACACCAGCTGACCGGCGAGGTTGCCTCGTGGCTGTTCGACGGGCGGTACGGCTCCTGGGATGGCCGTGCCCGGCCCGCGTTCCGACCGGAACGCCTCGACGAGGCGTTCGTCGCCGGCCGCATCCAACCCGACCGACAGCGGCCACCTGCGGTCGCGTCGTGGAACGACCGGATCCAGATCACCGTGGGCCGCAGCACGATCGTGACCGGAACGACCGGCAACCCCAAGGAAGCGGGGCTGCGCGGGCTGCTCAAACAACACCGCTTCCGCTACCACCGCAGCGATGGTCAATGGAGATACACCGGGCGGCGCGAGGACCGCCACGCCGCGATCGGAGACATCCAGCGCTGGCTGGACGCCCAGGACCGGGCCGACGAAGCCAAGGCCGAAGCGTATCCGCGGGTACCCCAGTTCCCGCCGACAGAGCAGCAGCAGGCCATCATCGATGCCTATCTGGCGGGCAAAAGCATCGCCGTGCAGGCACTGGCCGGCACTGGCAAGACCGCGACGCTCCTGATGCTGGCCAATGCTCGACCGGACGCACGGATCGCCTACATCGCGTTCAACCGCAGCATTGCCGACGAGGCCCAACGCAAGTTCGGCCGCAACGTTCGCGCCGAAACTTCCCATGCCTTCGCCAGGGAAGGCCTGGTAGGCACTCCTATCCAGGCCAAACTCGCCAGAGTCGGGCAGGGCGCCCGGTGGTCGGAGGAATGGGCACGCCACCTCGGGATCACCGCCGTCGCGGGCGAGCCGCCGGTGGAACCGGAGACCATGGCCCGGATGGCCATGGCGTGCGTGCGTTCCTTCCGGGAAAGCGCGGCTGAGACCATCACCGCTGCGCACCTGCCGCAGCACGTTGTCGAGGGGCAACCCGGTCTGGCCGGTAGAGTGCTCGATCATGCAAAGGCCGCGTGGCGGGACATCACCGACCCCGCTGGGCATCTGCTGTTCGACCACGACGACTACCTGAAGATCTGGGCACTGGGCCATCCGCGTCTGTCATACGACGTGGTCTTCTTCGACGAGGCCCAGGACATCAACGATGTGCTGCGCGAGGTGATCCAGCAACAGCCACAGCAGACCATCGTGGTCGGCGACTCCAACCAGTCCATCTACGGTTTCCGTGGCGCCATCGATGCCCTTAAACGCTGGCCAGCGGACCTGACCCTGCCCTTGACCCAGAGTTGGCGATTCGGTCCGGCCGTTGCCGAAGCGGGCAACCAGTTTCTGGCGCTGCTGCACTCACCGCTGCTGCTGTCGGGCAACCCGACGCTGCGCAGCAGCATCGGTATCGTTGAGCAGCCTGACGCGATCCTGGCCCGCACCAATGCTGGCGCTGTCTCTGCGGTGTTCGCCTCCTTCGACAACGATCGTCGCGTCGCGCTCATGGGGGGCGGCCGGGCCATCGAGGAAATCGCCAAAGCAGCCAAAGACCTGCAAGCCGGCCGAGGCACTCAGCATCCGGATCTTGCCAGGTTCAGCGACTGGGAGGAGGCTCGCGCCTATGTAGAGGAAGGTGAGGACGCCCAGTCACTGCGTGCGTTCGTGCGCCTGGTCGATCGCCGCGGTGCTGACGGGTTGCTACAGATGGTCACGGAACTCGTCAACGAGGACGAGACCGATCTTGACGGGAATCCCGCCTACGACGTGATCGTCTCCACTGTCCACAAGGCCAAGGGCCGCGAGTGGGCTCAGCTTCGTATCGCCGAGGATTTTCCCCAACCACAGGAGAACCTGGCGACCCGGCAGGTCGTGCTGCCCAACGACGAGCAACTGCGCTTGGCGTACGTCGCGGTCACCCGCGCCCGGCAACGTCTGGAGCTGGGCTCGCTGAGCTGGATCGGCGACGTTGCCGCAACCGCAGACCGGACTGCTGGGCTTGAGCCCCAGCCGACCGCATTAGCGGACGAGGCCTCGGACACCTGCGACGCCGCCGTCCAAGCTGAGCGACAGGCAGCGGCACGCCTGGCCCGGCTGGATACCGCGTCAGGAATACCTGTGGGCCCAACGACGCCGCGCAACGCACACGGAAGCAGGGCTGCCAGCGTGGCCGTTGGGACGGCCGACTCCGCCGCACATTGGTTCAACCGAGCACCGCGATGCTGAGTATGGCGCCGCCCACCAGGAACGGCCCCAGCGGCAGCATGGTGGACCAATGGGCACGGCCGGTTACAAGCAGCACCACCGCCACCCCTCCTTGGACGACCATGCCGACGAATACGCCGAATATCAGTGCCGCCCAACTGATCCAGCCGAGAACCATACCGATACTGAGCATGAGCTTGGCGTCGCCCAAACCCGGTCCGTGCCGTCTCAACGCGCAGGTCAACGCCGCGAACAGCACAGCAGCGCCGCCCCCGGCGACCATAGCGCGTATCCACGTCGGACCGTCCCGCTCGACCACGGCCGCAGAACCAAGCAGGGCCGCCGTGCCCGCCGCCGCCGAATAGGTCAGACGATTCGGCAGACGGTGCACCGCCGCATCGGTGAACGCCAAGGCGATGGCGCACGCGGCCCACCAGGCGAAAGCCGCCGTCTCCCAGCCCGGCCGGCGAGCGAGGATCAACGCGGCGACAGCGGACAGCGTGGCAAGCCCCACAGCGTACGCAGGGACACCAATCCTCATGGCACACTGCGACGTCACCGGGGCGGTGTCCGAATCTGGACGAACCATCGGTGATTCCTTCCAATTGACGGGAGTGACAGGAGAAGAGAATTTGGGTGAAACGACCCTGGCTCGCCACCGTGTCCCATCGAAACGCCATCGAATGAGATCAAGGTTGACGGTCATGAAATAGATATAGCGCATGGTTGCTGCTTGGGGTTACATTGCGACAGTGACGGGATTGTCGTCTTCTGGTCTGCGTGGACACCGAGGGTGCGGTGGTGAGGCCAGAGCGCGGATCGTCTCAGCCACGTGCTTGGGGAGACGTGTTATGTGGATCATTGTATTGGCATAGCGCGAGAGAATGCTGGCGTCGGAATGCTTGTCGTCATTCGACGGCGATGGGCTACTGGCGCGTGTGCAATGGAGGAGAGGGCCATCGGTATGCGTCGTGTGCGAAACAGGCGAGGATTTTCGGCATCTGTTGGTGTGATAGTTCTCAGCATTGTCGTGTCCGGCTGCGGCGGCTCAGGCAAATCGAAGCCCACATCGCGTTCGGCCGACCCGATGTCGACTGTGTCACAGATACCGAGTCTCGCCCCGTCAGAGCAAGCGGCAGCCAGCCGTGTGCTGGAGATCTACAAGACGTATCTGCAGGTCACTACATCAGCCAGCTCGACGGGAGAGGACCGTTCCGCCGATCTCAAGGCGCTCCTGGCAGACCCGTTACGTGCTCAGGTCCTGCTCGACCTTCAGCAACAGAGCGAGAAAGACATGATGTACGCGGGCCAGCTCAAGTCACATCCGACGATCGCGACGGTCAATCTGGATGTCACACCTCCGGCCGTGACGATCGATGACTGCCTCGACCGCACCAACTATGTGCTGGTCTACCGGACCAACAGCTCACCCGTGCCCGCGGCCAGCAAGAGTCCTCGGTACAGGGCCACCACAACCGCGACTCTGTACCCAGAACAGGGCTGGTTGCTCAACAAGAGCGAGATCATGAAGGACTCGACATGTTGACCGGGAGAAGAATCCTTGCTGGGGCTTTCGTGGCCACGATAGTCGGCCTTTTCCTCTCGCCAGCCTTCGCCTTCGGGGACGGCGTCGAAGGACAGTGCCCGGCGACATCGCCTGACTGCGATATCACCGGAAGTAGTTCGGCAAACCACGGCGACGACGGCAATGACGACAACAGCGGAACGAACAATGCCGGCGGCGGAAGCAACGCGAGTGCGGATCCGTGCACCTACCAGCTGGCAGATCCACAACCGCCACCTGGCAGCGATGGTCAATCCGTGGGCAGCGGCGCGTACTACGTGCAGACCTGCCCGTTCGGCGAGGGCTCATCGGTCCGCATGATCTGGTTGGCGACACCGCCAGCCAACCTCGGCCCGTCACCAGCGGCACTGGCCCGTCGGGCGCTGGCACGGATCCGGTTGGAGGGAGCGCGGATCGGGATTGCCCCGGATCCCAACGGCGCCGGCCTGATCGGACTGCCGGTCTGGCTATGGACAGCCGTGACGGCGAACACCTGGGGTCCGACCACCGCCTCGGCCAGCGACGGCGGTCTGACAGTGACGATCACTGGACGCGCAACGCAGATCGTGTGGAACATGGGCGACGGATCCAGCGTCACCTGCGCCAACCCCGGTACCCCCTACCAGGCGTCCTACGGTGCCGCCCGATCGCCGAACTGCGGCTATCCCGCCGCTGGCGACAACGGTCCGGGCTATCACCTGCCCAGCCGCACCCAACCCGACGGGCGCTACCACATCACGGCGACGACCTCGTGGCGCGTCGAGTGGGTCGGTGGAGGTCAGCACGGCGTGATCAATACGACCCGAACCTCGCAAACGGCGATCCGGATCGATGAGCTTCAGGTGGCGGTGTCATGACCCAGTTGCCGTCCAGGGCGCCCGGGCCGGTGATGGCCGGACCCATCGCGGCTCCCCGCATCGTGCGGCAGCGACGGATCCGCGGTGGTCATCTTGCCCTCGCGGTATTGCTGGTCGCGCTTGGCGGGCTGCTGGCCGGTGTCGCGTTCCTGGCCAGTATTCGGGTCCAGACCTGCCTGGCCGTGACTCGGGCGGTACCAGCCGGAACGCAGCTGACCAATGCCGATATCACTACCGTGCAGATCAACGCCCCACCAGGACTGAAGCCGATCCCGGCCAGCGATGTGGGCGAGGTGCTCGGTAAACGCGCGGCCGTGTCGTTGGTCCCCGGCACCCTGCTGACCGCCGCGCAGCTCACCGACCAGCCCCTGGCCGGACCAGACCAGCGGCAGATCGGGATTTCCCTGAAACCGGAACGGATGCCAGCGCCCGCGCTGCATCCCGGCGACGAGGTACAACTGGTCGTCACCGCAAGCCCATCCTCGCTGACCGCAACCCAACAGACCGCCAGCGTCACCGTTCCACCGGAGATCTTCTCCGCTGTCGTCATCGACACGGGGCAGCCGGGCACCGACGGCAGCACCGTGGTCTACGTCGCGGTGGGTGAGTCAGACGCCCCACGCGTGGTGAGTCTGGCCGCCGAGGGACGTATCACCATGATTCTTACGGCGGTGCGCTGATGGCACTCATCGTGATGGTATCGGCCAAGGGCTCGCCCGGAGTGACCTGTACCGGGCTGGCCTGCACGCTGTCGTGGGAACGGCGGATGGTGCTGGCCGAATGCGACCCGTCTGGCGGGTCGCTGCTGGGCGGCTACCTACAAGGCCAGGTGCCCGGCGAGCGGGGCATGCTGCCGCTGGCCATGGCGGAGTTGCGCAGTGACAGACTCGCTGACGAGTTCTGGGTCCAACTGATCGATCTGGACGCGCCCAGACGCGAGCGTCTGCTACTGCCGGGCATCACCGATCCCGCGCAGGTGGGTAGCCTCTCGCCGCTGTGGGACCGGTTTGCCGCCCACTTTGTCGGGCTCGAACGCGCGGACTATGACGTGATCGCCGACTGCGGACGGCTGATCACCTCCACCCCGCCCTGGCCGATCGTGTGGGCCGCCGACGCCGTACTCCTGGTGATCCGTCCGACGCTTCCGTCGATCGCCGCCGCGGCGCCCGCCGCCGCCGTCCTCGCCCAGCAGTTGACCGACCACACCGCCAGCACCAGTGCTCTGGGGCTGCTGGTCGTCGGCGAGGGACCCTACGACGCCAGGCAGGCCGCCCACCAGCTGCGCATGCCGCTGGTGGGCCACCTGCCCGAGGACTCGGCCACCGCGCGGGTGCTGAGCTTCGGCGGCAGCCTGCGCCTGAGCTGGCCGCTGATGCGGGCCACCGCCGGGATAGAGGCACGGGTCCGCGCCGTCGTCGCGCGCCACCGTCAGGAAGTTCCGCCCCATGCGATGGGTGCCAGGCAGGTGCGTCGTGCGGTTTGAACCGGTGTTCCAGCCACAGCCCGACGATCGGCGGATCGCCGAGCGTCCTTCGCCCAACGGCTTCACGCACCAGCCACCCCCGCTGGTGGTTTCCCCACATCCAGTGGCGTTCGTGCCGACCGTCGCGGCAGCGCAACCGGTGTCGCAGCACCGTACCCAGGTGGACTACGCGGCGGTGCGGCAGCTGCGCCGCCGGGTCAGCCAGGCGCTCACGGTCTGGCTTCGGGGCCGAGGTGAGACCAGCGACGACGATCGGTGCCAGGAATGCGACCGGCTGACCCGTGACGTCATCGCCGAGTACGCCGACGGGCAGCGGCGCGCCGGCATGCCCCTGTCCGGTGCCGACGAGCAGGCCCTGCTGCGGGCGGTCGCGGCCGACCTCGCCGGGCTGGGGCGCCTGCAGACGCTGCTGGAGGACACCACGATCGAGGAGATCCATGTACTGGGTTGTGACCGGGTCCGCATCACCCGCCGCGACGGGACGGTCGATCTCGGCCCGGCGATCGCCGACAGCGACACCGAGATGGTCGAGACGCTCCAGAGCATCGCCCGCAGGGCCGGGGCGACCGAACGCTCACTGTCGACGGCCAAACCGACCCTGGACTTGCAGTTGCCCGACGGTAGCCGGCTCGCGGCGACGTTCGTGGTCAGCCACCGCCCCTACGCGGTCATCCGCAAGCACAACACCCTGCACGTGTCGCTCGACGACATCGCTGGCGGCCGTCCCGGCGTCGAGGCGATGATCGATCCGCTGATGCGTGATTTCCTGCGCGCCGCCATGCGAGCCGGATTGAACATCATGGTCGCCGGACTCGCCGGAGCTGGGAAGACCACACTGCTGCGGGCACTGGCCGCCGACATCCCCGAACCCGAGGCCTTCGTGGTCCTCGAAGAATCCCGGGAACTGGGCCTGCATACCCATGCGGCACACCCCTGGGCGATGTCGTTCGAGGCGCGCGAAGGACACGGCGAACGCGGCCCGGACGGGAGACCGGCCGGTGAGGTGACCATCGCCGATCTCATTCCGCTCGCGCTGCGGATGGGCGTGCTGCGGATCATCGTCGGCGAGGTGCGCTCCCGCGAGATCGTCCCCATGTTGCAGGCGATGACCACCAGTCGGGGGTCGATGTGCACGATCCACGCCCGCACCCCGACCGCGGTCACCGAACGCATCATCGAGCTGGCACTGTCCCACGGCCGGGACATGACGGCCGACCTGGCCCGGCGCATGGCCGGCAACGCCCTTGACCTCATCGTCTACATCACCGTCGAGGACGAGACCGGTATCGGCGGGCGCAAGCACCGTTTCGTCAGCCACATCGAAGAGGTGGACGGCACTGGTGACGCCCGGATCGCCATCACCACCCTCTTCGGGCCAGATCACGACGGGCGGGCGATCCCCCGCCACCTGCCCCACCGCGTGCGAGACCAGTTGCTGCGGGTCGGCTACGACCCCCGCCAACTGGCCGGGTGGATCGACGCTGGCCGGGGTGCGTGGGCACACCCCCGGCAGAGCCTGCTGGGGAGGACACCGTGAACCTGCAACTGATCGCCGTGGTCGGCGGCATGCTGGCGACCGGGGGAGCGGTCCTCGGCGTGAGCGCTGTGGTCGGCACCACGCGCCCGCCCGCCGCGCCCTCACCGGTCCGGCGGTGGCTGGTGCGGCAATGGCACGGTGACGGCCGCGGTCGCAGGCAACGGCGTACCCGTCAGACGTTGCTGGTGGCCGCGGCCGTGGCCGGTGCCGTTGGGTGGCTGACCACCGGCATGCCGATCGCCGGTGCGCTGGTCGCCGTCGCGGTGCCGGGCACCCCGTGGCTGCTTGCCGTCGGGCGCGCCGAACAGCGCACCATCGCCCGGATCGAAGCGGTCGGGGAGTGGACCAGGCGGCTGAAGGACATCTGTGGCACCGGCGTCGGTCTGCAACAGGCGATCGTGGCCAGCACCGCCACCTGCCCGAGCGGGATCAGCGCCGAGGTCGCCACGCTCGCCGCGCGCCTGCAGGCCGGCTGGCACGCCCCGGCGGCACTACGGATGCTCGCCGACGACATCGCCGATCCCGTGTGCGATCAGGTCGTCGCCGCCCTGATGCTGCACCTGAGCGACCGGGGCGAGGACCTCGGCGAGGTCCTGACCGCCATCGCCGCGGCCTCGGCGGCGGAGGTAGCCACCCGCCGGGAGGTCGACGCCAAACGGACCCAGCCGCGGTTCGCGGTGCGGTTTCTGACCGGGATGACCGTGCTGACCGTCGGCTACGCGGCCACCCGCCCGGACTACATGCGTCCCTACGCCACCACCACCGGACAGATGATTATGTTCGGGCTCGGGGCGGTCTTCGTGGGCCTGCTGGTGTGGGTGCGGTCGATGAGCCTGCCGCCGCGCGTACCACGGCTGCTGGCGGCTGCCCCCGACCAGGAGGTGTCACCATGAGCGGGGCCTGGCAGTTGCCTGCGGTAATCATCGGTGGTGGGGTCGCTGGCCTTGGCGCCTTCCTCCTGATGCGGGAGGCACTGCCGGCCACCCCGGCCCTCGGGCCCGCCCTGCGCCGCTGGCAACCCGCCGCGACCGCCTTGCGCCCCGGCCGTCGCGGCCCGCGGGTACAGGCGCCGCACCGTGCGTTGCTTCTACTGGGCCGTACCCGCGAGCAGTATGTGGCAACGCTGCTGGCGTCCGCGGTGATCGGACTGCTGCTGCCCCCGCTGGCCGCCTTCGGCCTGGCCCAGGCTGGCCTGGGCGTGCCGGTGGCGATCCCGGTGGCCACTGGCCTGGCCTGCGCGGGCCTGTTCGCGCTGATGGCCCACCGTGACGTACTGGCGAAGGCCGACCGCGCGCGGCGGGAGTTCGTGCGGGCCGTCTGTATCTACCTCGACCTCGTGGCCCTGCAACTGGGGGCGGCCCACGGCCCGGTCCAGGCTGTCGAACGCGCCGCCGAGGTGTGCCAGGGCTGGCCGTTCGAGCGCATCCGCGAGGGCCTGCTGCGCGCTCAGATGCAGCTGCGCTTTCCCTGGCAGGAATTGCGCGAGATGGCCGACCAGATAGGCGTGCCGGAACTCGGCGACCTTGGGGCGATCATGCAGACCTCCGGCACCGACGGCGCCCAGGTCGGCCAGACCCTACGCCAGCGGGCCGACTCGCTGCGCGACCAGATCCGCACCGGTGCCCTGGCCCGCGCCGAGGCGGTCACCAGCCGCCTGGACATCCCCGGCGCGGCACTCGTGTTCGTCCTGACCCTGTTTGTGCTCTACCCCTTCATGGCCAGGATCTGACCACCCGATGGCAGGGAGCAACCCATGTTCTGGATCCGCAAGGCCAGCGCCACCCTTATGGTCGGCTGGCGCGAGGCCACCGACCACGGCGAGCGGGGCGACAGCCCGGTGCCCACAGCGATCATCATCGCCGGACTGGCGATCCTGGCCGCCGCGGTCGTGGTCTGGGCCGTCGCCCGCGCCAACGCGTTCATGAATACCGCACCGGGCGGGGGCTGAGCATGCCCGGCCGATGGTCAGGGGCCCGTCCCTGTTCCCGCGACCGTGGCTCGTGCGCGGTCGAACTGGCGATCACCATGCCGGCCATCCTTATCGCTCTCTTCGCAGGTATTCAGGCCGCGGCCCTGTTCGTGGCCCGAAGCGCCGCGCTGGGCGCGGCCGAGCAGGCTACGACCGCCGAACGCGCCTACAACGCCCCACCGGGCGTCGGCCACGCCCGGGCCGAGACGTTCCTGAACCAGACCGGCGACTGGCTGACCGATCGGAAGGTGACCATCATCCGTGGCGACACCGAGGTCACCACAGTGGTCGAAGGCCAGGCCCTGTCTCTGATCCCCGGGGTGACGTTCACCGTTACCCAACGCAGTCACGGTGCGATCGAACGATTCACCACCCAGGAGCAGCCATGACAGCCGCGGCCGACACCCACGATCGAGGATCGATCGCGGTGGAACTGGCCATTCTCATGCCCGCGTTCATCGCCCTGATCGTGCTCGCCGTGGTAGCCGGACGCCTGGTCATCGCCCAGAGTGCGATTGACCTGGCCGCCCATGACGCCGCTCGCACCGCGTCCCTGGCCCGCACCGCCGATACCGCGCGACCAGCCGCTCTCGCAGCGGCCCGGAACACTCTGGCCGAGCAGGGGATCAGGTGCTTGGACCTGACCGTCACCGTCGACGTCAGCCAGTTCCAGGTCCCCGTGGGCCAGCCGGCATTCGTCCGCGCGGACCTGGCCTGCACCGTCAGTTTCTCCGACGTGGCCATCCCCGGAGCCCCCGGCAACCGGGTACTGACCGCATGGTTCACCTCGCCCCTCGACCAGTACCGGGTTCGAACATGATGGACAGATTCCCATCCCCGCATCGCGATGACGGTCGCATCAGCGTGTTCCTGGCGATCGCGTTCCTCGCCTCGATCGTCCTCACCGGTCTTGCCGTTGACGGCGGGGGACAACTACGCGCATTGAGCCGGGCCAATAACCTCGCCGCCGAGGCGGCCAGGGCCGCAGGGCAGGCCATCGACATCCCAGAGGCCATCAGCGGCCACGATACCCTGGTCGACGCCCAACGGGCACGCCTGGCCGCCGAAGCGTATCTGGCCGCCGCCGACGTTACCGGCCAGGCCACCATCGCCGACGACCGCCGCGGCGTGACGGTGACCGTCACCATCGCCTACGACACCCGCATGCTCGGCGTCATCGGTATCTCCCAGACCACCGTCACCGGCCGGGCCACAGCGCGACTGGTCACCGGATGAGCCGCGACGTCCCACGAACCCACCACCCGGTCACCCGGCCGCGCCGCCGTGGGCGCGTCCTGACGGCCCTGACGGCCCTGATCACACTCATGGCCCTAGTCGTGGGTGCTCCGGTACTGCTGATCGAGGTGGCCGGCAACCCCCTGCCCGACCACCCTCCGACCATCGACGAGACCCTCAACCTCCTGACCAGCCCGGACAACGGCACCCTGTTCCTGCGCCTGCTGGCGGTGGTCGCGTGGGCGAGCTGGGCCACGTTCGTCGTGTCGGTCGGTGTGGAGATCCCCGCGACGATCCGCCGCCGTCCCAGCCCGCGCCTGGTGGGACTCGGCCTTCAGCAGCGCCTGGCCGCTACCCTGATCGCCACGATCGGACTGATGGCGCACGCACCGGCTGTGGCCAGCGCCGCCACCGCGCATCCGATCACCCAACCCCGACCCCCCGCCGCCGTCGCGACGGTGCCCACCCCACCCATATCCAGCGATGTCCACCAGGCGAGGCCGGTCTACGAGGTCCGCGCTGGCGACTGGCTGGGTCACGTCGCCGCCCGATACCTTGGCGACTTCAACCGCTATCGCGAGATCGCCGCGTGCAACCCCGATCTCGTAGCGGCCGACCGCCGCTTCCCCGATCACATCGAGGCCACCTGGCACATCGTGCTGCCCGCCGACGCCCAGGATCGCGGCCGGCGCCCGCATGCCACCGGTCACCTCGTCGAATCCGTCCCCACCGCCCCCACGGCACCCGACCGGCCCGAGCCGACCACACCGCAACCCGCCGAACCCGAGATCCCCACCAGTCCAGCCCCCAGCGCCCCGAGGCAACCGGCACCGGGTGTGACGGCGCCCACCCCGGCGCCCGCCACAACCCCCAACCCATCCC
>JABDRL010000393.1 GCA_013041765.1 Dactylosporangium sp. | reverse complement strand
GTACCAGCCCGACCCGGCCGACCGGCCAACGCGACCCGGTGGGGTGCCGCTTTCGTCTCCGCCTCCGGCGACACCCCACCGATCACCTCCACCAATATCGGCCCCTCTCAGACCCGTAGAAAGGCGGTGCCGGCGATGGCCTCCCCACCCTCCGATCTCGACCGCCATACGTCGATCATCGACCTGGACCGGCCCAATCCCGCGCGGATCGACAATGCCCTGCTCGGCGGTGGGTACAACTTCGCCGCCGACCGCCGCGCCGCCGCCGCGCTGATGGCCGCCGATCCCACCGTCGCTCGTCGACTGTCGGCCCGAGGCACGATATTGCGCCGTATCACCAGCTACGCCCTCGACGCCGGGATCCGCCAGTTCGTCCATCTCGGCTGCGGCATCCCGTTCCCCGGCGGGATCCACACGGTCGTCCAGCGCCGTCAGGTCGCTGGGCGTGTCGTGTACGTCGACGACGACCCGACCGTCATCGACCTGATCTGCCGCGTTGCCGGCGCGGACCCAACGATCACAGCGATGGAAGCCGACCCGGTTGGCGGCCCTGCCACGGTGCTCGACGAGCAACGGATCCGATGGTTGATCGACGAGAACACCCCTGCCCTGGTCCTGTCCACCCGTCTGTCGTGCCAGGCCCTGGCCCGGGACGGAGTCCTGACCTGCTCGGTTCGCCTCCGCCCCGCACGAATCCTCACCAACGCCGAAGCCTCCCGCACCGGGTGGTGTCCTCCTTGACCCGCCAGGCCAGCGCCCGCCAGTACCTGGATCGCGCAGACCGCCGGGCACGCGGCGGTGACTGGCACTGTCGGTGGCCGACAGTAGTGTGCCCGTTGCCGGGTGCTGGGGGGCGAATGGAGGCTGGCGTGTTGATCGAGCTGGGTGGCACGACCGTGGCGGTGGAGTCCGCGAACGAGGTCGTGGGTGAGGTCCTTGCCGAGTTCTACCCGGCCGCGCGGTCGGGCGCGGCACCGGTGTGGACGGTGACCGCCATCGCGCAGGCGTCGCCGCCGGGCGTCGCGGTGAACCGCTTCGGCGTCGGTTTCCGGCCTGACATGGCGACCCGGACGCTGACGCTGTGGTCGGCGCGGGAACAGGATCTGGCGATCACGACCCGCAAGTGTGTGCGGGAGGTCTTCCTCGACGCCTGCGAGCGGGCCGGGTACACGATGCTGCACGCCTCGGCGATCTACCGCGACGGGCAGGTGGTGGTGTTCGCCGCGGACAAGCGCGGCGGGAAGACCACCCTGGCGCTGCGGGCGGTGCTCGACCACGGGTGGCGGTGGCTGTCCAACGACCACCTGATCGTGTTCGACGATGGGGACGACCTGGTGGTGACGTCGTTGCCGACACCGATCCCGGTGAAGGTCGGCACGTACGCCGACCTGGCCGACCGGCTGCCGCCGCCCTGGGATGGCAACGGCGTCGACCTGGCCGCCTGGCGGGCCGTCCCGGCCGGGCGCCGATATGTCTGTGACCAGGCGGTCTACTACACGTTCGGTCGGCTCGGGCAGCCCAACCCGGTCCTGGTGCCGCTGGCAGACCGCCAGCTGACGCTCGTGTTCCCGTCCTACGCCGCCCCGGGCCGCCCGCACGATGTGGTGGAGCGGGCGCCGGCCGGCGCCGTGGCGGGGGTGCTGGCCGGGCACGTCCGCACCGATTGGATCGGCGACCAACGGCTGCACCAGCGGCACCTGCCGTTCGCGCACCGCGACGTGGCCGGGTTCGCCCGGGACGGCGCCGCGCTGGCCGGGCGGGTGGGCGCCGCGGCGGGGGCGGTGCTCCGGTTCGTCCACCGTGGTGATCCGGGCCCGCTGCTGGCCGGCCTTGATCGCACGGAGGCGGACCGATGAGTCGCCATCCGGTGGTGAGCGTGGTGCTGTGCACGTACGCGCGCCCGCACGGCCTGGCCGCGGCGTTGGACAGCGTCTGCGCGCAGCGGATCGACTCGGTGGAGGCGGTGGAGGCGGTCGTGGTCAACGGCGGCGGCCCGGACGTGGCCGCGGTGGTGGCCGGATACCGTGACCGGTTGTCGGTGCGGCTGCTGACCCTGCCCACCAACGAGGGACTCGGTCACCCGCAGGGCTGGGATCGCCGCCGCCTCCGGCGAGCATGTGGCGTTCCTCGACGACGATGACCTGTGGCTGCCCGACCACCTCGCCACGGCCCTGGCGGGCCTCGACGAGACCGGCGCCGACATGGTCTACACGACCTGTCTGGTCGCCGATCGCCAGCACCAGCTCGGCGGCATCGCACCGGTGTCGGCGCCGTACCGCTTCGACTACCCGTTCGACGAGCAGCTGCTGGCCGTGACGAACATGATCCCGGTCATCTCGGCGGTGACCCGCGGGTTCGACCCCGACGACCTGCGCGTGGACGACCTGCCGCAGGACGACTGGGCGACCTGGCTGGGCCTGGTCCGCGGCCGGGGCTGGCGGGCGGCGCACGTGCCGTCGGCCACCGTGGTGTATCACCGCGTCCCGCGGGTGGCGTCAATGACCGGACAGGCCGCGGCCACCGTCGCCGGGGTTCGATGGTTCGCCGACGGGCATCGGCGACTGCACAAGCGGTGTCCGGTGCCCGCCGGCAGTCCGGCCGGGCGGGCCCGTCACCTGCCGCACCTGATGTACCGGCTGGTCGAGCAGCGACACCTCGCGGGGCTCGCGGTGTCCCACTACTACTACGAGCGGTGTCTACGGGTGACCGCCGCGGCCGTGGCCGGCCGGATCAGCGTACGGGCAGCCGCTGCGGCTTTGGACGAGGCGGTCGCCCCGGACCCGATCGAGATGAGGGAGCAGGTCGCATGACAAACACTGGTGTCCTCGACGACCACGTGCGGGCCCGGGTGTCGGCTGCCCTGCCGGACGCGGCCGTCGACGCCGTCCTGCAGCACACCGGCAAGACGGTGGTGCTGGCGGCGACGGTGCGCGGGCAGCGGGCCGTGGTGAAGGTCCTCGCCGACCCGGACCCGTTCTGGGCCGAGAAGTTCGCCGCGGAGTTGGCGACGTATCGGACGTTCGAGGCCACGCCGCCGCCGGTACCCGTGCCGCGGCTGCTAGCCGCGGACCCCACGGCGGGGATTCTGGCCGTCACCTGGCTGCCCGGGGTACCGGTGCACCCCGACCGGTACCCGCCGAAACTCAACGACACCACTGTCGGGCTGCTGGTCGACACCGCAGCCCGGCTGCGGACCTGGCAGACACCGGACGGATCGTTCGCCCCGGTGTTCGACTACCCGGCCCGATACACCCGCTACCAGCGGCTCGGTCTGCTCGACCAAGCGGACGTCGCCGCGCTCGCCGCGCTGGGCGTGGTCGCCGGGGCGCCCCGGATGACCCACGGCGACCTCCTGCCCGCGAACGTGCTGCACCAGCCCACCGCCGACGGGGCGCCGGTGGTGACCGGAATGCTGGACTTCGAGTTCACCGGGCTGTTCCTGCCCTGCTTCGACCTGGCGCTGCTATGGGTGCTGCTCGCCCACACCCCGGGCGCCCGCCAGCGGATCACCGCAGCCGTCGGATCCGACCCGGGCGACCTGGCCGGATTCTGGATCAACGTGGCGATGGTGTGCACCCGGGAACTGCGCACCCACGGCGACCTCGACGCGGGCCACCCGCTACGGGCCCGACTGCCCGCGCTCTCGGCCACGTGGGCGCGGGCCCGGCAAGGGCTGCGGGAGTCGGCCGGAGGGCTCTGATGCTCATCGCCCTGGTCCACCGCGACCTGCACGCCGTCGCCCGCGGCGGGGTCTGCACCCTCTACCTGGACCTTGCCGACGCACTCGTCCGGGCCGGACACCGGGTGGTCCTGATCACCCAGGACACCCCGCACCCGGTTCGCCCCGCCCCCGGCGTCGACGTGTACACCCTGCCCCGCACCGACGACCTCACCGCCCACCGCCAGGCCGTCGCCCACCGCCTCGCAGAGCTGCGCCCGGACGTGGCCGAATGCTCCACGTGGGAAGCCGAACTGCTCGACTACCTGCGGGCCCCGGGCCGGGCGCCGGTGCTGGTACGCGGCGACCTGAGCGCCGCCACCATGCGCGCCACCAGCCTCGTCAACGACGAGCGGGCGCTGTGCGGGGCAGCGGACGCGGTGGTGGCGGTCAGCGAGTTCGCCGCCGCCGACCTCGCCACGGCGTACGGCATCCCCCGCCCGACGGTGGTCGCCAACGGCGTCGACCGGGCCCGGTTCACCCCGGCCGGGCACCGGCGCCCGGCGTCGGGCTGGCAGGTCGACCTCGACCCAGCCGGCAGGGTGACCCGTCGCCGGCCGCTGACCGACCCGCTCGACACCGACCCGTGCTGGGCCGGCTACCTCGCCCCCACCGACGACCTGCCGCGGTTGGTGTGGGTCGGCAAGTTCACCCAGATGAAGGGCTTCGACCGGCTCCAGCGCATCGCCGCCCGGCTGGCCGGCCGGGCACGGCTGCTGATCGTGCTGGGCCACGGCCAGGTCCACTACCCGGTCGCACTGTCCCCCGAGGTGCTGATCTGCCAAGACCTCAACCGCGATGACATGCCGGCCGTCTACCGGGGCGCCGACTTCCTGCTGTCCACGTCCCGGTGGGAGGGCTACGGCCTGGCCATCGCCGAGGCCCTGGCCTGCGGCACCCCGGCCCTGCTGCCCGCGGACCTCGCCGTGGCCACCGAGCTGATCACCGACCGCGTGACCGGGGCCCGTTGGGCCGACGAACAGCACCTGCTCGACCTGCTCGCCGACCGACCGGCGCTGACCGGAGCCCTGGCAGACCGGTACACGTGGGCGGCGAACGCCGCCGCCACCGTGGCCGTGTACGAGCGGCTCGTCCACGGCCGGGGGCGGTGACCACCAATGCGGATCCTGCTCGCCGGCCCGGACCACGCGCGGGGCAGCCTGCCGCCCTACCTCAATGTCCTCGCCTCCGAGCTGCGCCGCGCCGGAGCGCACGTCGACCGGCTCGGCTCCACCACCACGGCCTACGACACCGGGCGAGGGCGGTTCCACGACCGGGACTGGGTCACCGCCGCCGCCGACGACCTGGCCACCCTGGCCGACCCGACCCGCTACGACGTGGTCAGCCTGCACTTCGGCAACCTCGAAATCGAGCAGCTCCTACCCGAGCGGTGGCGGCGGCACGCCATCACCCTCCCGCCGGTCGCGGTCCACGTCCACGCCCTCAGCCCGACCCTGTTCACCCGCCACATCCCCGCCCCGGACCTACGCGCCGCCGTCGACGCCGGCATCAGCGCCGCCGCCGGACTGGTCTACTTCGGCCACTACGCGCGCACCGCGCTGACCGGCGGGCTACCGGCCACAGCCGGCATTCCCGCGCTCGTCGCGCCGCTACCCACCACCATCCCCGCCGGCATCATCCCCACGGCCAGCCCCGCGCTCGACGATGCCCACCCCGACTCCATCCTGCTGTCGCTGTACGGGTACGCCGCGCCGTGGAAGAGCGCCCCGGACCTGCTCGCCGCCCTCGACGCGACGGCCGCACCGGTCCGGGTCGTGCTCGCCGGCCCGTTCTGGGACGACCCCGACCAGGCCGGGGTCGACCTCC
>JABDRL010000376.1 GCA_013041765.1 Dactylosporangium sp. | reverse complement strand
ATCGACTTCCCCATCGTCTACGCCTGTGCGAGAGCCGGGGTCGCCTCGCTCGCCCAGCCGGCCGACGGCAGCGTCCCCGCCGACAGCACGAGCCTTGAGCCCCTGTTCCAGACCCTGCTCGCCACGATCCCCGCGCCGAGGTACACCGACGGAGCCCCGTTGCAGGCGCACGTGACGAACCTGGACGCCTCACCGTTCCTCGGCCGGCTCGCGCTCTGCCGGATCCGCGAGGGCACCATCCGGAAGGGGCAGATCGTCGCCTGGTGCCGGGTGGACGCCGGTCGGTCCGGCGCCGAGCACTCGGCGGCCCGCTCCCGCCCCGGTTCCGCACGCCCCGGCACCGGCGACCCGGCCGCACCGGCCGCACCGGCGAACATCGAACGCGTACGCATCTCCGAGCTGCTGATGACCGACGGGCTGGAACGCAAACCGGCGGAGCAGGCGGGCCCCGGCGACATCATCGCGGTCGCCGGAATCCCCAACATCATGATCGGCGAGACCCTGGCCGACCTCGACGACCCGCACCCGCTGCCCCCGATCACCGTGGACGAGCCGGCGATCTCCATGACCATCGGCACGAACACCTCGCCGGTCGCCGGCCGGGCCAAGGGCGCGAAGGTGACCGCGAGGCTGGTCAAGGACCGCCTCGGCCGGGAGACGATCGGCAATGTCTCGCTGCGGGTCCTGCCGACCGAACGTCCCGACGCCTGGGAGGTCCAGGGTCGGGGCGAACTGGCCCTGGCCATCCTGGTCGAGCAGATGCGCCGGGAAGGGTACGAGCTGACCGTCGGCAAGCCGCAGGTGGTCACGAAGCTCATCGACGACACGGTCTGCGAGCCGGTGGAGCGGATGACCATTGACGCTCCAGAGGAGCACCTTGGTGCGATCACCCAGCTTCTCGCCAGCCGCAGGGGCCGGATGGAGCAGATGGTGAACCACGGCACCGGATGGATCCGGATGGAGTGGCTCATCCCCGCCAGAGGGCTGATCGGGTTCCGCACGGAATTCCTGACCGAGACCAGAGGAACCGGCATCGCCCACCACGTCTTCGAGCGGCACGAGCCCTGGTTCGGGGACCTGAGGACCCGGGCCACGGGTTCGCTCGTCGCCGACCGGGCGGGGGCGGCCACCGGGTACGCGATGTTCAACCTTCAGGAACGAGGATCCCTGTTCGTCGAACCCGGCGCCGAGGTGTATGAGGGCATGGTGGTCGGGGAGAACTCCCGCGCCGACGACATGGATGTGAACATCACCAAGGAAAAGAAGCTGACGAACATCCGCTCCTCAACCGGCGAAGAACTGGAGCGGCTCGTCCCGCCACGCCGGCTCTCCCTGGAACAGGCGCTGGAGTTCTGCCGGTCCGACGAGTGCGCAGAGGTCACGGCGAAGGTTGTGCGCATCCGCAAGGTCATTCTCAACCAGGCGGAACGCGGGCGGGCCGTCCGGCGGCGCGGCGCGGCCTGACCGGGCGCGCCGCCGGTTCTCAGACGTCGGAATCCGCCCGGTCCAGCGGGCGGACCAGCGCCACCTCGCCGCGGGCGGAATTCCATGATCGCAGGAGGCTGGCGATCGTCGTGATCACCAGGGCTCCGGCAACGACTCCGAGCGAGACGGCCACCGGCACCTTCGGCGCCCAGGCGACGGGATCGCCACCGTTGATGAACGGAAGCTGGTTCTCGTGCAGCGCCTCGGTGATCAGCTTGGCGCCGACGAACCCGAGGATGACCGCGAGGCCGGTCGACAGGTAGACCAGCCGATCCAGCAGGTGCCCGAGCAGGAAGTACAGCTGACGCAGCCCCATCAGGGCAAACACGTTCACGGTGAAGACCAGGTAGGGCTCCTTGGTCAGGCCGAAGACCGCCGGGATGGAGTCGAGCGCAAAGACCAGATCGGTGGTGCTGATCGCGACGAGCACGATCAGGACCGGGGTCAGGATCAACCGCCCGTCGTCCAGTCGCTGGGTCATGCGGCCCTGGTTGTAGTCCGATCCCAGCGGCAGCATTCGCCGGCAGAAGCGAACGAAACCGTTCTCCTGGAAATCCTCGTCGTCGTCCTGACCGTGCCGGGCCAGCTTGATCGCCGTATAGACCAGGAAGGCGCCGAACAGGTAGAACACCCAGGAGAACCGGCTGACGACCGCGGCGCCCGCGGCGATGAACGTGCCGCGGAGCAGCAAAGCCAGAACGATGCCGATGAGCAGCAGCTTCTGCTGGTATTCCCGCGGAACCGCGAATTTGCTCATGATAATGACAAAAACGAACAAATTGTCGATCGACAGGCTGTACTCCGTCAGCCACCCGGCATAGAACTGCCCGGCGTGTTCTCCCCCAGTCGTGATCCAGACGGCAGCGCCGAAGAGCACGGCCAGGCTGACGTAGAGCAGGACCCACATCGTCGACTCCCGCATCGAGGGCTCATGCGGACGCCGCCCGATGACGATGAGATCGAACACCATGATGAGGCCAAGCACCACCAGCGTGCCGAGCCAAACCCAGCCTGGGACGTTCATCGGACAACCTCCGGCAAGACACCAGGGCCGAGCCGCGCGTGCGACACAGCACCTGACAGTGACTTCCGGAGGTCTCTCCCGCCGCTGGTTCCCAGCCCGGCGACCCCACCAGGACGGGAAAACCAACGACCGGCGGCACCGGGCAACCGTACGGTGAGTTGCCGTGCTGACGACACCGCCGCGAGGGAATACTCCCCTCCCTAGACCATTCTTACCGATACTGATCCGCGATGCGACCGTGGGTGGTGAGACGTCCGAGACACCTGCCGAGCCGCGGGACGCGCCCTAGCGATCGGCGAGCCCGCCCGGCCCCCACAGCACCGCGACGATGCCGGCGACGCTCAGCACCACGAGCAGCATCCCGATCAGCACCCACCGCCCCGACCGCCGCCGCGACGAGGGCTCGGGCTCCCCGGCAGGAGCCGGGTCGGTGGGGGCGACGGCGGTGTCCGCCACGGCCGGTGCGGCCGGTGTGGCGGAATCGGCCGGTGCGGCCGGTGCGGCGGAATCGGCCGGTGCGGCCGGTGCGGCGGATTCACCGCCAGTCCCCGGCATCGCGTCCGGCGCCGCCGCGCCGGACGGTTCCGGTCCGGCGGCACGTTCACCGAATCCGATGGAGGCCAGGCCAGGCTCTGGCGGCCCGCTGAGCGCCACGTCAGCCGGCGCTTCGGCGCCGTCCCCGTTCTCCGCCCGCACCGGGTCGTCGGGCACCGCCTTGAGCCCGGCGAGAACCGCCTCAAGCGTCTCCAGCAGCACGTCGTCGTCGGCCCGGCTCACGGGTTGCGGCGCGGGCCGGGAAGCCAGGGTGGCAACGTCCGTGCGCACCTGGGCGGCTCGGGCCGCCCGGGCCGCGGAGAGGGCCGCCGCGAGCGCTCCAGGGTTGCGGGTCGGCGTGGTGGGCGCCTCGGTCGGTTCCCGGTTCGGCGCCTCGGCCTCGTCCGGGGCAGCCTCATCCGGCACAACCTCGTCCGAAGCCACGGTCTCTGGCGCCGCTGGAGCCAACGCCGCACCGGTTGACGCCTCCGCACCCGAAAAAGCCTCGGTATCCGAAAAAGCCTCGGTATCCGAAACGGCCAAGACCGTGTCGCCGGTCGCCGCTGTTTCGGGCGGAGCCGGCGTTGGCACGTCGCTCGCCATCGCCCCGGGGGCAGGAGCGCTTGGCCCATCGACGGATGGTTTCGGCACATCGTGCCCCATCCGCAGCCGGGCGGGATTCATCTCGTCGTGCAGGTCGTATGCCACGTTCATTGACACCTCTCGCACCGCTGGGCGCCAGCGCTTCCCGCTTAGGGCAGCAGTATCGCCGACTATCTCCCGCCCGCGCCACCACTCATCACAGGCCAGCGGCGTCCATTCCGCGCAGTTCCCGCTTCAAATCGGATACTTCGTCACGAATCCTGGCCGCCAACTCGAACTGCAACTCTCGCGCGGCTGCCAGCATCTGGTCGCTCAACTCGGCAATGAGCGTGGCCAGCTCCGCGCGGGCCATACCCGCCGAAGCCGGTTCCGCGCCCCGACCCGGGCCGGTAGCGGCTCTCCCCGCACCGCCACGAGCCCCACCGCGAGCGTCCCGCACCGGCGACTTGCCCCGGCTGAGCTGCCGGCCGGCTCCGGCGACCAACGCCTCCGATTCGTCGGCTTCGCGATAAATATCGTCGAGAATATCGCCCAGCTTTTTTCTGAGTGGCTGCGGATCAACACCATTTGCTCGGTTATGGGCTACCTGCTTTGCTCTGCGGCGATTCGTCTCGTCGATTGCCCGAGCCATGGCCTTCGTGACGGTGTCAGCGTACATGTGGACCTGACCGGAGACGTGACGTGCCGCCCGCCCGATGGTTTGCACCAACGCCGTGGTCGAGCGGAGAAACCCCTCCTTGTCGGCATCCAGGATGGCGACAAGGCTCACTTCCGGCAGATCGAGGCCCTCCCGGAGCAGGTTGATTCCGACCAGCACGTCGTAGTCTCCCCTGCGAAGTTCCCGGAGCAGCTCGATACGCCGCAGCGTGTCGACCTCCGAGTGCAGGTAGCGCACCCGGGAGCCATGGTCCAGGAGGTAGTCGGTGAGGTCCTCCGCCATCTTCTTGGTCAGGGTCGTGACGAGCACCCGTTCACCGCGCTCGGTCCGCAGCCCGATCTCGTGCATGAGATCGTCGATCTGCCCCCGCGTCGGTTTGATCACCACCTCGGGATCGACCAGGCCTGTCGGCCGGATCACCTGCTCGACGAATTCCCCGCCGGACTGGGCCAGCTCCCAGGTACCCGGCGTCGCCGAGAGATAGACCGTCTGCCCGACCCGCTCAGCGAACTCGTCGAACCGCAGCGGGCGGTTGTCCCTCGCGCTGGGAAGGCGGAACCCGTGCTCCACCAGGGTGCGTTTCCGGGAGGCGTCCCCCTCGTGCATGCCACCGATCTGCGGCACCGTGTTGTGGGACTCGTCGATGACCGTGAGAAAGTCATCCGGGAAGTAGTCGATCAGGCAGCTGGGCGGACTGCCCGATTCTCGCCCATCGATGTGCAGGGAATAGTTCTCGATGCCGGAGCAGAAGCCGACCTGCCGCATCATCTCAATGTCGTAGGTGGTACGCATGCGCAGCCGCTGCGCTTCGAGCAGCTTGTTCTGGCGGTCCAGCTCCGCCAGCCGGGTCTCCAGCTCCGCTTCGATCCGACCGATCGCCGGCTCCATCCGGTCCGGTCCGGCGGCGTAGTGCGTCGCCGGAAAAATGATCAGCGTGCCGACCTCGCGGATCTCTTCCCCGGTCAGCGGATGGAGGTAGGCCAGCCGCTCCACCTCGTCGCCGAACAGCTCGATCCGGATCGCCAGCTCCTCGTACGCCGGAATGATCTCCAACGTGTCCCCCCGGACCCGGAAGGTTCCCCGGTCGAAGGCGATGTCGTTGCGGGCGTACTGGATGTTGACCAGGCGCCGCAGCAGGTCGTTCCGCTCGATCTCGTCGCCCACCCGCACGGTGACCGCCTGACCGAGGTACTCCTCCGGCGCGCCGAGGCCGTAGATCGCGGAGACGGTCCCGACCACGACTACGTCGCGCCTGGTCAGCAGGCTCATCGTCGCCGCATGCCGCAGCCGTTCGACCTCCTCGTTGATCGACGAGTCCTTCTCGATGTACGTATCGGTCTGCGGGATATATGCCTCAGGCTGGTAGTAGTCGTAGTAGCTGACGAAATACTCGACAGCGTTGTGGGGCAGCAATTCGCGGAATTCCTTGGCCAGCTGCGCGGCCAGCGTCTTGTTCGGGACGATCACCAGTGTCGGGCGCTGGAGTCGCTCGATCAGCCAGGCGGTCGTCGCGCTCTTGCCGGTGCCGGTGGCACCGAGCAGCACAACGTGGCGTTCGCCACACCGCAGGCGCCGCGCCAGCTCGGCGATGGCCGCTGGCTGGTCCCCGGCCGGCTGGTAGTCGCTAACGACCTGGAATCGGCCTTCCAGGCGTGGAATGTCGAGCGTCATGCGGTCACGGTACGCCGCGGCCACGACAGTTACCGTCACCGCGACCCCACCGTCTCAGCTGCGAAAAGGCACGTAGGGCAACCTGCCTCCACCAACCGGGTGACACCCCGGAGGCGGGTATCCATGCATATTCAGCAATGCGATTGTGTCGCGAAGATCACCGCGCTACGGTGAGCACGTAGGCCGCTCGCGGCGGCCGCCCGGAGCGATCGACCGGCCACAACCGGCCGGCTCCGCCCGGCACATGGTTGCTGCCCCGACCTTCTGGGCCGGCGAGCGCACTGTGTGGTCGCGCATTGCGCGCCGACCGTCCGCCGCGAGCGCCCCTCATGCTCCGGGGCACGGTGCCCGCACGGCCTCTCTACCGGGCGTCGGCCCGGGACCGCAGTTCCCGCCAGACCTCGTCGGCCGCGGCCAGCAGTGCCTCGTAGGAGCCGTCGTTGTCGATGACGATGTCGGCGACCGCCGCCCGCTGCTGGTCGGTGGCCTGGGTGCCCATCCGCGCCAGGACCTCCGGCTCGCTGAGGCCACGATCGCGCAGCAGGCGCTGGATCCGCAGCTCGGACGCGGCACGGACCACGACCACCACGTCGTACGCCGCGCTCAGCCCCGCCTCGACCAGCAGCGGCACATCGTTGACGACGACGGCGTCCTCAGCAACACCCGCGGCGATCGCCGTCGACCGCGCCAGCACCCGGGGATGGATGATCGCCTCCAGCGCGCGGCGGGCCGCCCGGTCGCCGAAGACCAGCGCCCCGATCGCCGCGCGGTCCAGCCGGCCGTCTTCGCCGAGCACCGCCGGGCCGAACAACGCGACCACCTCGGCAAGGCCGGGCGTACCCGGCGCGACGACCGCTCGGGAGAGCTGATCAGCATCGATGAGCACGGCGCCGTGGGTGGCCAACCGTGCCGCGACGGCGCTCTTGCCCGCCCCGATGCCACCCGTGAGTCCGACCATGAGCACACCGCCAGTCAACCGCATCCGATTCGCATTCGCGACGCCACCCCCGGCGTGGCATACATCAAAACCAAAAATTCCGCAATACCGTATTTGTCTACTTGTCTTATCTGTAAGGAGGCGCAGTGGTGACGGGGAACCCTGCCCAGAGCATCGAAAGACCCAGTGGATATACCGGAAATCACAGAAATACCACCACATTGTCCAGACGACGGCCATCCGCCCGACACCGAATCGGACAACCCGGGCTTCGCCACTATGTCGTCTGCCCGGCCCCGGGCCGCACCCCGGGCCGCACCCCGGGCCGCACCCGCGTCAGGACCAGGGCAGGGTCTCCTCGGCTGCGGCTCGCCGCGCACGTCGCTGGGGCCGTCTCGTTCGTGACGGCCACGACGTCCCTGGTCGTCGGCAGCTGGTACGCCCTCGCGGGGGCTTCGGCAATCGCCCAGATGATGTCGCCGTAGGACGTATCGCTGACCGGTGGCCGGCGATCCTGGCCCGCACGGCGATGGGCCCGCCAGGAAATTTCCTGGCGGGCCCATCCGAAACCGCGAATAGCCGTGCTGACTAGCGGCTACCGCCAGCCAGCTTCTCCCGCAGAGCCGCGAGCGCCTCGTCCGTCGCCAGCGTGCCGCTGGGTTCCTCGGCCTGCCGGCCACCGCCGCCGCCGGTCTGGACCGCAACCGCCGGCGCGCCCGTTGCCGGAGCCTCGCCGGCCTGCTCGGCCGCCTCCGTCGCCCGAGCGGTCTGCACCTGCTTGGTGTGGGCCTCCCAGCGTTGGCGGGCCTCGGCGTACTGCCGCTCCCACTCCTCGCGCTGCTTGTCGTAGCCTTCCATCCACTCGGCGGTCACCGGGTCGAAACCCTCCGGGTAGATGTAGTTGCCCTGCTCGTCGTACGTCGCGGCCATCCCGTAGAGGGTCGGGTCGAAGTGCTCCTCGCCCTCGACGAAGCCCTCGTTGGCCTGCTTGAGCGACAGCGAGATCCGTCGCCGCTCCAGGTCGATGTCGATGACCTTGACCATGACATCCGAGCCGACCTGCACGACCTGCTCCGGGATCTCCACGTGGCGCTCGGCCAACTCGGAGATGTGCACCAGGCCCTCGATACCGTCGTCGACCCTAACGAACGCGCCGAACGGCACCAGCTTGGTGACCTTGCCAGGAACGATCTGCTGAATCGCGTGCGTCCGGGCGAACTGCCGCCAGGGGTCTTCCTGGGTCGCCTTGAGCGACAGCGAGACCCGCTCGCGGTCGAGGTCGACATCGAGCACCTCGACCTCGACCTCCTGGCCGACCTCGACAACCTCGGAGGGGTGGTCGATGTGCTTCCAGGACAGCTCCGAGACGTGCACGAGGCCGTCGACGCCACCGAGGTCCACGAAGGCACCGAAGTTGACGATCGAGGACACGACACCCTTGCGGATCTGGCCCTTCTCGAGCTCGCCGATCAGCTTGCGCTTCTTCTTCTCGCGTTCCTCCTCGAGGACCACGCGACGGCTCACCACGATGTTGCGGCGGCGCTTGTTGATCTTGATGATGCGGAACTCGAACGTTTCGCCGAGCAGCGCATCCAGGTCCGGGACCTGGCGCAGCGCGACCTGTGACCCGGGAAGGAAGCTGTCGACCCCCATCAGGTTGACCACCAAGC
>JABDRL010000339.1 GCA_013041765.1 Dactylosporangium sp. | reverse complement strand
CTCCAGCACCACCACGCCGTCGGCGATGCTGGCCGCCGCGGGGCCGCCGTGCCGCTGACCGAAGCGGGCCACCCAGCCGGGCAGCCGGGCCGGGGCGACCTCCACCCACCGGCCGCCGCTCGCCGCGGTTCCAGGTCCACCGCTCACATCCCTGCCGCCGTTCTCCGCCTGTCTTGAGTGTGGCTGCGGTGTCGTCCTGGGTACACCGATGCCCCACCCAATCGCGATCGTTCGTCCTCAGACGTTGAAGCCCAGGGCACGCAACTGCTCTCGGCCCTCGTCCGTGATCTTGTCTGGCCCCCAGGGCGGCATCCAGACCCAGTTGAGGCGCGCCTCCCTGACGAGCCCGCCGCCGGGCCCCAGGCACAGGGCCTGATGCACCTGGGCTTCGATAACGTCGGTCAGCGGGCAGGCCGCGGACGTCAGGGTCAGGTCAACGGTGGCGACGTTGTCGTCGTTGACGTGCACGCCATAGACCAGACCCAGATCGACGACGTTGATGCCCAGTTCCGGATCGACGACGTCCTTGAGGGCCTCGGCGACCTCCGCCGGATCGGCGGTGGCCCCCGGCGCCGGCCCCGCGCCGTCGGTCGTCGTCGCTGGCATCGCAGAGGCTGAGCGTTCGGTCATGGTTCAGCCCTCCTTCGCTGGTATTCGCTCGTCCGCTGCCCCGACGGCCCGGAGCAGGGCGTCCTTGAAGGCCATCCACGGCAGCAACGCGCACTTCACCCGGGCCGGATAGCGGGCGACCCCGACGAACGCCACGGCGTCCTGCAGGACCTCCTCGTCGGGCTCCACCGTGCCCCGCCCGGCCATCAGCTCGGCGAAGGCCCCGTGGTCCCGCAGGGCCTCCTCGACGCTGGCGCCCTCGACCAGCTCGAACAGCACGCTGGCCGACGCCTGGCTGATCGAGCATCCCGTGGCGTCGTAGGAGCAGTCCTCGACCCGGCCACCCCCGACCCGGACCCGGAGGGTGATCTCGTCCCCGCAGGTCGGGTTGACGTGGTGCGCCTCGGCGCCGTAGGGCGCCCGCAACCCGCACCCGCGCGGATGCTTGTAGTGGTCCAGGATGATCTCCTGGTAGAGCTGGTCGAGCTGCATCTCAGGCGAACACCTTCCGGACCACGGCCAGTGCCCGCACCAGCGCATCGATCTCATCGGTCGTCGTGTACAGGTAGCAGGACGCCCGGGTGGTGGCCGGGACCCGGAACCTGGCACAGGTGGGTCGGGCGCAGTGGTGGCCGACCCGCACCTGCACGCCCTGGGCATCGAGGACCTGACCGACGTCGTGCGGGTGGACCCCGGCGAAGGCGAAGGAGATGGTCGCCCCCCGGTCGACCAGATCGGTCGGCCCGATGATCCGTATCTCCGGGACCGTGGCCAGGGCGTCGAGCGCGTAGGCCGTCAAGCGCTTCTCGTGCTCGGCGACGGCGGCCATCCCGATGCCGCGCAGGTAGTCCACGGCGGCGCCGAGGCCGACCGCCTTGGCGACCGGCGGGGTGCCCGCCTCGAACCGGGCCGGAGGGGGCGCGTACGTCGACCCCGTCATCAGCACCGTCTCGATCATCGATCCGCCACCGAGGAACGGTGGCATCGCCTCCAGCAGGTCCGCCCGCGCCCACAGGCCGCCGATCCCGGTGGGTGCGCACATCTTGTGCCCGGTGAAGGCCAGGAAGTCCGCCCCGAGTACGCCGACGTCCACCGGCAGGTGCGGCACGGATTGGGAAGCGTCCAGCAGCGTCAGGGCCCCGACCTGCCGGGCCCGGGCCACGACCGTCGCGGTCGGGTTGATGGTGCCCAGAATGTTCGAGTAGTGCACCAGGGCCACCAGCTTGGTCCGCTCGGTGACCAGCCGGTCGAGGTCGGTCAGGTCGAGCCGACCGGCTTCGGTGATGCCGAACCAGCGCAGCTTGGCACCGGTCCGCTGGCACAGCAGCTGCCAGGGCACGAGGTTGGAATGATGTTCCATCTCGGACACGACGATCTCGTCGCCCGGACCCAGCCGGAACCGCGGGTCGGCGGCCATCGAGGAGAACGCATGGGCCACCAGGTTGATCGACTCTGTCGAGTTTTTGGTGAAGACCACCTCGTCGGCCGACCCCGCCCCGATGAATCCGGCGACCTTGGCCCGCGCCCCCTCGTACGCCTCGGTCGCCTCGGTCCCCAGGGTGTGCACCGATCGGGCGACGTTGGCGTTGTGCCGCTCGTAGTACTCCCGCACGGCGTCGAGCACCGGCCGAGGTTTCTGCGAGGTGGCCGCAGAGTCGAGGTAGGCCAGGGGATGCCCGTTGACCAGGCGCGCGAGGATCGGAAAATCCGCGCGCACCCGGTCGACGTCCAGCGTCGGCGCCGGGATCGTCCGGGTCATCCGCGCGACCCCGCCGTGGCGAGATAGCCCTCGTAGCCGGCGTCCTCCAGGTGGTCGGCCAGGTCGGCCCCGCCCTCTTCGACGATCTTCCCGGCGACGAAGACGTGCACGAAATCCGGCCGGACGTACCGCAGGATCCGGGTGTAGTGGGTGATCAGCAGCAGCCCGGTCATCCCGGTCTCCCGAACCCGGTTGATGCCCTCGCTGACCACCCGCAGCGCATCGATGTCCAGGCCGGAGTCGGTCTCGTCGAGCACGGCCAGCTTGGGCTTGAGCAGCTCCAGCTGGACGATCTCGTGCCGTTTCTTCTCCCCACCGGAGAAGCCCTCGTTGACGTTGCGCTGGGCGAACGCCGGGTCCATGTGCAGCCGCGTCATGGCAGTACGCAGCTCGCCGGCCCACGTCCGCAGCTTCGGAGACTGCCCGTCGATGGCGGTCTTGGCCGTGCGCAGGAAGTTCGCGACGCTCACTCCCGGAACCTCGACGGGGTACTGCATGGCGAGGAACATCCCGGCGCGGGCCCGCTCGTCAACGCTCAGCGCCAGCACGTCCGTGCCGTCCAGGGTGACCGTGCCGCCGGTGACCGCGTAGTTCGGGTGGCCGGCGATCGAGTACGCCAGCGTGGACTTGCCCGAGCCGTTCGGCCCCATGATCGCATGGGTCTCTCCGGATCGGACGGTCAGATCGACCCCGTCGAGGATCGGCTTGAACTCATCCTGCCCGCCCGCGCCGGGCGCCTTCACCGAAACCCGCAGATCCCGAATCTCCAGGGTGCTCACGTGTGTTCTCCTCAGTTGACCGTCACGTACACGTTGCCCTCGCGCACCTCGACGGGGTAGACCCGCACCGGTGTCGTCGCTGGCAGGTTGTGTGGCTGACCGGTACGCAGGTCGAAGCGTGAACCGTGCAGCCAGCATTCGAGGGCGCAGCCGTCGACCTCGCCCTCGCTCAGGGGGACCCGCGCGTGGGAGCACTGGTCGGACACGGCGTGCAGGTCGCCCTCTGCGGTGCGCACCAGGGCGACGGCCACGCCGTCGACGTCGACGGCCCGGACCGTTCCCCGGGGCAGCTCGGTGACCGAGCACACCGGGGTCTGGCCGCCGCCGTCGTTCACCGCTCCTCCCCCGCCAGCCTGGCGTCGATGGCTTCCGCCAGCCGCTGGCGCAGCGCCGCGACGGGGACCCGGACGAGCAATTCCGCGAAGAACCCGGAGACCACGAGCTTGCGGGCCTCCTCGGCGGGGATACCCCGGCTCATGAGGTAGAACAACTGCTCGTCGTCGAACCGGCCGGTCGTGCTCGCGTGGCCGGCCCCGACGACCTCGCCCGTCTCGATCTCCAGGTTGGGCACCGAGTCGGCCCTGGCCCCGTCGCTGAGCACGAGATTGCGGTTGATCTCGTAGGTGTCCGTACCGGTGGCCGCCGCCCGGATCAGGACGTCGCCGACCCAGACGGTATGGGCGTGCGCACCGCGCAGCGCACCCCGGTAGGTGACATGGCTGCGGCAGCTGGGCACCGCGTGGTCGACCAGCAGCCGGTGTTCGAGGTGCTGGCCGGATCCCGCGAAGTACAGGCCGTGGGCCTCGCAGTCGCCACCGGGGCCGGTGTACTCCACACTCGTGTACTGCCGTACCAGCGATCCGCCGACCGTCACCTGAACGTGGACGACGCTGGCGTCGCGGCCGAGCTGGAACCGCACGTGCTGGGCCTGGACCGCGTCGGGATCCCAGCCGGCCACCGTCACCAGGGTCAGCCGGGCCCCGTCGGCCACGGCGACCTCGACGTTGTCGGCGAGCGCGCCGCCCCCGGCCTGCTCGATCACCAGCGTGGCGTCGGCGAGCGTCCCGATCTCGATGAACGTGTGGGCGTAGGTCGCGGCGTCGGCCGACCCGCCGAGGACCCGCAGGGCCACCGGTTCCGCCGGCGCCGTGCCGGGGTCCACCCGGAGCACCGTCGCGGTGTCGAAACCGTTGAAGGCCAGCGCGCTCAGCCGGTCGAAGGGGGTCAGCACGCTGCCGATCCGGGGGTCCTCCCGGCTGACGTCGGTGATGCTGACACCGTCGGGCAGCGGACCGTGGTCCGGGGCGGGCCGGGACCGGCGCTCGGCCCCGCCGGCGCCCTCCAGCAGCACGCGCAACCGGTCCAGCGGGGTGAAGCGCCACTCCTCCTCCCGGCCCGTCAGCGCGGGGAAGTCGTCCGGGTCGTACGACCGCAGGGCCTGTGCCTTGGTCGTCGCCGGTCCCAGCGGGTTCGCTGGTGTCAACGTCGAGGTGCCCATCAGCCGACGGCCCCTTCCATCTGGAGTTCGATCAGTCGGTTGAGTTCGAGGGCGTACTCCATCGGCAGCTCCTTGGCGATCGGTTCGATGAAGCCACGCACGATCATCGCCATGGCCTCGTCCTCGGTCATGCCCCGGCTCATGAGGTAGAACAGCTGATCATCGCTGACCTTGGACACGGTCGCCTCGTGCCCCATGGCCACGTCGTCCTCCCGGACGTCGACGTAGGGGTAGGTGTCCGACCGGGAGATGGAGTCGATGAGCAGGGCGTCGCACTTGACCGTCGACTTCGCGGCGTGCGCACCGTCGAGAACCTGCACCAGGCCGCGGTAGGAGGTCCGGCCCCCGCCCCGGGCGATCGACTTGGAGATGATCGTCGAGGAGGTGTGCGGTGCGGCGTGCACCATTTTGGCCCCGGCGTCCTGGTGCTGGCCGGCACCGGCCATGGCGACGGAGAGCACCTCGCCCTTAGCGTGCTCGCCGGTGAGGAAGACCGCGGGGTACTTCATGGTCACCTTGGAGCCGAGGTTGCCGTCGACCCACTCCATGGTCCCGCCCTCGTGGCAGACGGCCCGCTTGGTGACCAGGTTGTAGACGTTGGTCGACCAGTTCTGGATCGTGGTGTACCGGCAGCGGGCGTTCTTCTTCACGATGATCTCGACGACGGCGGAGTGCAGCGAGTCCGACGAGTAGATCGGGGCGGTACAGCCCTCGACGTAGTGCACGTAGGCGCCCTCGTCAACGATGATCAGCGTCCGCTCGAACTGCCCCATGTTCTCGGTGTTGATCCGGAAGTAGGCCTGGAGCGGGATCTCGACCTGGACGCCCTTGGGCACATAGATGAAGCTGCCGCCGGACCAGACCGAGGTGTTGAGCGCGGCGAACTTGTTGTCCCCCACCGGGATGACCGAGCCGAAGTACTCCCGGAAGAGGTCCTCGTGCTCCCTGAGACCGGTGTCGGTGTCCAGAAAGATCACGCCCTGCCGCTCCAGGTCTTCCCGGATGGCGTGGTACACCACTTCGGATTCGTACTGCGCGGCGACCCCGGCGACCAGCCGACGTTTCTCCGCCTCGGGGATACCGAGCCGGTCGTAGGTGCTCTTGATGTCCGCCGGCAGCTCGTCCCAGCTGGTCGCCTGCTTCTCGGTCGAGCGGACGAAGTACTTGATGGTGTCGAAGTCGATGCCCGTCAGGTCCGCGCCCCACGCCGGCATCGGCTTGCGCTCGAACAGGCGCAGGCCCTTGAGCCGCAGCTCCCGCATCCACCGGGGTTCGTGCTTCTTGCCCGAGATGTCCAGGACGACGTCCTCGTTGAGGCCGCGACGGGCCGAGGCACCAGCGACGTCGGAATCGGCCCAGCCGTAGGCGTAGGCGCCGATCCCGGCCAGCTGGTCGGCGGGACTGGGCGTGATGGTCTGCTCGGTCATGAACTGATCCTCACGGTCGGGATGTGGGTCGTGCAGATGCCGTCGCCGTTGGCAATCGTGGCCAGTCGCTGGACGTGGCTGCCGACGAGTCGGGAGATCACCTGCGTCTCCGCCTCGCAC
>JABDRL010000334.1 GCA_013041765.1 Dactylosporangium sp. | reverse complement strand
AGCCCCGACCAGTACGAGGCCGCCTACCATCAGGGGGCCCTGGAATCGCCGGCATCACCCGCCAACGACCTGGCCCCGGCCGGAGCCAGGTAGCCCGACTCTCCAGGGAACCGGGGGACCTTCAGCCAGCGGCCTGCGTGTCACCGTCGATACCGGCTACGAGCGGCCCCGGTCAGGGACCGGTGCTGACGGTCAACCCAACTGGCTGTGACAGTCGTGCGGGCCGCAGCCGGTGGATGCGCTGCCGTGCCACTCCGGCGTTGGAGGCGCCGAGCACAGCGAGGATGGGTTTGATCGCGGTCGCTGGTTCGACGTCGGCGCGGCAGGTAAACACGTCGATGTAGGCCATGTGGTGTTCTGGCCAGGTCGACACCGTCAGGTGAGACTCGGCGAGCACGATCACGCAGGTGGCGCCGTGGGGTTGGAAGGCCACGGGCAGTTCACCGAGGACAGTACAGCCGAGCAGGGCCGCAGTGTCGCGCATCGCTTGGAGCAGGCTGGTGGCTGGCGGGTTGGGCCTGGTACAGCCGCTGACGTCGAACACTATGTTGATCATGGCGGTGGCCCGTCAGGCGCTGCGCAGCCTCGCCGCGCGGGCGGGCTGCGCGGAGTGGATGATCTCGGCGAGGTGGTCGACGCTGTAGTGGCGGTGCAGCCGGCGGGGTTCAGCGGCCCACCGGCAGACCTCGTCCCACAGAGTGGTGAGGATGTCGGTGCCGTGGCGGCGGATGAGGGTGTTGAGATCGAGGAACAGGTCGGGCAGATCGGCGTAGGCGCCGTGTCGCACGTAGAGGGTCTTAGAGAGCTTCCCGCCGCTGCGGTCGACGATCAGCGGGGTGAAGACGCTGATCGGCCAGTCGGGCACGGGGATGCCGAGGGTGGCCAGGGCGGGTGCCAGGACGTGGGCGTGCCAGGCGCCGCCCCAGTCGGCGCCGTCGACCGACACCGAGCAGGCGTCGTACTGGTCGCGCTCGTACGCCAGCAGGTATCCCTTCTGGATGCTGCGGACCGGGGTGTTGGCGTCGTACCAGCCGTCGCTGCCATCCACGGGAATACTGGCCCGGTAGGGTCCGTGGTCAGGGCAGCGACTGTCGAGGTGCACCACGCCGGGGCCGGCGCTGATCCGCAGGCTGCTGGCGGATTTCTCCATCAGGCGGCACTGCGGGCAGCGCGGACGGATCCGCACGACGCCGTCGGCCGGGGCGACGATCGGCCGGAACTCTTCCAGCCGGGCGCCGATGTGGTGCAGGCACTCGCGGACCGGGCATAGCGCCTGGTAGACGGTGTATGGGCGGACCTCGTAGCGGATACCGGCAGCCTGGGATGCCCAGGTGAGGACCTGCTCGAAGCCGCGGAACCGTTCGGCATGGCTGGTGTGCCCCGATTCGATGAGGTCACCGACGGTGCGGGTGTAGATCTCGCCGTCGCGGTCGACGCGCTCTGCGGGGGCGTTCTCCAGAGCGTCGAAGATCACCGTTGCGGGGAGGTCGAGGCGGTCGGCGGCGTGCCTGGCCAGGGCGAACACGGTGAGGATCGTGACGACCGTGCCGATGTGCGGGTTGCCGTTGAGCTGCGCGGCGGTGGTCACCCGCAGTCGACGTCTACCGGCTGCCGCTGCTCGCAGCAGGTCGACGTTGTCGCTGGTGAGGTGGGCAATACCCACAGGCGCGAAGATCGGGTCGGTGAGGGCGGGCATCACAGGCTCCTTCCAACGTAGATCCACAGCGCGGTGAAGTCCGCATCGCCACTGATGGGGACCTCGCCAAGCTGATGCAGTCGCAGCCCGGCCCGATCGGCCGCAGCCTGGTAGAGATCCGCGGTCAGGGGCACCCGGCCGGTAGAGCGGGCAGGGACCCAGTTGGCTCCCACGGCCCAACCACCAGGGGCCAGCAGCCGGCGCAGGCTGGTGAAGCAGGCGGCGAAGTGCTCCGGGGTACGGCACAGTCCCAACAGCCCGATCTGGGTGACCAGGTCGAAGCCGCGCTCTGGTAGGCGCGGATCGGCGACGGGGTCGCCGGTGAGGCAGTCGGCGACGATCGTTGCGTGCAGGCTGGCGCGACGGGTGGCCCACGCGGTGTGCGGATCGGGGTGTTCGCACAGTTCCAGGGCGGTGCGGTAGACGCCGCGCAGGCGATGCGTGCCGGCCATCTGACGCAGCAGCACCAGGCGGTGCGGGTCGGCGTCTACGGCCACCAGCCGGGTCGCGCGCAGGGCGATGGCCCACAGCAGGGATTCCGAGCCGCAGCCCAGGTCGACCCAGCGTTCCACCGGTGGCACGGTGCGCAGCGTGGCCACGAGGTCCTCGGTGCCCTGACCGAACTGGAACCGTTCGTGGTAGTAGCGGCGCCAGTAGCCGTCGGCGTCGGCGATCGTGGTGTTCACGGCCGACCTTCGGGCAGGGCCGCCACCAGTTGTGTGGGGCCACCGGGATCCGGGTGCACCTCGATGTCGGACAGCCCTGCGGTGGTGCAGTCGGTCAGCATGTTGCTGCGGCCCAGGAGGTGAAGGGTGACGGTGCTGGTGTGCAGGCTGTCGCCGTCCTCGTCGCGGTAGTCGAAGCGGATCTGCAGCGTGTTGCCCCGCCGCCGTTGATGGCGCCACCGGGCGGTGGCCCCGCCGGCCCGCCCCGGGTCGAAGGACCGGTCGACCTCCCAGCACCCGTCAGGCCGGGTCGGGTCGTAGCAGCCGCAACGATCGGGTCGCCCATCTGCGGCGACGGTGACCACCTGGAGCAGCAGCCGGGCGCCCGGTGCCGCCGCTGCCAGCCCGGCCAGCAACGCGGTGAGCTCGCAGCAGACCAGCAGCTGATTGATGGCGGCGTTGGGGACCACGACCAGGTCGACCCCGGCCACCGGGGGTACCTCGGGCAGCAGGCAGTGCACCGTCTCGACCTGGTCGGCGGCCAGTCCGACCTCCTGGGCGTGGATGGTGGCAACGGCGAGCATCGCCGGGTTGGCGTCAGCCAGGGTGACCCGGACGCCGGCAGTGGCGTAGGCGGCGAGGAAGTGCCCGCCGGCGCACGGGATCTCCAGGACGTGCTGGGCATGGGCGAGCAGACCCGCCAAGACCGGTGGCTGGTGGACGTGGTGGGCTTCGGCCAAGGCGAAGCGTGCGCGGGCGGTGTAGCCGTCCACCACAGCCTGCGCCCCGGCCGCAGCCTCTGCGCCAACTGCCGTCGGCGACGGAAACGCGCCGTCACTGTGGACACCGGCGGGGATCGGGGTGCTCATGTCGGGATCCCGTAGACGCCGGCGTGCTGGCGGCAGACCGGATGGACGAGGTGGTGGTCGGCGGCGATGCACGCGGAGGCGATCACCGGGTCTTCGGCGCCACGCAGCACCACGTTGGCCAGCCGGACCAGGTACGGGATGATCGCGGTGGTGTACGCCTGGGTGGTGGTCAGCGGGGTGGCCGCCGGCAGGGTGTCGACCTTGACGTGCAGGATGCCCCGCACCACCCTGGGCGGGTCGTCGATCCGCTGGACCGGGCCGGCGGTGGGCAGGTAGCCCGCACCGTAGCCGCACGTGGCGTCGACGATGACCGCCCCGGGACGCATCAGGCCCAGATCCGACTCGGTGATCATCGGCGGAGTGTCGTGCGTGGAGACCAGGATTGCGCCGATGACCAGGTCGACCCGGTCCAGCCAGGTCCGCAGGCGCTCCGGCGTGTTGATCTCCACCCGTACGCCCTCCGGTGTCTGTGTCCGGTAGCGGTCTGCGGACGCAGTGGTGTGGGCCAGGACGGTGACCTGGGCACCGAGTGCGGCGGCGGTGCGGGCTGCGGCGGCCCCGACATGACCGCAGCCGATGATCAGTACCCCGGCCGGGGTGGCGCCGGTGACGGCGGCGATGAGCACACCCCGGCCTGCGGGGTGCTGCAAGGCCCTCGCCCCGACCAGGACCGCCTGCACACCGGCGATCTCCCCGCCCGGGGATGCCAGGGGGAAGGTATCGCCGTCGTGGACGAACTCGTAGCTGTAGGCGCGGATCCCGGAGCTGATCAGGGCCCGTAACAGCAGCGGGTTGCCCTCGGCGTGGAACAGTGCCCCGATGCCCTGCCCAGGGTGCAACCGGTCCAGCTCTTGCGCGTCAGTGTGCTTGTATCGCAGCACCAGCGGCGCCGCCCACACCCGCTCGGCGGTGACCAGATGCACCCCGGCGGCCCGCAGCTCGTCGTCGGTGCCATAGACGCCGCCGGCGATGCCGGACTGGGCCAGGACCGTGAACCCGGCCCGGCCGAGAGCACGGGCTGAGTTTCCCCCGTATTTCTGGAGTGACCCGATCACGTGCCGATAGGCATGGTGGAGGTCAACTCATGGCGAACAAGAAGTACCCCGACGAGTTGCGGGAGCGGGCGGTGCGGCTGTATCGGCAGTC
>JABDRL010000333.1 GCA_013041765.1 Dactylosporangium sp. | reverse complement strand
ACACCGACGAACCCCAACTGGCCCGGCAACTCGTGCAGACCCTGGTCCACGACATCCGCGTCACCGGACGCCACCAGGTCAAACCGACCTTCAGAATCCCCACCGACAGCATCAGCCAACTGGCAGGCCAACGGGGCAAAGAAGCAGCAGAAGTGACTACACAGGGTAACGTTCGACCCCTGACTTGTTCGGTGCCCCCGGCAGGAATCGAACCTGCGACACACGGTTTAGGAAACCGATGCTCTATCCCCTGAGCTACGAGGGCGCGAGGACCCATGGTACCGGCTCGCGCGTTGACCCAGGTCGGCAGGGAGCGGCCCGCGTTCGCCCAGGTCGACCCCGGTCGCCGCGCCGACCGATGACCACACGCCGAGCACACGGGCGGCGCCTGCGACCGTGGCCGTCGACCCGTGTTGCCCCCGGTTGACCCGGGTCACCCCCCCGGTGCCACCGGCTCTCGAGCACACACCGCGCACATCAGAAAAGATCAACACAGTGAGCGCCTGTCGGGATGTTCAGCACCGCCACCTGCTGTGCCAAGATTCGGTGAGGCAGGGCCTGAGGCTCAAACCATGAGTTGAGGGCGGCGAGCACCTCGCGCATGGACCGCCCGTCGAGACGGCCCTCGTTATCTGTGGGCATGTGGGCCTCCCGATGCGGTACGTGAACGCACCGTAGCGTGAGATTGACGATATGCGCGGTCCGTCATGGGGGGTCCAGCGTGGACCCCCCCATGACGGACCGGCCGCACCACGGCACGGCTGCCTCATCGGACACCCGGCGGTGATGTGCTCGCCGCCGGGCGGTTATAGCCGTTGGGGCGCCTGGATGCCGAGAAGGTCCAGGCCGGTGGCGAGGGTGTCGCCGGTCAACCGGCACAGGGCGACCCGGTTGGCCCGCTGCCCTGGGGCGTCGGCCCGCAGGACAGGACAGGACAGGCGCTGTGGACGTCGGTGTTACACCTTGGCCACAGTGAACAGGTAGCCGCAGAGACGGTGTGGTTCGGCTGTGGCCGCGATGTCGGCTCCGCCGAGGCGAAGGACAGCACGCCTTCCCGCGTTCCAGGGGCCGGCAGCTATCCCGGCGCGGCGACGACAGTAGGGTTCTTCGATGTCGGCGAGACGATCATTGATGAGACTCGGGAGTACGGGACCTGGGCGGACCGGCTGGGGGTGCTGCGGCACACCTTCGCGGCGGTGTTCGGCGCGGTGATCGCCCGTGGCGGCGACCACCGGGAGACGTTCCAGTACTTCCGCCCGGGATTCGACCTGAGCGTGGAGCGGGAACGGCAGGCTTGGCGTATCTGAAAAAAATGCACCAGTTTGGGGTTGTATTACCCAACCACCGTTGGGGGCCTACAGGGGATCTTGTCGTAGTTTGCGGCGAGTGGCAACCCTGGCGGCATGGGCCTGGTCGAGTCCGACCCTGCGGGCCTTGCGGATGACCGGTCCCAGACCCCGGTGTTCCTCCTCCGGGGTGACGTACCCGAGGCTCTGATGCAACCGGACGGTGTTGTAGAAGTCCTGAATCCGCGTCAGTTACCGTTCCAGCTCACCGGGATCCTCAGTCTTGTCCAGGTGCGGATACTCGCCCTTGACGTGTCCGAACAGGGTCTCGATCCACGCCTGGTCGTTCGGGGTTCCCGGCCGGCCGAAGTGCTGGGCGATACGGGCCCCGGCCATGAACGTCGCCGTGGCGTGCGAGGTCATCTGCGGACCGTGATCCGACACCGCGAGCAGGACCGGCACCTCGTCACGCTCGGGCACCACCCCACCGGACAGCTCGGCCAGCAGCGTCGGGTCCTCCAACAGGTGGTCCTTACCGTCGGTGACCAGCGCCCGGGTGAAAGCGACCTCGACCTGGGTCGAGGACTCCTCCGCGGACACGACCGTGGCCAGCCAGTAGCGCGAGACGACGTCCATGACCGCGATCGCACACCACCCCGAAGCTCGAACATGCGTGAAGTCGTAGATCCAGATCACCCCCGGGACGAGGTCGGCCCACTCCGGCCACGCCCGCCGCGAGCTTGGCTCGCGCCGCTCACGGGCGGGCAGGACCACCCCAGCATCGACCAGCACCCGCAACACCGTGGACTCCGAGGCGTGCACCAGGTCCAACCGCGAGCCGCGGTGGGCGAGCTTGCGGTGGGACCGGTCGACCTCACCCCAGACCTCGGCCAGTTCGCAGATCGCCGCGCGTTCCCAGTCCAGCAGCGCATGCGCCGGAATCCCGGGCCCGGGTCTGGCGTCGTCGAGGCATCCGGTCGCGGGCCCGCACCTGCCAGCGCGGCACCCGGGTGTGCTCCAGACCGAGGGCGGCCGCCGCCCGACGCGGCGACCACCCTCCCTCGACCATGGCGTGGTCGAGGGAGGGCGAGGAGTCCGGCCTTGATACCGGCGCCGACGCGGGGACCGACCAGGCCAGCGGTCAGCCCCATGGCGATTTTCCCTGGTGCAGGTGCATCGCCACGGCCTGCTCGGTCACCGTCGCCCGCAGTCGTTGGATTTCAGCCTTGGCCTCGACCAGGGCAACGGCCTCCGGGGACGCGCCCCGAGGGCCGGGGATCCTGGCCGCGAGGGCGTTCAGTGCGCCCTGCTTGGCCGTCCGACAGATCCCCACGATCGTGGACCGGTCCACGCCCCACCGCTCGGCCGCCTCGCGCTGGGTGGCCTGTCCGGTGAGAACCTGGACGAAGATCTCGTACTTCTCGCTCGGGGCTTGCCGGTCGTCGGATTCTGGTTCGTCTTGGTACTGGTCACTGTCTCCAACCCTCCAAAGGTGATCAACGAACCCTCTGGTGGTTGGGTAACTAATCCCGGTCCTGGTGCATTAACTCAGACGCGGAAAGGCAGGCGCAGGCGGGGAAGCCGGAGTCGTTCGGGGAGGAGGATCTGTACCCGGATGCCAGGCCGTGCCTGGCCGCGTTGCGAGCGCAGGGGCTGTTGGTGGGGCTGGCCGGCAACCAGACCTCGAGGGCGGAGGGGCTCCTGCGGTCCTTGGCGTTGCCGGTGGACCTGATCGGCACGTCAGACGGCTGGGGTGCCGAGAAACCGGGGTCGGCGTTTTCCCAGCGGATGATCGGGGAGGCGAACTGTCCTGCGGAGCAGATCCTGTACGTCGGTGACCGGCTGGACAACGACGTCAGGCCGGCGCAGGAACTCGGGATCCCGACGGCGGTGTTGCGACGTGGCCCATGGGGCTACCTCCTGCGGAACGAGGCGGTGGCCGGCCGGTGCCTGTTCCACCTCGACTCGCTGGCTGAGTTGCCCGACCTGGCTTCCCAGCACAACGCCCAAGCTGGCTGAACTACCCGGTGGTCGCGGGCGGGCCGGCCGGGACCACCGGCGGCTCGGGCGATGAGTTCTGCCCACCCTGGCGGCGGTCTGCGAGCGCGTCGAGGTGGGTGGCGAACGACGCGGTGAGGCTGTCGAGGATGGCCTTGCCCTTGACCTGGGTCCCGTTCGACGGGGCGCCGATGATGCCGCTGCTGGTGTACACGGCCATCCCGTGGACCAGCAGGAGGTTGCGATCGTCGGCGAAGTGATCGTCCTGGTCGACGCCGTCGCGTACGGACTCCGGCCAGGCGTGGCGGAGAAGGGAGACCTCCAGTTCTCCGCCGTGCATGACCTGATGCGCGGTGGTGGCCAGACCGGCGGCGCGGCGGGCGGTATCCCAGTCGGCCCGGGTGGGAAACAGCGTCAGCCGGGGGCCGCCGACATTGGCCTCCTGCACGATGTTGCTCAGGACGTAGTTGCCGCCATGGCCGTTGACCAACGCCAGCCGGTGAATTCCCTGGTGAGCGAGGCTGACGCTGACATCACGGATGATCGCGCTGAGCGTGGTGTGGCTGATGCTGACCGTGCCCGGCCAAGCGGCGTGCTCGTGTGAGCAGTCAATGGTCACGGGAGGGAGCAATCGGATCGGGTACGCGTCCGCCAGGGCGTTGGCGATCGCGCACGCTATGGCGGTGTCGGTGGCCAGCGGCAGGTGCGCACCGTGCTGCTCGAAGCTTCCGATCGGCAGGACCGCCACGGTCGCGGCTATGCCACCCTCGTTCGCGCTGGTCGCTTAGGTGATCAACTGCATGTCGTCAATCCTCACACTGGTCGGCCCGGTCATGGAGGTGGAAGTACTTCTCGGCGAAGTCTGCGGCCTCGATAACCCCAGAGTGGCGTTGCAGGGCGACGGCCGCTGTCTGTACCTCCCGTAGGACCCGACCTGAGCCGGCGCTGATAGCGAGACGCAGCGCGGCTGATGCCTGCGGTCCGGCGAGTTCCGGATTGTCGCTGTTCGAGTGGGCGGTGGCCAAGCTGGCTCGCCACATCCCCTCGTCGAGCCGGGAGCGCTGACCGGTCGGCGAGGACCTGCTCGCACCGGCTGGCCGCCTCAGCGGGCTGGCCAAGCAACAGCCTGCAGCGCGCTTCGTGCGCGGTGACGTAGAGCGGAGTGCAGTGAGCCGCAGCAGGATCATCGTCGTCTGCGGTAACCGCCAGTCGCATCGCGTCGTCGATTCGGGAAAGACTGGATGCGGCCGAGCCGGCGAGCGCGTGTGCTTCCGCCTCGCGAACGGCGGCGAGAGCACGCGCCCGAGGCCGTACCAGGGGCTGACGCTGAGCGGCCGTGGCGAGCATGGCGGCGAGAGCGGGATTCAACACATCCAGCGCTTCCTGGCTGCGACGCATCAGGACATAGCCGGCCAGCGAGGTGTCACCGGCCTCCAGCGCCATGACGAGCGCCGTCTTCGACGCGGCGGCCCCGGCGGCGGAGACCTGGCCGTTGTCCTCGATCCAACTCAGAAACTCCCACCAACTGGCCTCGGCGGTCAGACCTGATCGGCGCTCGTCACCGCCGACCTGCTGCTGGCCAGTGGCTTCCGAAGATTCGTCACCTGCTCACCACGGTAGGCCGTCGGATCTGGGCCAGTAGTGATCTTGGGCAATGGCAGCAGGGTTCATCGCCGGGGTGACTATGCGCTACGGTACGTGTTCCGGGCGCTCACCGGGAGGCTGCGGTGATGATGGCGCGGATCGACCCGGGCTGGTGGGATCACGCCTCGCTGGACGGACGCCGCATGCGTGATGTGCTCGCGGTCCGCGATGTTGGCACGGTGTTTCGGTTTCTCAACGGGCGCGGGTTCAGTAGGGCGAACATCGCGGCGCTGACCGGCATGTCCGAGACCCGGGTGCGACAGGTCTGGAACAACCAGCAGCAGGTCAGTACCTACGAGGTGCTGGAACGTATCGCGCAGGGATTACGTATCCCCCGCGGGTACATGGGATTGGCCTACGGCGAGGAGCGCATCCGTTTCGAGTCGGGTTCCTGTGGAAGTGACGTGCCGGGATTGACGTGGCATCCGGATCTTCGCGATACGGTTGAGACCGTCTCCGGCCTGTGGAGTGCGGACGTGAATCGTCGGCGGGTGCTGCACCAATCGACCTGGGTGGCGGCGGCTCTGGCCGCACCGACCCGGGACTGGCTGCTGGATACGCTCGACGAACATGTGAGCGTCAACGGCCAACGGCCGGTCTGCGACGCGGACGTCCGTGTCGTGTGGACCATGTGCGAGGCGTTTACCGATGTTGATCACCGTCTGGGCGGTGGCCATGCCCGAGTTGCGCTCGGGCAGTACGTCACGGCTACGGTTCTCCCGCTGTTGCGAGGTGGCTGCTCGGAGGTCGTTGGCAGGGAATTGATGTCCGCCGCCGCCAGGCTGTGCGATCTGGGTGGTTTCATGGCGTTCGACAGTGGTCTCCATGGCCTCGGGTTGCGGTTCTACATCCAGGCACTCAGGCTCGCGCAGGCCGGCCGGAACCGGACGCTGGGTGCCCACATCCTCACCGACATGTCGATGCAGGCGTGCCATCTCGACGATCCCCGCGAGGCGGCCTTGCTTGCCATGGCCGGGCGTACGACTGCCACCGCCACCGGATCACACGCCACGATCGCCCGATGCGAGGCGATGTACGCGAGGGCGCTGGCCAGGTCCGGTGATCGTCGGGGCTGTGAACGCGCCATGAGCCGGGCCGAGACGGCGCTCGCCCGGATCCGGCCCGATGACGAACCCCCGTGGACCGTTTTCTTCACCATCGATCAGCTCGACACGGAGTTCGCGTACGCCGCGACCGATCTCGGTCTCCACGATCAGGTCCGCAGGCTGGCTCCCCGCGTCATCGCCGCATCGGGCTACATGGAACGCCGGAAGGTCCTCCTCAGCGCGACTCTTGCCAGGGCATGCCTGCCATCGCAGCGTCAATCTGGCGTGGCGGGCTGCGACGTTGAGCAAGCCTGCGCGGTCCTGACCGAAGTCGCGCCGCTGCTGTCCTCGCTGACCACCGATCGTGGACGGCGTGCGGTGGGAGACGTCCGAAACGAGTTGCGCGGACACGCGACCCTGCCTGCCGTGCGGCAGCTCAACGATCTGTTGGGTCACCCGAGATGACGTCCCCTGAGCCCGGCAAGTCAGCCTCCCCCGAGATGCCGAGTCCGGTGGGGAACCCGCCGGACGATCCACGGCTGCGACGGATCTTGGACACCGCCTGTCGGGCCAGGGGCCTCGACGCAGCCGGGGCGCGGCTGATCCACCGGTACAACAACGCCATCTACCTGCTGCCCAGGGCGGGGGCGGTCGCCAGGCTCACCGTGGCCCAATCCGTCGATCGAATGTGGGCGACTCAGCGCGCCGCCGCCTGGCTCGCCGACGAGTACGGGGTCGCGGCGACCCGACCTCTGCCCGCCGTTGACGCGGTCACCGTTGACGATGCCACAGTCGGATTCTGGGCCTACTATCCGCAACCGGATGGTCCAAGGCCGACCTCCGCTCACCTCGCCCGGACGCTGGAGACGCTTCACCAGGCCGAACACCCGCCCGTGCCGCTGAGACGATGGATGCCGCTGACCTCCCTGTCCACGACATTGGCGGAACCTGCGACGGCGGCCGCGCTACCGGAGGCCGAGCGTGCCTGGCTGGCCGAACACATCGAGGAGACCCGCACCAAGGTCAACGCCCTCTATTGGCCGCTGGGCATCGGGGTCATCCACGGCGATGCCTGGGCCGGCAACCTGCTGTGGGACTCGTCGGCAGGCCACGACGCGGTGGTCCTGGGCGACTGGGACAACGTCTGCGTCGGCCCGCGCGAGGTCGACCTGATCCCCTCATGGCACGCCGCCCTGCGCTACGGCCGTGGGCGGGCATGGTCCGACGCGTTCGCCAGGACCTACGGGTACGACCTCGCCAAGTGGTCGGGGTTCGACACCCTGCTGGGCATGCGTGACCTGGTCCAGCTCACCGGCCCGCTGCGCAGGGCTCCGGCCGAGCCCGCTCTTGCCGCTGCTCTGCGGCAACGCTTCGACGCCATCCGCAGCGGCGACCGCACGGGCGTCTGGCGGGCATTCTGACAGGCATGTATCGACGCTGGTCACGCTGGGGGTTCATGGTGGCCCCCCACGATGAGCTGCCCTGGCAGCGCGAACCTCGGCAGAGTCGTTGCTATGAAATCCGTTATGACCACGACGAAACCGGCCATGCCCACCAGCGCCGGCCGGGGGTTGCCGGGAGGACAGGAGGAGGTCCGTCAGCACCTGGGCGCGCTGTTGCGCTCGGCCACGACGACCTCGGACGAGCGATGGCGCCGCTGGTGCGATGACCTCGTCCGCCCTGGACATCTGACCCCGCAGCTCCTGTCGGGTTGGTGGCAGGCAGTCCTCGACTTTGATCCAGCCCTGGCCGAGCACGCCGCGAATCCCGTCCCGGTGCCCAGCGGGACCATTGTCGTCGCGGGCAGCGGCAAGGAGGTCTTCAAGACCTTCAACGTGAGCACCGCCGCCGCGATCCTCGCGGCGGCCGCTGGGACCCCGGTCGTCAAAGGGGTTTCCGGGTCGGTGTCCGCCGTGTCCGGGGCGGCGGATGTCCTGGCTGTGTTGGGCGTGTCCACCGTGTCCTGGGCGGGGGAGATTCCCGATGCCCTGGCGAGCCAGGGCATCGCGTTCGTGGCGTACCCGGTGTTCTGTCCGGCATACGCCGCCCGGTACGACGGGGTGTTCGATGCGATCAACCCCGCGAGTTTCCTCATGCCCGTGGCAGCCATGGCGGTACGGGCCTCCGGATTCGTCTTCGGCCTGGCACGCCCGGAGGTGGACCTGTCCGCTCGGGTGCTGCGGCTGATTCGTCCGAACCTCACACATGGGGTCGTGGTCTGCGCCGATCTGTCTCGCGGTGAGTTCGTTGACGAGTTCAGCCAGGTTGGAACGACCCTCATCGCTCGAAGCGTTCCTGACGGAGTCACTGTCTCTGCCGCCACCAACCACCCGCCCACCGCCGAGTGGCGCGAGCGGGTGGCACAGCGACCCACCCACGAGCGCAACGCGGCCATGGTCGTCCAAGCCCTCAGCGCAGGGGCTGACACCCCGTGTACCCAGTTGGTCGAGCACAACGCCGCGCTGATCGTCGCCACCGCAGAGCCTGGTCGGACGTCATTTCCTGCGGCCATCGACCGCGTGCGTGAGGTCCGGGTCTCCGGTCGGGCGATTGGCCTGCTCCGTCTGCTGACCGCACCCCGTAGGTAGTCGAGGAGGCTTCGATGCCAGCCGTGTCGATGGACGACGACACCACCGCCCTAGTCCGAGACGTACTCGGGCCGACCACCATGCGCTTCACCCACCACGACGACGCCTCCGCCGTGCTGGGTGCCGACCAGTTCGACGACCTGGCCGTCGTGACCGGGTTCGGACCGACCAACGCCCCCACCGCCGGAACCCTGTCCGTGATGCTCGGAACAGTGGAACTCCAGCGGCGGCTGCACACCCCGCTGACCGTGGTGATCTCGGACCTCGGGGCCTGGAACTCCCGAAACGTACCCTGGCCGGCCCTGACCGCCGTTCGGGACCAGATGTTCGCGTTCCTCGTCGCCCTGGGCCTGGACCCCGTCTCCGCGACCCTCCGGTCACACCTCGACCACGGCAACCTGGTCCGAGCCGGCAGACTCGCCCGGTACCTGTCCCGGGCGGATTTCCTGGAACACCGGGAGAGCCTGCTGGAGTTGTACTCCGACCACGGGCTGCTCGGCAGCGAGATCGGGGTGATCACCGACTCGCTGTACACGGTCGCTGATGTGCTCGGCCCCGTCGAGTCCGGCGCGAAGAACGTCCTGATGGCCTCCGGCATGGAAGAGGCGTACTTCACCGACCTCGCGCGCCTCGTCCTCACCCGGCAGTCCATGGCGGGTGACCTCACCCTCGGGTGGGAGGCGAACATCGGCGCGCTGTACTTCCGCGTCCTGGAGGGCCTTGGCGGGTATCCGAAGATGTCCAAGAGCATCCCGGCGTCCAGCATCCATCTGAACATGAGCGCCGACGACATCGCGACCCGCGTCGTGCCAGACGACGAGGCCAGCCAACACGCGATCCTCTCGGCGATCGAACTCAGCGGTGGCTGGAACCCGACCCGTCGCCAAGCCGCTCGGGATGCCTTCGTCCAGCGTGTCGCGGCTCCGGCCGCCTGGCGGGAGGTCAAGGAGGAGTTCTGTCAGTCCTTCTGCGAGTACGCCCGCTTGTGGGCGGAGTGCGGGTCATGACTCCCGGCCCATCCCTGGCAGTGGTCTTGGGCGCCACAGGTCGGCTTGGTCGACGGCTGTTGCCGGCCCTCGCGGCGAACGGGTTGGACACCCTGGCGGTGGCCCGGGGTGAGGCCGCCGGTCGGCTGCCCGCCGGCACCCGGTGGGTGTGCGCGGATCTGCGCTCGCCTGCCGACCGCGACGCGGTTGCCACCCAGGCGAAGGCCATGGCCCGGGGCTGTGCCGGCGTGGTGGTGATCGACGTGGTTCTCGACAGGAGCGGCGTCACCGCCATGCGACGGAGCCTGAGCGGCGCCGCCGACATGGTCACGCCCATCGTCGATCGGTGCCGGGGAGTCGGCGTCGCCGCCGTACTGGTCTCGGCCAGCACCACGGCGATCCTGACCCCCTGGCTGTACCAGACCCCCTATGGTCTGGCCAAGCGGCGACAGGCGATCGCCTACCTCCACTCCGGGTGGGCGGGGACAGCGCTGTTGCTGCCCCAACTATCCGACCAGCCGGTGGCCGCCCGGACTGTCGACGACAGTTGGCTGGTGTGGTCCTTCGACCAGGCCGCGACCTGCCTCCTGGCCGAGACGAGCCGCGCCCTGACGCCGCCGTCGGGTTTCGTCTTACGAGTTCCCAGGCCCCTCGGCCCAGGTCCGGATCGCGGACCTTCTCCGCATGGGGGCGCTCGTCCAGGCCCTGGAATCGTCGTGGCGCACTGGCGTGGCCTCGTCACCCGTCGCGACACCATGCAGGCACACCGGGACGCCGTCCGAGCACGCCTGGAACTCACACCTCGTGTCCTGCGATCACACGTCGATCACCACGGTGCGCCACCGTTCCTGGTACGCCGGTTCGCTGTCCGCTACGACGCCAGAGTCGAGCCCCTGACAGAGGCGTCAACCCATGAACATCCAACATCACAGGAAGAAACTCCCCGATGAAACGCGACACCGTTGACCTTCTCGTCGTCGGCTCCGGACTGTGCGGGCTGACCATAGCCATCACCGCAGCCCAACGGGGCATGACCGTCCGCTGCGTTGGCGACGGCCGGCCCGGCGCGTCGCTGGCGAACTTCGGGCAACTGCACTCCGGCGCCGTCTTCGCCCCGGTCCTGCCCGACACGGCGCGGGAATGCTGGACCCACCGCTACCGCTGGCACGACCTGGCGGCCCAGGCGAACGTCAGCACTCCGCACGGATACGGGCTGTTCACCTCCGCTGACACGGCCGCTGTCTACCAGCGGGCCTGGCAGGAGGTGGGCATCGACGCGGCGGAGGTCGATCCGGCCGACCTGGCCATGTCCGGGACGTATCCGCCCCCAGCGGCGGCGTTCCGGCTGCCCGACTTCAGCGTCGACCTCGCCCACCTGCACCACCTCACGACCGGCCTCGCCCTGACCAGCGGCGTGTTGCTGGACACCACCCGCCCGGTGACCCCGCGCCGTGACCGGGGAAGCACCACCGTGTCAGTCGACGGCGTGGAAGCGGCGGCGAACATGATCGTTCTCGCCACCGGCGCGGAGACCCCCGCCCTACTGGACGGTGCCGGGATCACCCACACCCTCAGCACCCGCCAGATCCCATGGGCGACCGTGACGGGAGCGACCACACGGCACGTCACCTACTGGTTGGACGACGACCTGCTGGCACTCAGCCCCACCCGCGACGGCTTCTGCGCCGGCCAGCCTGGCATCCAGGGCAACTACGGCACCCCGGAGGCCGAGACCCAGCGCCTGCGTACCGCCCTGGACCACCATCGGATCGGCGTCTCCGACGATCAGCTGACGCTGCGCTGGGGTGCGGTGTGCGAGCCCACCGCCGCGCACGTCGCCACGACCACCTACGTCGCCGACCTGCGACGACCACCCGATGGTTGGAGCCGGGCGAACAACCTGCTCATCGCCCTGCCCGGCAAGTGGGTCACCGCCTGGCACTGCGCCGACCGCGTCGTCGACCTGCTCTGAACCATCGAAATGTCCGACGCGGTCGGCCTTTGAACACCGGCTATCGGATGCCGATCGCGTCCCTGACCTGTTCCAGGACCGGCCGGGTGTGCTTGCGCGCCTTGTCCGCGCCATGGGCGAGCAGGTCGTCCAGCTCACTTCCCGGAGCCATCAGCGCGTCGTAGCGCTCCCGCATCGGCGCGAACCGGGTGGTCAGGGCCTCGGCGAGTTGTCCCTTCAACTCACCCCACCCCATGCCTCCGGCGAGCAGACGGGCGCGGCTGTCTGCCACCAGGCCAGCGTCGGCGAAGCGGTTGAGCAGCGTGAACACCGCCGAAGCGTCCGGGTCCTTGGGCGCCTCGACGGGAGTGCTGTCCGTCGCGATCCGTTTGACGATCTTCGTGACCTCTTTGGCCGGGGCGAACAGCGGGATCGTGTTGTGGTAGGACTTGCTCATCTTCCGGCCATCGGTTCCCGGCAGGCTGTGCGAGGCGTCCGCCGCGGGAATCAGCGGCTTGGGAATCGTGAACGTGAACCGGTCGCCGTAGACACTGTTGAACGCCCCGGCGATGTCGGCGGCGTACTCGACATGCTGTTGCTGGTCCCGGCCGACGGGCACGACATCGGCATTCATGATCAGGATGTCCACGGCCATGAGGACGGGGTAGTTGAACAGGCCCATGTTCACGCCCGCGTCGAGGTCCTCCCTGCCGGCCTCCCGGTTGCGGTCGCGCACCGCCTTGTAGGCGTGGGCGCGGTTCATCAACCCCTTCGCCGTCACACAGGACAGGATCCACGACAACTCGAAGGTCTCCGGGACGTCCGACTGCCGGTAGAAGGTCGTCCGGTCGGGGTCGAGACCAGCGGCGATCCAGGTGGCGGCCACCGAACGGGTGTAGCGACGCAGCAGGTCGCGATCGCGGATCGTGGTCAGCGCGTGGTAGTCGGCGATGAAGTACACCGAGTCATAGCCGCCCACAAGGTCCAGCGCGGGCAGGATCGCACCGACGTAGTTGCCCAGGTGCGGCTCACCGGTCGGCTTGATCCCGGTCAGAGAGATCTTGGATGTTGGTGGCGACCCCATGGCGAGAGAATACCCTGCCACGTTTGTAGCACCGCGAACGATATGCACCTAGTCCAACCAGGTCAGCGGCCACTGTGGCACAGCAGTCCGGGCAGGTCGGCCATGCGGGAGAAGATCTCATCGGCATCCGTGAGGGCGTCGGGGTTTCCCGCCCCGGAGTAGCCCAGAACCCGCATCCCAGCGGCCCGACCTGCGGCGACACCATTGGTGCTGTCCTCGACGACCACGCAGCGGGCCGGGGTTACCCCCATTCGGGTAGCGGCCAGGAGAAACAGGTCAGGGGCCGGCTTGCCGTGGGCGACCTCGGTAGCGGTGAACATCCGGCCAGCGAAGTACTTGGCGAGACCACTGACCCCGAGGGTGAGCGCCAGCTTGGCCGGGCGGCCGTTGGAAGCGACACAGTACGGGATCGTCAGGCTGTTCAAGACCTCAACCACCCCGGGTACTGGAAGCACGTGTTCCTGGAGCGCCCGATCGACGGCCACGGTCAGATCGGCCAACCACCCAGGGGAATCTCGCCCCCGAAGAGATCGGTCAGAACCCGGATCGACGCCTCCTGGCTGAGTCCGGCGAACTCCCGTATGCACCGGTCGTCGCTGATGTCGACCCCGCATTCCCGTAGGCTGGCGGCGACCACGCCGAGGGCGATCGGCTCGCTGTCGACCAGCACCCCGTCACAATCGAAGAGCACAAATGACGGGGCGGGACGCGGAGGGTGATCGGTGGACTTGGCCATGGACGCGTATCCCCTCGAAGCTGTGTTGCGCAGGGCCTGGCGGTTCGGTAGGCGTCGATCGTATGGTGACGCGCGGAGTCGTGGTCAACGCCGACAGGGCTCGACGCCCTTGTCATCGAGTCCTATGTAGTACTTCCGCGTTCGTAGCGACCGGCTCGGTCAACCGGGCGGCGTAGGCTCGGGCTGTGACCCAGGATGCGGATGGGGTGCCCCGAACCAGAGTGTTCGGCGAGCGCACGCTCTACGACAACCCGTGGGTCCGGTTGGTCCAGGTGGACGTGGAGGTTCCCGACGGAAACCGGTTCTGGCACCACATCGTTCGGCTGGGAGCTTCCCCGCGGGATCGTCGGGCCCGACGAGACCCCGGCGCAGGCCGCCGTGCGGGAGACCGAGGAGGAGACCGGGTGGCGGCCCGCCGGAACCCCACGACTGGTGGCGCGGTTCCAACCGATGCCCGGGATGGTCGACACCCCGCATGAGGTCTACCTGGTGCGGGGCGCGAGGCATATTGGTGACCCCACCGACCTGGAGGAAGCGGGGCGGGTCGAGTGGGTTCCACTCCGCAGCATCCCGAAGATGATCCGCAGCGGTGACATCCTCGGCTCCGGATCGCTGGTTGGCCCGCTCGGGGTGTTAACGCCCGGTGTGGTGGAGGAGTAGTTCAAGGTCGCGGACGCGGCGGCGCTGCCGCAGCGATCCGACTCGGACCGCGAGGGCCTTCGCTTGCGCGACCTGCCGTAGCGCCTCGTCCTGATGGCGGGCTGTGATCAATGAGTGCGCCAGTTCGACGTGCAGTTGCGCCTTTGCCCGTACGAACGAGGAGTCCATGCCGGTCAGCGCGTAGTGCAACTCGGAGATTGCCGCCTCGTCTCCGAGCCGGGCGGACGCCGTCCCCCGCCATCGGGCCAGCTGAAATTCATCCAGCATGATGTAGGGCACCGCCGGATCGGTCGGATCAACGGGCAGGATCCGCGCGGCGGACTCAAAGGACCGGTTGCTGCCGTTGACGTCGCCGCTGATCGCGGCGACCTCACCCACGACCGCCTGGAGCCATGCGGCGAGCACCGGCGGGATATGGCGGCCACCGGTCTCGACGGCGTACTCGGCCAACTGCCGCGCGTCAGTGGTCCGACCGACCTCCACCAGGACGTATGCCTGTTGTGCGAGGGCGTGCGTCAACGCCACGACCGAACCGGTCTCCCGTCCGGCGTCCTTGGCGGCTTCATGGTGGCGCCATGCCTGGGCGACGTCCCCGAGGTCGAGCGCGACCCACCCGGCGAGCGCCGCGGCGTCGCAGAACAGGTCCGCGAGCCGTTCGCGTGTCGCTGGAGCGAGGCTGAACGACCGCAACCCCCGCAGTGTCTGCAACTGCCCCCGCAGTTGGTGGAGGTCGGCGGCTCGGGCTGAAGGTCCCCCGGTTCCCTGGAGAGTCGGGCTACCTGGCTCCGGCCGGGGCCAGGTCGTTGGCGGGTGATGCCGGCGATTCCAGGGCCCCCTGATGGTAGGCGGCCTCGTACTGGTCGGGGCT
>JABDRL010000332.1 GCA_013041765.1 Dactylosporangium sp. | reverse complement strand
CTGCGAGGTGGCCGCTGACGTCGTGGCGCTGCTGTGGCGTGGCGGGTGGCCTGGTACACCCCGGCGGTGCTCGCCGACGTGCGTGATCCGGACAGTGCCGTAGAAAATCACACCCCTGGGTGTGATTTTCTACGGCACTATGGCGATCGTCAGCCGGAGCAGGTCTGGCCGTTGAGCGTGAAACTCGTCGGCATGGTGTTGGTGCCGTCCCAGCTGCCGAGGAAGCCGAAGCTGGCCGAGCCGCCCGCGGCGATCGTGCCGTTCCAGGCCTCGCTGGTCACCGTCACGGTCGATCCGCTCTGGGTGAAGCCACCGTTCCAGAGCTGGGCGATCTGCTGCCCGTCGGCGAACGTCCACCCCAGGGTCCAGCCGTTGATCGCCGCGGTCCCGGTGTTGCCGATGGCCACGGCGCCCTGGAACCCGCCGGGCCACTGGCCGGCGACGCTGTAGGTCACGGCACAGGCCGTGGTGCCGCTGGCGCTGGCGGAGGCCGAGGCGCTGGCGGAGGCCGAGGTGGAAGCGGACGCGGACGCGGACGCGGTGGTGGAAGCCGTGGGACTGGGCTGCCCGATGATCGACCAGTAGGCCGGCTTGGACTGCAACTGCTCGTCGAACAGCAGCGGCAGGTCCAGACGGGTGATCGGGAAGGTCTTCAACCAGGTGTCGTCGTCGGCGAGACCCCACAGGGTCACCGAGGTCAGGTCCGCCTGGTGGGCGGCATAGACGTCGAACAGTGCCTGGTACCGGGTGGCCTGCCTGGCCAGCAGATCGGCGGAGATGGTGTCATGGGAACTGGTGCTGTCGGTGTAGACGCTGATGTCCATCTCGGTGACCTGCTGCTCGACCCCGAGCGCCGCGAACTTCGTGAGCGCCGCGTCCGTGTCGGCCGCCGAGGGCCAGTCGACATTGCCGTGCATCTGGTGGCCGACGCCGTCGATCGGGATGCCTTCGCTCTTCAACTGGCTGACGAGGTCGTAGAGCGCGTCGCGCTTGGCGGCGACGGTCGTGTTGTAGTCGTTGATGTAGAGCTTGGCGTTCGGGGCGACCTCTCGGGCGACGGCGAACGCGGTGCGGATGTAGTCGAGCCCGGTGACGGTGTACCAGGTGCTGCGCCGCAGCCCGTCGGACTGACCCTCGTCGATGACCTCGTTGACGACGTCCCAGGCGTAGATGTCATCGGCGTAGTGGCCAGCGACGTTGCGAATGTGGTTTTCCAGGCGCGACAGCAGCAGGGTCTTGTTCTCCTCGGTCGCGGTCATGGTCGCGCCGCTGGCGTCCTGGAACACCCAGGACGGGGTCTGGTTGTGCCACACCAGCGTGTGCCCGCGCACCGCGATGTCGTTGGCGTTCGCGTACGCCACGATGGCATCGGCGTCGGTGTAGGTGAAGGCGTCCTCCGTGGGCTCGGTCGCATCCCACTTCATGGCGTTGCCGGCGGTCAGGGTGCTGAAGTGCTTGGAGAGTAACTGTCCGTGCTCGCCCAGCAGCTGGGCACGTCCGACGGCGGCACCGATCGGGAAGCTGTCGGCGAAGACGTCCTTGAGGGCCGGGATGTCGGCCTCGATCGGGATCGCCGGCACGTAGGTCATGGTGAAGTCGTCGATGAAGAACGAAGAGGTCCCGTCACTGGTCTCGACGTACACCGTCAGGAAATCGACGTCATTGGCCAGGGTGTAGGTCCCCGACATCTGGGTCCAGCTTCCGGCGTTGAGGGTCGTGTCGCCGACCACGGTCTCGTAGTTGACGGCGTCGCCGAGACGGCGCTCGACGCTCAGCCGCGCGGAGGTGGAGGCATCTCCGTCCGCCAGCCGTACCCAGGCCGCGATCGTGTACTGCACCCCGAGTTCCATGGTGTCGAGGAGATCGAGCGTGGGTCCCTGCCACGACTCCGTCCGGTCCGTGACGGCGAGGCTGTGGGTGCCGTCGTGGGCGACCGTGGGGCTGTTGGCGACGGTCTCGTCGGTGGATCTGGGGGCCCAGTTCTGGGTGGTGCCGTCTTCGAAGTCGGTGGAGACCGCGGTCACCGGGGCGGTGCCGGCCTTGACCGGCGTTGCGGAACTCCATACGCCAACGCCGAGCGCGGCGGCGACGGAGAGAGCGAGGAGGGCTACTGGGACGCGTCTGGAGGTACGCATGCGGGTTCCCTTCGCCCCGGGCGGGTTGGCGCCGTAGCCCGGTCCGGGGGCGTTCCGGCGGGGGACCACGGCCGGCTCGGGCCGTGGCGTGGGTCAGGGGCTGGAACAGCCTGTCGCGCGCGCCGAGCTGCGACGGTGCGCGCCGAGGCTAGGTTTTGGCCCCGCAAAGAGCAACGCCGGTCGATGGGGCGTGCGTGGGCTGGCCGGTGGCCGGGACTGCGTCCGGGGTGCGGGTGGGCCTGGCCTCGGCGCAGGTCAGCTCGACCGCCGGGGGCGGTCGGACGCTGCGGGCGGGTCGGATGCTTCGGCCGGAGGGCAGGTGAAAATTCCAGCTGGAAGATCGGTTGTTTGTTTGGTCTTCCAACAAGGAAACGCTCAGAAGCAGTCTCCCGCGTCGGCGAGGGCGCAGATGGCGACCAGGCGCAGCAGGTACCAGTCGGCTCGGGACCAGTCGAGGGTGGTCACATCCGGCACGGCGTACCCGCTGCGGTGGGCGATGGACGTCACCAGCGTGGCGTAGCGGGCGAGCGACACGGCATCGACCGGCCGGCCGGCGCTGGCGAGGCTGTCCCGCACCGCGGCGGCATGCTGGTCCACCACGGCGAGCAGGCCCGGTCGCTGGATGGCGGCGACCAGCCCGTCGACGCCGACCTGGGCCATGAGCTGATCGAGGGCCGACTGCGCTGATTCGAGATCGACTGCGGAACTGGGCTCGCTCATCACGAGTACCGACGCTAGGCGGGGGCTCCTGGGAGCGGTATGGGGCGACCGCAGTCGCACCCGACGCTCACCCGGACCGCACCTCCCGGTGCCGTTCAGGTGAGCGTCCCCTTACCACCTGTGGTGCACGAGTGGCCGGACGAGATCGTCGTAGACCTGGCCGACAGCGGCGAGGGTCGCTGCCGGCAACGCCGCCGCCTCGGCCGCCGCGGCGTTGTCGCGGGCCTGCCGCGGGCTGCGGGCGCCCGGGATCACCACGGTCACTCCGGGCTGGTCGATGATCCAGCGCAGCGCGAACTGCGCCATGCTCACTCCGGCCGGTACCAGCGGTGCCAGCCGCCGGACCGCGGCGAGGCCGGTGGTGAAGTCGATCCCGGAGAACGTCTCGCCGACGTCGAACGCCTCGCCGTTGCGGTTGTAGGTGCGGTGGTCGTGCTCGTCGAATGTGGTGTGCTCGTCGTAGCGGCCCGAGAGCAGCCCGCTGGCCAGCGGAACCCGGGCGATGACGCCGACCCCGGCCGCGGCCGCGGCCGGCAGGACGGCCTCCAGCGGTTTGAGCCGCAGCGCGTTGAGGATGATCTGAACGCTGGCGACCCCGGGCCGCGCGATGGCCGCCAGAGCCTGGTCACAGGTCTCGACGCTGACGCCGTACGCCCGCACCCGCTGCTCTGCGACCAGGGTGTCCAGCGCGTCGTAGACCGCGTCCGAGGCGATGACCTCGCCCGGTGGGCAGTGCAGTTGCACGAGATCGAGCGTGTCGACGCCCAGGTTCGCCCGGGACCGGTCGGTCCACGCGCGGAAGTTCGTCAGGGTGTAGTGCTCCGGCCGCTGCTCGACGCGCCGACCCATCTTGGTCGCGACGGTGATTCCCGCGCCCTCGGGGGTGCGCAGGAACTGGCCGATGCGTCGCTCGCTGCGACCGTCACCGTAGACATCCGCCGTGTCGAGGAACGTCCCGCCGGCCCCGGCCGCCGCGGCGAGGGTCGCCAGGGCATCGTGATTGTCGACGGTGCCCCAGTCATCGCCGAGTTGCCAGGTGCCAAGGCCGATCACGCCGATGTGGATCCCGAGCCGGTGGAAGAAGCGCCGCTGCATCACGACAGCTTAGGCGCCGGGGGGGCGCGGTGCGGGCCGCCGCATGGAATAGGTCACCGAGTACAGCCGCGGTGGGGAACCGACGAGCAGCGGATCGCGGTCGTAGATCTCCCAGCCATCGGCGCCCGCCCGGTTGACATGGCGGAGATCGTTGAATCGCTCATCCGTTCCCCAGCGCTGGACCCCTTTCGGGTGGTGGAAGATAGCGTCCCAGTCCTCGAACCGATCCATTCCGAAATCTCCGGTCGATCGGTATTCCAACCGTGCGTATTCCCATCGTGTCACACTGTCCATCATGCCGTGACCCACCGGCCAGTCCCAAACGTCGACACCAACCAATGGATGGGGCTGGTGGTCGAGGCGGTGATTCGGGCCACATGTCGCGGTGGGCGGACCGGGCCTGACGTCGGTCTGTGGTGCCCCGGGTGGGATTCGAACCCACACTGTCGGAGGTTTGAGCTCCGTTCCTCTGCCATTGGGATACCGGGACGGCTACACCGCCACAGCCTACCCATTAAGCTGGGCTCGGCGGGAACCACCGTCGTCGTGTCGACGAATGTTCGGGAGTCGTGCGTGGCCGAGGTGACGAGCAGGAGGGTGCTAATCGCGGAGGATGAGGCGCTCATTCGGTTAGATCTTCGTGAGATGCTCGTTGAGGAGGGCTACGACGTCGTCGGTGAGGCGGCGGATGGCGAGACCGCGGTTCAGCTCGCGGAGCAGCTTCGGCCCGATCTGGTCATTCTCGATATCAAGATGCCCATCATGGACGGGCTGGCCGCCGCGGAGCGCATCGCCGGGGAGCGGATTGCCCCTGTGGTCATTCTCACAGCGTTCAGTCAGCGGGAGCTGGTCGAGCGTGCTCGGGCCGCTGGCGCCATGGCATACCTGGTGAAGCCCTTCCAGAAGAGCGACCTCGTGCCGGCCGTCGAAATCGCGCTGTCCCGGTTTGCCGAACTGTCCGCCCTCGAAGCCGAGGTCGGGGTCCTTCAGGACCGGTTGGAAACCCGCAAGGTGGTCGAGCGGGCCAAGGGCCAGCTCATGGTGGCCTACGGCATGACAGAACCCCAGGCGTTCAAGTGGATCCAGCGGACCGCCATGGACCATCGTCTGACCATGCGCCAGATCGCCGAGCGCATCCTGGAGGAGTCCGCCAGCGGCGGGTCGGCTACCGCCGAGCCCGCGCCGGCCTAGGCTTGTTTCTGGCGCGATTGTCTTTTCCACCGGGTTTGTGGCACATCGTGTCGTCAGTGTCTGCGTTGAACCTCAGTGTTTGATGCCTTTTGGGCTAACTGGGAGGAAACGGATGATCAGACGGATAGGCTCGCTCGCCGCCGTCGCGGCGCTTGGGCTGGCAGCGGGCGCCTGCGGCGACTCGGGCAGCGGGGGCGTCGAAGAGATGACATTGGTTGTCGGAATCGACCTTCCGCTTCAGGGCGTGTCGAAGGACGCCTCGACCGCGACGGTCAACGCGATGAAGCTGTACCTCGAGCAGGTCGGGGGCAAGGCCGGCGACTACAACATCGAGTTGAAGGTCTACGACGACTCGACGGCGGTCAAGGGCGGTTGGGACGACTCGACCTGCACCAAGAACGCCCAGGAGCACGTCGCGACCGAGAACGAGGTCGCGGTGATGGGGACCTACAACTCGGGTTGCGCCAAGATCCAACTTCCGGTCCTGAACCAGGCTCCCGACGGGCCGCTGCTCATGGTGTCGCACGGCAACACCAACCCCGGGCTGACCAAGCCCTGGGACGCCGATGAGCCGGGCAAGTACTACCCGACGGACAAGCGCAGCTATGCCCGCGTGATCGCTACCGATGAGTACCAAGGTGCGGCGGCGGCGCAGCTCGCGGTCCGGGATCTCCAGGTCGAGCAGTGCTACGTGCTCAACGACGGGGAGACCTACGGGCAGGGGGTCGCCAGATCGTTCATCGCGGAAGCGGAACGGCAGGGCGTCACGGTGCTCGGCGAGCAGTCCTGGGACAGCAGGCAACCCAACTACGAGGCCCTGTTCACCCAGATCAAGGCGCAGCGGCCGGACTGCCTCTACGTCGGCGGCATCTATGACAACAACGGTGGTCAACTCATCAAGGACAAGGTCAAGGTCCTTGGCGACAACACGGTCGTCAAGATGATCGGGCCGGACGGGTTCACCGGGTTCCCAGATCTGCAACAGCAGCCTGAGGCCGACGGCATGTACCTGACCTTCACCGGGCTGGCGGCCGAGCAACTGCGGGCCTCCGGCGGTCCCGGGGCGAAACTGCTGGATGCCTACAAGGCCAAGTACGGCGCCGACCCCGCCAGCAGCTTCGCGCTGTACGGCGTGCAGGCGCTTCAGGTCATTCTGGCGGCGGTCGCGAAATCTGACGGCACTCGGGAGAACGTGAACAGTACGGTCTTCACCGGCGAGGGCATCATGATTCCGGCGGCGACCGCGGTGCTCGGCAAGGACATCTCGATCGACCCGAGCACTGGCGATGTCAACGTGCGGGACATCTCCGTCTTTGTGATCAAGGACAAGCAGGAGGCCTTCCACAAGCCCTGGCCAATGGGCTGATCGGTAGCGACAGGACCGGTGGGTACGCGGTGACGCGTGCCCACCGGCGGGTCCCGCGCGCTCGTTGACCGCTCACGGCAAGGAAGTCCATGACTGATACCTCCGTCGCCGCACGCGTGCCCCGGTTCTCGCCCAGGGCCAAACGGGTTGCCGAGCGAGGCTCGATGATCCTGGTCCTGTCGGGGCTCGCGATCTGGCTGGTCGTCAACCTCACCCACTCCCCGACGCAGTTCTTCTCCGCCGCGGTGCAGGGACTGAACAACGGCGCGCTCTACGCGCTGATCGCCCTGGGATACACGCTGGTCTACGGCATCATCGAACTCATCAACTTCGCCCACGGCGACCCGTTCATGCTCGGCACCCTCTTCAGCGGATTCCTGCTGACGACCGTCTTCGGCCAGGACGCCTCGCGGCCCCTCGGCTGGCTGCTGTTCGCCCTGACCCTGGTGGCGGCCATGCTGTTCTGCGGGGCGTCAACGTCACCATCGAACTGCTGGCCTACCGCCGGTTGCGGCGGGCTCCGCGGCTGGCGCCCCTGATCACGGCGGTCGGTGTCAGCTTCATCCTGCAGCTCGTCGGTCTCCAGTGGAACGGTTCGAAACCCCAGCAGTGGCCGAGCGTGCTGCCCCGGGGCTTTTTCGACTGGGGCGGCGTGAAGATCTACATCAGTTCGCTGGTGGTCATCGCCGTGACCGCGCCGATGCTGGTGCTGCTGACCTGGGTCGTGCGCCGGACGAAGATGGGCAAGGCCATGCGGGCGACCGCGCAGGACCAGGACGCCGCACGCTTGATGGGAATCAATGTCAATCGTGTCATCTCGTTCACGTTCCTGCTCGGTGGCGCCCTCGCCGGCGCGGCTGGACTGATGTACCAGCAGGTGGTCGGCACGACGAGCTACAACCTCGGCTACCAACTCGGGCTCATCGCGTTCACCTCCGCCGTGCTCGGTGGCATCGGGAACCTCACCGGTGCGGTGGCCGGCGGCGTGCTCATCGGACTGATCCAGGGGCTCAACGACGGCCTGCCGTTCGGCTTCGGCCAGCAGTGGTCCCAGAGCGTCGTGTTCACCATCCTCATCCTGCTCATGGTCATCCGCCCGACGGGGCTGCTTGGCCACAGCCAGCGGGAGAAGGTATGAGGACCTCGCCCGGGCCGGCGGACCGGGCCCGCTCACCGCGACGACGCCTCCGGCTTCAACCGTGGCCGGTGGGCTTCTCCCTGGTCGCCATCGGGGTGTTCGTGTTCTACCAGTACGTCGTGCCCCAGCTGAGCAGCGACGCGCGAGCCGGGGTTCGCCACTGGCTACCCCTGATCTCGGTCAACGAGGCTCTGGTCTGGGCCATCTGCGCGCTCGGTCTCAACATCGTCGTCGGCTACGCCGGCCTGCTGGACCTCGGATTCGTCGCGTTCTGGGCGATCGGGGGATACACCGCAGGGTGGCTGATGTCGGGCTTCTTCCATACCCAACGGTTTCACCTGCTGAGCTCGGTCGCCCCCGACCGCAACGGGATCCATGTCAGCTTCTGGCTCGTCCTGATCGCGGGAGCCGCGTTGTGCGCGCTGCTCGGCATCATCATCGGCGCTCCGACCCTGCGCCTGCGCAGCGACTACCTGGCTCTGGTGACGCTCGGTTTCGGCGAGATCATTCCGCAGGTGTTCCTGCGCGGGGAGAACGTCTTCGGCCTGAACATCTCCAACGGCTCCAGGGGGATATCCCCGGTGGACCCCATCAACTCGCTGCGGTTCACCCCCACCGGTGTCGGCTACGACAGCCTCGGTCCCTTCGACCTGACCTCCAAGTATGTGATCTTTGTACTGCTGACGGCGATCACCATCTTCGGGTCCCTGCGCCTGCGGGACGGCCGGCTCGGGCGCGCCTGGCTGGCGATCCGGGAGGACGAGCTGGCCGCCGGGGCCATGGGCATTCCGCCCATGCGGACCAAGCTGGCCGCCTACGCCGTCGGCGCGGTCGCCGGGGGCGTCGGGGGAGTGGCCTTCGCCACGCACGTCAACGGCGCCTTTCCCGATCGGTTCAACTTTTCGATCTCCATAACGCTGCTGGCCATGGTGGTACTCGGTGGCATGGGCAACGTCTGGGGCGTGCTGCTCGGGGCACTGATGCTGGCCTGGGTCAACTCCACGGGACTGGCGCAGGCTGGCAGCGCGGTCAACGACGCCCTGGGCACGGACATCAACTTCTCGTCGTACAACTTTCTGATGTTCGGGCTGGTCCTGGTCCTCATGATGCTGTTCCGGCGAAACGGACTGCTGCCGGAGCGGCGGGCCGGAGACGTCTCGCGCGAGCGGAGCGTCCGATGAACGGGGTGCCCGTGGACACGACACCCCCCCGCGCCGGGCACATCCCCACCGGTGCTGCGGGCCTGCGGGGTGACCGTCCGGGAATCCGCACGCCTGTCGGTGCTGCTGATCGATCACGACATGAGCGTTGTCATGCGCATTTCCGACCGCGTGACCGTGCTGGACCGGGGCGAGACGATCGCCGAGGGAACGCCGACGGAGATCCGGGAGAACCCCTGGGTCGTCGAGGCGTACCTCGGCACGACCGGAACGGAGCACCCGGCATGAGCGGAGCGCGGGGAACGGGTGCCGCGACGGAGCCGCTGCTGCGTCTGGACGGGGTCCATGTGCGGTACGGGACCATCGAGGCGGTCCGCGACCTCTCCCTGCGGGTGGAATCCGGGGAGATCGTGACCCTGCTGGGAAGCAACGGCGCGGGCAAGTCCACCACCCTGCGGACGATTTCCGGGCTGCTGACCCCGGCGCGGGGAACCGTGACGTTCAACGGCGCGTCACTGCGGGGCGTGCCGGCCCATGCCATCGTGCGGCGGGGAATCGCCCACGCGCCAGAGGGCCGGAGGATCTTTCCCCGGATGACCGTGGCGGAGAATCTCGATCTCGGGGCGTTCGTGCGCGCCGATCGGGCGGCGATCGCCGCCGACCGCGAGCACGTGCTGGACCTGTTCCCCCGGCTGCGTGAGCGTCTGCACCAGGGGGCCGGAACGATGTCCGGTGGCGAGCAGCAGATGCTCGCCGTCGCCCGTGCGCTGATGGCCAGGCCGAGGCTGCTGCTGCTCGACGAGCCGTCCATGGGGCTCGCGCCCGTACTCGTCGACGTGATCTTCGAGACGATCGCGAGTATCCGGGACGAGGGCATGACCGTGCTGCTGGTCGAGCAGAACGCGCGGGCGGCGCTCAGCATCGCCGACCGGGCGTACGTGCTGGAATCCGGCGGGCTCAAACTCGAAGGCGCCGCGCGGGATCTGGCCGACAATCCAGACGTCGTCCGGGCCTATCTGGGGGGCTGACGGAACCTGCCCGGTCCTGCCCCGGCGACCGTGTGTCAACGCGAGGGGTGTCGGATCGTCCGACTAGAGTCGCCAGACGTGACAGAGACCAAGCGGCTGCTGCTGGTGGACGGGCACTCCCTCGCATACCGGGCGTTTCACTCCCACCCGGTCGAGAATTTCTTGACCAGTACCGGCCAGCCGACCAACGCGGTCTACGGCTTCACGTCGATGTTCATCAACGCTGTTCGGGACGAGCGGCCGACGAGCATCGCGGTGGCGTTCGACCTGGCGCACGAGTCGTTCCGGACCGAGCTGTACCCGGAGTACAAGGCCGGCCGGGCGGAGACCCCGGCGGAGTTCATCAGCCAGGTGAGCCTGATCCGTGAGGTGCTCGGTGTGCTGCGGGTGCCGGTGCTGGACGCCGAGGGCTTCGAGGCCGACGACATCCTCGCGACCATGGCCAGGCAGGGACGGGAGGCGGGGCTGGAGGTCCTGATCTCCACGGGGGACAGGGACGCGTTCCAGCTGGTGCGGGAGGGGGTCTGCGTGCTGTACCCGAAGCGGGGCGTTTCCGACGTCGCGCGGATGGACGCCGCGGCGATTGCCGCCCGCTACGGTGTCGGCCCGGAGCGCTACCGTGACCTGGCCGCGCTGGTCGGGGACAAGAGCGACAACCTGCCGGGCGTGCCAGGGGTCGGAGAGAAGACGGCGGCCAAGTGGATCGCGACCTACGGCGGCCTCGACGAGGTGCTCGCCGGCGCCGAGAAGATCAAGGGCAAGGTCGGCGACAACCTGCGCGCCCATCTGGCGGGGGTGCGGCGCAACCACGAACTCAACCGCCTCGTCGACACCGTCGCGCTGCCCCTGGCCGTCGCTGACCTCGAATGGCACGGCTGGGACCGGGAGGGCGTGCACCAGCTGTTCGACGCCCTGGAGTTTCGGACCCTGAGGGAGCGGCTGTACCAGTACCTGGGGCCGTCCCTGGGCATCCAGGCGCCCCCGCCGCCGCAGGCCGCGGCCCGGGAACTGGCGGGAACGGCCCTCGGCCAGGGCGAGATCGCCGCCTGGCTGGACGCCAACACCCCGGCCGGGGGGCCGGCCGTCGGGGTCGCGGTCGCCGGAACCATGGGCCGGGGGACTGGTGTCCTCACCCGGGTCGCGGTCGCGACGGGAGCGGGCGATGCCGGTTGGTTCGATCCGGTCGACCTCGATCCGGCCGATGACCGGGCGGTCGCCGACTGGCTGGCCGATCCCCTCCGGCCCAAGGTGCTGCACGACGTCAAACCGGCGCTGCTGGCCATGACCGAGCACGGCTGGACCCCGCGCGGAATCGTCTGCGACACGGCCCTGGCCGCATACCTCGCCCGGCCGGACCAGCGTTCCTATGATCTGGGCGACCTGTCCGTGCGGTACCTGCACCGGGAGCTGCTGGGCGAGGCGGAGGACAACGGGCAGCTGGTGCTCGACGGGCTCGGCGACGAGCACGAGGCCGAGCATGGTCTGATGCTGCGGGCCCGGGCGGCGCTCGATCTGGCCGAGGTCCTGGTGGCAGATCCCGGACGCGACGGCGGCAGCTCGGCCCGGCTGCTCGCCGAGGTGGAGCTGCCGCTGGTCCGGGTTCTGGCCGGGATGGAACGGGCCGGGATCGCCGCCGATACCGACTACCTGACCGATCTGGAGTCCCACTTCGCCGCCGAGACCAAGACGGCGGCGACGGCCGCCTGCGCGGTCGTCGGCCGGGAGTTCAACCTCGGCTCGCCGAAGCAGCTCCAGGAGGTGCTGTTCGTCGACCTCGGGTTGCCGAAGACCAAGAAGATCAAGACCGGGTACACCACCGACGCCGAGGCGCTGGCGCACCTGTTCGCGCAGACCGCGCACCCCGTGCTGGCCCATCTGCTGCGCCACCGGGACGTGGCCAAGCTCAAGTCGACCGTGGACGGGCTGCTGAAGTCCATCAGCGACGACGGGCGCATCCATACGACCTTCTTCCAGACCGTCGCGGCGACCGGTCGGCTGTCGAGCACCGACCCCAATCTCCAGAACGTGCCCATTCGTACCGAGGAGGGCCGGCGCATCCGGCAGGCGTTCGTTGTCGGCGCGGGCTACGAGGCGCTGCTGACCGCCGACTACAGCCAGATCGAGATGCGCATCATGACGCACCTGTCCAAGGACGCCGCACTGATCGATGCCTTCCACTCTGGATTCGACTTCCACGCGGCCACGGCGTCCTCGGTGTTCGGTATCCCGGTCGACCAGGTGACCGGCGAGCAGCGGCGCCGCATCAAGGCGATGAACTACGGGCTGGCCTACGGGCTGTCCGCCTACGGACTCAGCCAGCAGCTGGGGATCACGACGGGAGAGGCCGAGGTGCTTCGCGAGGAGTACTTCGGGCGGTTCGGTGGCGTGCGTGACTACCTGAGATCCGTCGTCGACCAGGCCCGCCGGAACGGCTACACCGAAACGGTTCTCGGCCGGCGGCGTTACCTACCCGATCTGGTCAGCGACAACCGCCAGCGGCGGGAGATGGCTGAGCGGATGGCCCTCAACGCGCCGATCCAGGGCTCGGCGGCGGACATCATCAAGGTCGCGATGCTCCGGGTCGACCGGGCGATCGCCGAGGCCGGGCTACGCTCCCGGATGCTGCTCCAGGTCCACGACGAGCTGGTCTTTGAGGTGGCGCCGGGGGAGCGGCGGCGGCTGGAGTCCCTGACCCGCGAGCACATGGGCGAGGCGTACCCGCTGGACGTGCCCCTGGCCGTGTCCGTGGGCGCCGGTCGGGACTGGCGAGTCGCCGAACACTAGGGCACATCCGGCGTATCGGGCACATCCGGCACGGTCGCTCGGATGATCGCGGCGTGCATGCCGTGCGGGAAGTCGTCGGTGTACCGCACGTCGACGTCGACGAAGCCCGCAGACCGCAGCCCGGCGAGGTACTCGCCGCGGGCCAGGGCGCCGGCCGCGCAGCTCGCCCAGTCGCCGTGGAGCGTGCGCTGCTGGGCGGTCACGTCGTCGTCGCAGACGATGTCGGTGACACCGAGCCGGCCTCCGGGCGCCAGGACTCGCATGATCTCGGCGAAGACCGCTGGTTTGTCCGGGGACAGGTTGATGACGCAGTTGGAGATGACGACATCGACACTGGCGTTCGGCAGCGGAATCTTCTCAATGTGTCCCTTGCGGAACTCAACGTTCGTGATCTCGGCCTCGGCGGCGTTGGCCCGGGCGGTTTCCAGCATCTCGTCGGTCATGTCCAGCCCGTAGGCCCGGCCGGCCCGCCCCACCCGGCGAGCGGAGATCAGGACGTCGAGGCCCCCTCCGGAACCGAGATCGAGCACCCGCTCGCCCGGCTTGAGATCGCCGACGAGCACGGGGTTGCCACAGCCGAAGCTCGCCTGAACGAGCCGGGGATCGATGCCGTCGCGGTACTCCGCGGAGTACTTGCTCGCGGCGAAGGTCTCCTGGGCCGGCCGGCCGCAGCAGCCGGAGCCACCATCGGCGGTGACCTCGGTGATCGCGGCGGCGTAGCGGGCGCGCACGGTCTCGTGGATGCCCTCGGGTGTGCCGTCCGGTGCGGTGGTCATCGCAGTACTCCCTGATTAGATAAAGGTCTAAACAATGCTCCAATCTTGGCTGCTGATTCGATATGTGTCAAGGTAATGGCATGGTGAAACCGCCGCGCCCGTCGTCAGCCTCCGGCGGCGCGTGCTGCTCCCCGCCGCCCGACGGGCCCCTCAGTATCGAGCGGGCCGAAGCCCTGGCGCCGACGTTCCGGGCACTGGGAGACCCGGTGCGGCTGCGGCTGCTGTCCCTGATCGCGGCCAGCGGCGGGGAGGTCTGCGTCTGCGATCTCACGGCGGCCTTCGCGGTCACCGGACCGACGATTTCCCATCACCTGCGGGTGCTGCGGGAAACCGGACTCATCCAGGGCGAGCGGCGGGGCACCTGGGTGTACTACTGGCTGGTGCCGGGGGTGCTGGACTGGCTCGGCGGCTGGCTTGACGGTGCCGGGGAGCCCGACCACACCGCTGGGCCCCGGCCGGAGGCCGCGGCGTGAGCGGCCAGATCCAGATCCGGTCCCGACGCCCGCGGCCGAGGCGTGGGCAGGGCACTGCTGACGTGGTTGATCGACTCTGCTGACAGCGGCGACATCTGGACGCTCCAGGCGGGCATCTTTCCGGAGAACACCGCCAGCCTCGCGGCGCACCGGCGGGCCGGCTTCCGCATCGTCGGCCGGCGCGAGCGGCTGGGACGTCACCACGGCGTCTGGCGCGATGTCCTGCTGCTGGAACGCCGCCGGTCGCGGTGACCCCCCGTCGCCGTCGGCGAGCGCGCTCATCGTCGGACCGGCGAGGTCAACCCGAGGGCCGGTCGGCTACGAAGATCGCCGTTCCGGGGAAGACCCGGCCCCGCAGCGGGCTCCACTGGCCCCAGACCCGGTCGTGGCCGTCGGGCCACTCCGGCTCGATGACGTCGCGGAGCAGGAAACCGGCGGCCACCAGCTCGCGGATCCGGTCGCCCAGGGTCCGGTGGTGTTCGACGTAGACCGCGTCTCCGCGCTCGTCGACCTCGACATAGGGGGTGCGGTCGAAATACTGGTGCACCGCGATGAGCCCGACCTCCCCGGGATCGTCGGGAAAGATCCAGCGCATCGGGTGGTTGACGGAGAAGGCCCAGCGCCCGCCGGGACGCAGCACCCGGTGGACCTGCCGCATCAGCCGTCCGGAGTCCGCAACGAACGGCACGGCGCCGAACGCCGTGCAGACGATGTCAAAGTGGGCGTCGGGGAAGGGCAAATCGAGCGCATCGCACTGCACCAGGGGCGGGGCAAGGCCCGAGCGGGCCCCACCGGCCGTGGCCTGGGCCAGCATGCCGGCGGACAGGTCGGTGGCGACCACGGTCGCTCCCCTGGTGACCATCCACCGGGCGCACGAGGCCGCGCCACAGCCGATTTCCAGCACCCGCCGGTCCCGCAACGGCCCGAGGATGCCGGCCTCGGCCTCGCGCAGACCCTCCGGACACCACACGAAATCGACATCACCGAGGAAATCTCCGTGTTCATCCTGATACGTGGCCGCATCGGCATCCCACCACGCCCGATTCGCCATTCTCGTTTCGCGTGGTGAGGCCGTCCGGCGCACGGGGACCGGGGCGGGCGGGATATCGACGGATCTGATCGTTACATGATGGTTCACCCGAACACCGTAGTCGCGTGCCGCGACAAAACCGTTGCCGATCCGTGCTGGGGACCGTTGGACCATGTGGTATTGCGCAGGGTAGGCTTTCCGATGCACTCGTGGGCGCGAGCCTCGGCAAGGGGTAGGCCCGCAGTCGTCAAAACACTTCGTTATTGTGTGAATAATGACGGGTTGTGTCTGACGACAGGTCTGTGGGTGCTTTACGGGTCACTGCCGACTTTTATCCGACCGGAGCAACAACCCACATGACGAGCAGCATCGAGGCCACCTCGAGTGCCCCCGCAGGGGCCGTCTCCCCTGACAGCGGGAAGAAGGTCACCGTCGACGACCTCGGCTCCGAGGAAGCATTCCTCGCCGCGATCGACGAGACCATTAAATACTTCAATGACGGCGACATTGTCGAAGGCACCGTCGTCAAGGTCGATCGGGACGAGGTCCTGCTCGACATCGGCTACAAGACCGAGGGTGTCATTCCTTCGCGAGAGTTGTCGATCAAGCACGACGTTGACCCAGCTGAGGTTGTCGCGGTTGGGGACCACATCGAAGCCCTGGTGCTCCAGAAGGAGGACAAGGAGGGGCGCCTGATCCTCTCGAAGAAGCGTGCCCAGTACGAGCGCGCGTGGGGCACGATCGAGAAGATCAAGGAAGAGGACGGCGTCGTGCGCGGCTCCGTCATCGAGGTGGTCAAGGGCGGCCTCATCCTCGACATCGGGCTGCGGGGCTTCCTGCCCGCTTCGCTGGTCGAGATGCGTCGGGTGCGTGATCTTCAGCCGTATGTCGGCCGTGAGCTTGAGGCGAAGATCATCGAGCTGGACAAGAACCGCAACAACGTGGTGCTGTCCCGTCGTGCCTACCTGGAGCAGACCCAGTCGGAGGTGCGCACCGAGTTCCTGAACAAGCTGCAAAAGGGACAGGTCCGCAAGGGCGTCGTCTCGTCGATCGTCAACTTCGGGGCGTTCGTCGACCTCGGTGGGGTCGACGGCCTCGTGCACGTCTCCGAGCTGTCCTGGAAGCACATCGACCACCCCTCCGAGGTTGTCGAGGTCGGCCAGGAGGTCGAGGTCGAGGTGCTCGATGTCGACCTCGACCGCGAGCGGGTCTCGCT
>JABDRL010000302.1 GCA_013041765.1 Dactylosporangium sp. | reverse complement strand
CGCCCCGGCCGCTGCGGAGAACCAGGGGCGCTGGCGCCACGGTCCTGGTCGGCATGGACGATGGTCTGTCTCCGGGGAGTCCGGCTACGGCAGCTGACCCACCTGGTCGACGATGCCCATCGCCATCACGGCCTGGGCGTCCGTTCCCAGATAGACGAAGGTCTTCTGGTCGAAGACCATCATGAGGGTGGCCTCGCCGCCCCACTCGATGCCCACGCCTGGGCGGCCGGCACCGTCCGTGACGTTCTCGACCACCTGGACGCCCTCGATCTTCGTCAGGGCCTGGAACAATGCCGCCCTGGACTGCGGCCTCAGGTACTCGACGGCGATGTCCTCAGCTTCCTTGATGATCGGGAACTGGGTCTTCTCGGCCCGCTGCCGCAGATGGGCGAGCATCCCCGCGGCGTCGGTCGGCAGGTTGTCCTGGTAGGCCGGGTCCGGGGAGCAGGGCGCCTGGTCCACGACCGTGCCCTCGCGGACGATGGGGTATGTGCCGCTCGCCGGGCAGCCCCGAATCGGGGAGTCCCCGTTCGGGTCCTCCTCTCGCTGCGGTGCGGGGGACTCCGGCGTCTTTCCCTCGGGCAGCTGCTGATCTTCGGTGGAAACCGGCCCCGGAGTCTTCAGCGGAGCACCGGAAATCCGCTGCAGCCCATCCCGGGTGCCGTCAATCGAGAACCAGTACTCAAAGGTCCCACCCGCCGTGCCGCGGACCTGCGCGGTCTGCTTGATGTAGAAGAACTGGTCGCCCCGAGGCGTCACGTCCGGCGCGGTCAGCACCTGTGTCGCGGCGTTGTTGAGGACTTCGACGGCGGTGAGGTTGAGCTTCTGGGCGGTTCCGGAGCTACCGGCTGGGGGGGTCGTCCCCGCCGAGTCCCCGCCGACGCCTTGGACGACCACGGCGGTCACGGCAAGTGCCGCGACGCTTCCGAGGGCGGCCTGAAGCCAGACGAACCGGGGAGTCAGCCTGCGTCTCCTGGTCGACCGGACCGGTGCGGTACCCGACTCACTGCTGGCCGGGGTGTCTGCTGTGGAATGGGTCATCGGGTTTTCCTGTTCCGAGAACGTCGCGGAGGCGATCTCAGCGGCCAGGCGAGCCCGCGCCGGGGCAAGGTCCGCCAGACCGACCAAAGGAGTCTGATTCCCCAGCTCCCGGACGAGTTGCATATCATCCATTGCTAGTTCGTCTCCTCGAACATGGTTGTTGGACTTGAGTCACCCAATGCCTTGCGGATCTTGCGGCGGGCCCGGCTGAGCCGTGAACGTATGGTGCCCACGGGCACCTCCACGGCCGCCGCCGCCTCCTCGTAGGTCAGTCCCTCCCAGGCGATCAGCGTCAGCACGTCCCGCTCGCTGGGTGCCAGGTCAGCCAACGCGGACAGCAGCGAACCACGCATTGCCCCAGCAGCGACCATCGCCGCAACCCGGTCGGCGTGGCAGCCGACATCCGGGTCGGGAGCGACCTTCGACAGCAACCGGTACTCCCGGAACTCGTCCCGCCGCCGCTGCCCGACCAGCTTGATTGCGATTCCGTACAGCCAGGGCAGGGCACTCGCCCGACCCAGGTCGTATGACGCGCGGCGGCGGAAGGCCACCAGGAAGGTCTCCCCGACCAGGTCATCGGCGGCCTGCCGGCCGAGCCGGCGGGCCAGGTACCGATGAACCGCCGGGGCGTGCCGGTTGAACACCATCGAGAACACCTCGGGGTCCCGTCGTGAACGCTCGATGACCGCCGCGTCGTCGAGCACGCTGGGATCGTCGTCCACCAGCACCGCACCACCCCGCGTGGTCCGGCTCCGACCTTCCCGGACCTGCGTGGTCCGGTCTGATTTCATCCACTTCATTGGCTACTGGCCTTTCGCAGGCACTGGACACTCACCTGCTATCCGTCCGTTCCCGCAAACAGGTTCCCGACGACTCGGCCAGAATGCCAGCGCCGCGCATGATGCCGGGTTCTGCCAGGTGCTGCCCGCAGCGGTCGCCGCTGTCGCCGGCAGTCACCGCACCAGGGCCAGGTAGCCGTCTTCGAGGGGCGGCGTCACCGGCTCGCCGTCGACCGGGCATGCCCCGCTGGACACCACCCGGTACGTCACGGGCCTGCTATCTACTAGTTGATCTTGTGTCCCCGACTTCGCCTGGGTCGAACCTGAACCTGCTGGTCAGCGGGGTGGAGGTGGCCGTGGAGCCTGGCCACGCCACGATCAGACGCGATGGGTACCGCCAGCGACCGAGAGCCAGTTACTCAACGTGGTTGAAGGTGGCATGGTGGTTGGGCTCGTGTGTCGCCGGGGCCGCCCAGGGTATGCCGAACAGGTTCCTATCCGGGCAAGGGCTCGGGTCTGTTCACGGCTGGGTGGTGAAGATGTCGGAGGCGGTGATGGTGATGGTGTCGGCCTCGGCTGCGCGAACCTCCCGGCGGGCGGCGATCAGGTAGCGGATGGCGTTGAGGTCGGCCTTGGCCCTGAGGGCCTTGCTCCGCAGGGTGTTGAGCAGGCGGGGTGCTTCCACATCATGTGCCCATTTGGTCTCACCGGCGAGGACGGGGGTGCGGGATCGTCCGGCCAGGGCGAGGACGTCGATCTCGTCCTGGCCGTCCCCGGCCCACCACGGACCCACGGCGACCACGTCGGTGGCCAGCCGGCCGGCTGCGCACTCGTGGCGGACGAAGCGGCGGACGGTGTCTTCCCAGGGGCGGCCCAGGTGGTCGTCGAGGCTGGTGAGCATGACGGTGAGGATGGATTCCCCCAGTCCTCGTTCGATCTCGTCGCGGTAGCGGCTGACCAGGCCGAGGCGGAAGGCCAGGAAGTTGTCGTCGAGTCGGTAGAGACGGCGTCGGGAGCGGGCAGGATCCTCGGTGACCGGGACGAGGCGTTCGACCAGGCGCAGGGCGATCAGCCGGTCGAGGGTCCGGCTGGGTTCGGCCCGCACCCAGTCCTTGATTTCGTTGTGGCGGGTCTTGCCGTTGGCGATGGCGTGCAGGACCGCGGCGGGCTGCTCGCCGGGCTCGGCCTCGGTGGCCAGGACCAGGTCGCCCTCGACGAGCAGGGGGGCAGCCGGCTGGCACACCAGACGGCGGAGGTTGTCGCGGACACTGGCCTGGGTGTCCCACCAGGTGAGGTAGAGGGGCATGCCGCCGACCAGCCCGTAGACGAGGGCCTGCTCAGTAGGGGGTAGGTCGCCCAGCAGGAGACTGGCCTCCCAGGGCTGGAAGGGGTGGATCTGCAGGCGCAGGTCGAATCGTCCGTGCAGGGGGGCGCGTTCTTCCTGGAGGGCCTGCATGCTGCGGACAGCGGAGCCGCACAGCAACAGCCGTAGCTGGGTGTGGCCGGTGGCGCGGTCGAGGAAGGCGCGGATGACGCCGGGCAGTTCGGGGGAGGCGCGTTCCAGCTCGGGGTACTCGTCGAAGACCAGTAGTAGCGGGTCGGTGCTGGCGGCCTCGGCGAGGTGCTCGAAGGCGTCGTCCCAGTCGGTGAACGGGCGTCGGGTCAGGTCGCGTAGGCCCGGCAGCCCAGTGGCGTTGACTTGGCGGCTGAGCTGGGCCAGCTCGCCGCGGGCCGACCTGCCGGCGCCGGTGTGGAAGATGGTGCGGTGCTCGCGGGCGAACTGTTGAATGAGCATGGTCTTGCCCACCCGGCGGCGTCCCCAGACCAGGGCGGGGCGGGCGTCGGGCCGGTGCCACCAGGCGGTGAGGGCTGCCAGCTCCTGAACACGATTGACGAACACCGGGACACCTTGTCAGTCGCAGCTATCGTTACTTACGTTGATGGTAACTTACCTGCGACGTAAGTTGTCAGTCGAGGAGCTTCGCGCGCTGCCTGCGGGGCGTGAACCCCCTCGCACGGTCGTTGAGCAGGGCAAAGCGGCGACCTTCACGGTCACCCGCAGCCGCGCCAGCCGGCACGCCTCGCCGAGCAACTCCCACCGGCACAACCGGCGGGTCCTCGCCGTACTCACCCCATCTGCACGCGTGAGCCGGCCGGCGGTCGCACCCGGGCCGCAGACGGCTGGACGCGACGTCGCGCACGTGCGCGACTACGGCATGAGGGAGCGCTCGATGTACCCGGGCACGGGCTCATGGGCGATCACCGAGCAGGAGAGGGAGCCGGGCACCGCGCGCCGGCTCAGCACGGCAAGCACGGACGATCGCTGGTACCGCTGCGCGACGTCGTCGGACTCCCACTGGTACACCCCCTGCCAGAGGCCGGTCTCGGCATCGGCCATCCAGATCTTCTCCCGGAAGCCGGGGAAGCCGACGATGAGCGGTACCGGCAGCAGCGAGAGCGCAAGGTTGGTCCGCAGCGACCACCGGGCGAACCGAAACCGGACCACCAGCACCGGTGCGGCCGGCGGCGTGGTGCCGGTGCCCGCCGTGCGCCGCAGATGCCGGACGATCGTGAACCGCCGACCGTCATCGGCCCGGAAAGTCCGCCCGATGTGCCGGCGGTCGCGGCGGATCCGCCGGAGCAGGGCGAGTCCGGCGGCCCTGGCCAGGCAGACCGGCGGGGTCTGCCGCATCGTGGCGGGGCGTCCCGTGGCGGTTCTCCTTCCCCGAGCGTGCGGGTCAGGCGGCCAGGTGCCGGCGGACCCAGTCTACCGTGTACGGCACCTCGTCGAGCCGGCTCAGGTCGAGGTGGCCGCGGTGCTCGCGGTCCAGCCAGTCGAGCACCGCGCTTACCGCGGTGTGGTAGTCGGGGATCATCGGCATGCGGGCCCGCATCTCGCCCTGGCCGGGGCCGTCGAAGGCGATCGTGTTCATACCGGCCTCGTGGAACATCCGGCCGATCGCGTCCTGCTCGATCTCCTTGAGGTTGTCCAGCCCGTTGATCTGGATGACGACGGGGCGGTGGGGTTCGGGGCGCAGCCGCAGGTACCCGGGCAGGTGCGTGTCGCGGAACGGGATCTCGACCCGTACCGGCCGGCCGGGCCCCTCGTGCAGGGCGATCGCGCGGGGGTAGATCGACCAGATCTTCGCAAGGGACCGCTGCTTGAGGTCATCGTCGAGGTGGAAGAAGTGCTGCCCGACGTGGAAGCACCCCACCATCTCGGCGAGGTCGCTCAATGGCGGGGAGGGCGGCCCTTGACCGTGTTCGCGCTGGTCAAGCCTCTTCACTGCTAGATCAACTGTGTCCCCGGGGAGACACGAATCGCCGTTGGGCTGAGATGGTCCGACTCGTCGCCCGGCACCGATCGTGCTGGGCACGCGGGGCTGGGCACGCGGGGCTGGGCACCCTTCCGGCGGGTGACTACGCCCGGGCTGCTCCCCCGTGCGGGGCAACGGGTGATGACCCGGTGCGATAACGATCGGCGTGGTTGCCTTTGCCCGGGTCAGCGCATGCTGTGGGATGGGTTCGGCACACCTCAACTTTCGCACGACGACGATGGCAGGGGGAAACGTGGGGCGGGCACCGGGCGTACGCAGGATCGCGAGGGCGGTCGCCGAGGGGGCAGATCCCCGGGCGCTCGCGGCAGAGGAACTGCGTCGGCGTGGCGGGCGTATGGCGGGTCGCGCGTCAGGGGGGCCGGAGACGCCCCCTGAGCCCGGCGGGGATCCGACGTCGCCGGAGGGCGGCATGGACCCGGCCGATTTCCCGGCCGCTCGGGACCTGGGTGGCAGTATCGCCACCGTCATGGAGCAACAGGCCGTGCCACTGGACGAGGCCGGAGAGGTGCTCAACCGCAGCACGCAGCGCCGGGAGGAGCACGAGCAGGTGCACGTCATCTGCCCTATGGTCATTCCTCGTGGCCGTTCCTTCCTGACCATGCTGCCGGTCTTCCTGCTGCTGGTGATCGGCGTGGTGGGCACCGGTGTGGTGGCCGCGGTGTCCTCCGACGGCAGCACCCTGACCAACCCGTTCTTCGGGCTGCACTACTGGGTGCTGGCGGTGGCCGCGGTGGCCTTCGTCTGGTGGCGGCAGGGCATGGTGATGGTGCCGGACGGCTGCCAGGCGCTGATCACCCGTTTCGGCAAGCTGGAACAGGTGGTCGGACCGGGCCGGGTCGTCCTGCTCAACCCGTGGAAGCGGGTGTCGTACATCATCAACACCACCAGGGAGTACCCCTTCAACGCGCCGGTGCGCGAGGCACCGACCAAAGGCGGGGTAAAGGCCTCGATCGACCTGTTCATCCAGTTCCGCATCAGCGATCCGGTCGAGTTCGTCTACACCCTCGGCGCGGTGCGTGGCTTCGAGGAGAAGCTGAGCAACGCCGTCAGCGAAACGATCCGCAGCCTCATCTACGAGCAGGAGGCCGCCGAGATCTACAACATGGTCGGCGAGGACACCGGCCGGCTGCTGGAACAGCTCAACCAGCAGTTCCGGCCAGCCGTCGAGCTGACGAACGCCAACATCACGCATGCCGAACCCGCCGACCGGGCCTACCGGATGGACCTGGCAGCCCCGGAGATGGTGCGGGTGGCCAAGGAGGCATACACCTACGAGTACGCCCTGCACCTGCGCAAGGAGCAGGACGAGGGCGACTTGGTCAAGGAGTTGGCCACCCTCCAGGAGACGCTGTCGGCGATCCAGGCCGACATCGCCCAGTACCAGGCGCAGATGGACACGGCGGTGGAGCGGGAGACCAACCGGGCCGAGGCGCTGGCCCGGCAGCGCTACGTGCAGGCCGAATCGGCGGCGAAGGCCAACGCGGCCCTGCTGGAGGCCCAGGCCCTGGACATCCGGGCGATGACGGCCGCGGAGGCCCCGGAAATCCTGGAGTACCGCTACCAGCGGGAGGTGCTCGACACCCTGGAGGAGATGGCCGACCACCTGCCGCTGCTGGTGCGGATCGGCGGTACGGGGCAGGCCGACGGTCCCGTCGGCGTCGATTTCCTCCAGCTGGCCAGGGAGATGCTCGGGGAGCGGGGCGCGGAGCTGTTCACCGACGCCGACATGGCCGCCATCCGATCCCGCCTGGCCGACGTGGCCCACCGCATCGCCGAGCGCGAAGTCGAGATCGACGCCCTGCTGACGGCCGAGCGGATGACCGTGCTGGCGACCGGGGGCGGGGACGCCGCCGAGCAGGCTGGCGCATCCCCGCCGGCACCCGCGCCGGGTATCCAGACAGACTCCCCGGAGGGGGCACGGTGAGCACCGTCCGCAAGAGTTCCAGGTCGGTCATCGCGGAGGCCGCGGCCCCGTGGAGCGACATCGCCCGGCTGCTGCGGGGCGGGGAGGCCGGCACCCTGATCCCGGTGATCATTCCCCGCCACCGGCGCCGGCTGTGGTGGATGGCCCCGCTGTGGCTGGGGCTGCTGGGAGTGCTCAGTGGCGTGCTGGCGGCCGTGCGGGAGTCCAGCGGTGCCCTCGGCCTGGCCTACGGCGCGCTGGCCGGGCTCGGTTTCGGTTTCGGCGGCCTGGCGTTGCTCATCGGCATGCTGTGGTGGTGGCGCTCGTCGATCGTGGAGATCGAGCAGGGTACCCACGGCGTCCTCACCCGCTACGGCGCGGTCACCCGCACCCTGGACCCCGGCCGCCACTACCTGTGGCATCCGTGGTCGAGGGTCGACTTCGTGGTGGACGTCGCCACCGAGATCCCCTACTCGGCACCGGTGATGGCCTGTCCCACCCGGGAGAACGTGCCGCTGCGGTCGATCGAGTTCTTCCTCAAGCTGCGGATCACCGACGCGGTGCTGTTCGTGCGGACCATCGGCGCCGGCAACTTCGACCTGGTGCTGTCCAGCGCGGTGCAGGACGCCATCCGCCAGCGCGCCCGCCAGATGCAGACCGAGCGGGCCTATGACCTGCGGGGCTCGGATGTGGCCGACATGCAGGAGCTGCTCAACCGCCAGCTGTCGCGCTACGGGGTACGCATCACCGGATGCAACATCCCGGACGTGCAGCTGCCAGCCCAGTACCAGCAGCACCTGGCGACCCAGGAACGGGTGGCCAAGGAACGCGCGGCCTACGACCAGGAGTGGGGGCTGACCCGCAAGCGGCGTATCGACAGCCTGCGGATGGACATCGAGCGGGCCAAGAAGGTGCGCGACGCGCGCATCGTCGAGGTCAAGGCCGCGCTCAACCGGGCCCGCGAGCAGGTGGCCCAGCTGCTCGAAGAGCAGGAGACCAACGCGCAGCGGGTCCGGTTCGAGATCGAGACCCGAGGTCGCAGCGGGCTGATCGCGGCGGAGAACGAGGCTCGGGCGCAGCAGCGCCTGGCCCAGGCCTACCGGGACAACCGGGCGGTCCTCCAGTACGAGCTGGCCCTGCGGCGGCTGGAGGTCGGGGCCGCCCTGGCCGGGCGGGCACCCCAACCGGTGGTCGTGCGCACCGACGGCACTGGCGGCGACACCTCGGCGCTGACCACCCTGGTCGCGGCCCAGCTGCTGCCCCGGCTCGGGGCGCCGCGTGGCGCCGTGGACGACATCGGGCAGCCAGGGGCTGGTGAGGCATAGGGGCGGCCCGCCCTCGGCCCGGGCGCTTCCCCCGGGTCGTGGCGACCAAAATATGGGAGCGTCATCCTGGAATATGAAATATCACAGGTAGCGGTAGTTTGTTGAGTTCAGGGTGGTCTGTAGAGATTGAGGTTGTGTCCCTGTGCGACGGCGTCGAGGAGTTGCTGGAGTTCAGCGGGCGGGGGCTTGTTGGGCCAGGCGTTCCACCTCCGGAATGCTCTCGGTGGGTCCGTCGGTTGTGGACTGTTGATCGAACCAGGTGTTCTACCGCTCCCAGGTGTAGCGCTTCGATCAGCTTGGCCGACCTGCCATCACGACCTGGCGGCGGTGCTTCAGGGTGAGGAGTTCGCCGTCCTCGCCGCAGAACGTGACGGTGGCGAAGCCGGCGTCTTGGAGCCAGCTGGCCAGCTCAGGTGGGCAGAACAAGCGGCTGTTGAAGCGGGCGTGACCCACGACGCGGCCATCGCGGACATAGGTGCGCTGGTTGAGGGTACGGCCGGTGAGCAGGTCAAAGACGTTTTCGTCCATGAAGTAGTCATCGCCTTGGCGGACGACGAGTGTGTCTTGCCAGTGCCGGATGATCCAGTCGCGATTGTGCTGGTCGAGTAGAAGGACACCGCCGGGACGCAGGAGCTTGCATGCGGCAGCGAGTTGGGCGCGGTTGGTGGCATCGCCAAAGTAGCCAAAGGTATTGGACCACAACAGGATGAGGTCAAATTGGCCGGCGGCTGGGCCGAGCTCGCGCATATCGGCCACGGTGAAGGTGGCGGCGAGACCGTCGGCCTGAGCCTGCGCACGAGCGTGCTCGATGTAGCGGGTGTTGGTGTCGAAGCCGGTGACGCGGGCCCCGCGACGGGCCAACTCCAATGCGATACGGCCGGTGCCGCAGCCGATGTCGAGTACTGCACCAGAGCTTGCGGCTGGCGCGAGACGGGCGATGAGGTCAGCTTCGGCGTGGGTACGTTCGGGCGGGAGCTGAGCCTGGACAAAGTAGTCGTAATGGTCGTTAAAGAACGCGTCGTAGTCAAACTCGGCCATGTCAGGTCTCCGATGGCGAGCGAAGAGGGATGGTCGGCGGCTCTGGTAGGGAGAGTCTGGCGCGCGTATGGGCGTTACTCGATGCCTGGTCTGGGTGGGGTGAGCGGCGACAGCGGCAGGCGGGTGACGTCTTGGATGTCGGCGGCCCGGACGATGAAACGGATGCCGTCCTCGTAGAGGCGGCCGAGCTGGGTGGCCCGGCGCTTGGCCGCCCGGACGAGGCGGACTTTGTAGCCGGCTTCGACGAGTGCGACTTGAGCTTGGAGGAGGCGGCCGGTGGGGCACGTGTCGTCGTAGAGAAGAGCGACACCGGCTTGGGCGTCTTCGGGTAGGTCGAGCAGATCCAGGATGCGTTCGAAGCCAATGGAGAAGCCGCAGGCTGGGATGTCGCGCCGGAGGAACCTGCCGATCATGCGGTCGTAGCGTCCCCCACCGGCGACGGAGCTGGACGAGGCGGGGTGGCCAATCTCGAAGATGGGGCCGGTGTAATAGCCCATGCCCCGTACGAGACTGACGTCCAAGCGCAGCTGAATACGCTCGTCGCCGGTAGTGACAGCGTCCCGGATGGCGATCATGCGCTCGCGAGCGGCAGTCGGGACGGTAGCGGGTAGCAGCGCCAAGATGCCGTCCGTATCGGTTTGGTCGCGGTCGGCGAACTGTTCCAGGAGACGGCGGAGGGCCGTCGCGGACTGGTCGCTTACCCCGAGCTTGGTGGTGAGTTCGGTGGCGACGCCGTCCACGCCGATTTTGTCGAGCTTGTCGACGACGATGAGGGTGCGGTCAAAAAGCGGCTGGTCCAGGCCGCAGGCCTCCAGCAGGCCGTACAAGATCTCGCGGTCGTTGAGGCGGACGTAGGCGTCCTTGATTCCCAGGGCCCGGAGGGCGGCGCTGGTGGCCACGATGAGTTCGGACTCGCCCAGGGTGCTGGGCTCGCCGATGATGTCGATGTCGCACTGCATGAACTGGCGGAAGCGGCCCTTCTGGGGACGTTCGGCCCGCCAGACAGGCGCGATCTGCATGACGCGGCTGACATCACCGAGGACTCCGGCGTTGGTGGCGACGAAGCGGGCCAAGGGCAGGGTGAGATCGAAGCGGAGACCGAGATCTACGGCATTCCGGGGCAGGAGCGGCGCGGCCGGATCGAGGCCGCGGCGGAGGACGGCAAAGATCATTTTCTCGTTCTCGCCGCCGAGGCCGGAGGTGAGGCGGGCGACGTCCTCCAGGGCCGGGGTCTCAATCTCCTGGTAGCCGAAGCTGGCGAACGAGGAGCGGATAATGGCGATGGCCTGTTCGCGGCGCTCTTTCTCGGCCGGCAAGAAGTCCCGCATACCGCGGACGGGTGTTACTGACGTTGCCACGAGCTACCCCTCTTGCCTTCCCGTAATGATTTGTCGTCCATCGTACAAAATGGGGACCATTATATCATGTGCCGGATTCGGCTATTGGCCCCTCTAATGCAAGAACGACAGGTGCCGTACACCCCCTCCGGCCTTGATGAACTCGTTCATATCGAGAGCAAGTGGAAAGAGTTTCTCGGCGCGGGCGATATCGCGGAGGCGGTCATCCAGGCACGACGTTAGAAGGACGCCGTCAAGGGCCACGAGATTGCAGCCGTAGCCGACGCAGCACCGTTCGGTCACCCAGTAGCCGCCACGAGTTTCCAGGAGGTGCCGCGTGTGGTCGTCGAAGGCGTCGGGGTAATAGAGGAAGCGACCGGACGGCAGAGGCGAAAAGCAGGTGTCGAGGTGGTAGTAGTAGGGGTTGGGTTGGACAGGCCGAGGGAAACGACATGCTCTGGGTCGATGAAGCGGGCCAGGGTCTGGCGCACGCCTTGGGTTGACCGGAACCCGTAGCCCAGAAATAGCGTTTCGCCGCACTAGATCGCGTCGCCCGCGCCTTCGAAGAGGTACTCCGGGGCGAGCGATTCAATGCGGAAGCCACCGGCGCGAAAATGGTCGGCAAAGAGCTGGGCTTCGGGGGCGCGTTCGGGATAGCGGAAGTTGGACGGGATAAAGGTGCGGTCATGGATGAGCCCGGCGTTGGCGGTAAAGACCATATCCGGCAACTTCGGGTCTTGCTCAATATAGTCGATCTGGAGGCCGATGTGTTCGTAGGTCCGGACGAGGACATCAAATTGGGTACGGGCCTGGCCTGCGTCAATTTGCTGATCTAGCATCCAGGGGTTAATGGCGTAGCGGAGGGTGTAGGTAGTAGGACGGCAGGCAAGGACGGAGCGCGGCGGGGCCGGTGGCATGCGACTATCCCAGATGGAGGCTGGCGCCGAGGCGGTCAGCGTAAGCGTTGGCGCCAGCGGGGCTCTGGTCGTCACCGACGTAGTAGTCGACGGCGAGGCCCTGACCGCGGAGACGGGCGGCCGTGGTCAGGGCCGAACCTCGCTCACCGGAGCCGTCGGCGACCACGGCGTCAATGGCTGCGGCCCCGAGCGGGAAGCTCAAAGCGACCTGGCGGCGGGTGTCTCGCTCCCCTGTCGCCTCCTGGACGATGCGAACGACGCGTTCCAGGCCGTAGGCGAAGCCAACGGCGGGGATGGTGAGATCGCCGTGGGAACCGTCGAGGAACTTACCAGTGAGCTTGTTGTAGCGACCGCCGCCAGCGACCTCGACGAGCGGCGGACGGCCTTTGGGACGAATGTCGAGTTCGTAGACCATGCCGGTGTAGTACTCGTGGCTGCGGACGACGCTCGGGTCGATGACGCAGGTGATCCCAAGGCCGCGAGCCGAACTCGCCAGGAAGTTAAGGGCGTCGGTCTCGGCCTCGTACCCCACGGCCGCCCGGAACTGGTCACCCAAGACGGGCGTATAGGTGTCGGTGAGCAGCTCCCATTTGCGCTGGGTATCGCTCGGGGGCTCCTTACCGGCGACGATCTTCATGACTGCGGCGATGCTGGGTGCCAGGCGGTCGGGCTGCTTACTGGCGCGGGCTTCGGCAATGGTATCCATGAGGTCCTTGACGGTCAGGATCTCGCTGGCGTCAAGGCCGGTTTCGGCACAGACGGCGTTAAACAGGCCGACACTGCCAATGCGAACGAGGATTTCGTCCTGCGGAATGCCGACGCGCCGGAAGCCTTCATGGGCGATGAGGAGGACTTCCAGATCGGCGCGAACATCACCGGAGCCAAGGATCTCAATGCCCGCCTGGTGAAACTGGCGGCCCTTGGTGGTGGAGAGCTTGGAGGTCAGCTTATTACGGAAGCAGGGCATGAGGTAAAAGAGCTTGGTGGGAGCGGCAAACCGACCGGCGGCGTACTCCCCGGCCAACCAGCGCGAGACGGAAACGGTGCCTTCAGGAACGAGCAAGGCCGGCTCCTGGTGGGGCAGGTCGGTGTAGCTATCCGCGTAGGCTGCAAGCTGGACATAGAAGACGCCGCGCCGGTCCCACTCCGGCCAAGGTGAGCCGCCGATGACTTCCTCGCTAAAGCTGCTGGCGCGTTCGACGAGGGGGACGCGGATTTCGTGATAGCCCCAGGAGGAAAACAGGCTGGCAAACGTGGCTTCGGCGTAGCGCATGGTGGCAAGCGCGGGTCCGAGAGCGTCAACGAAGCCGGGTAGTGGTTGGGTGACGGAGTCGAAACGGGGACGGGGCATTACGGCATCCTTCCGGGGGTGGGACAAGGTTGATCAGCGGGAAGTGGACGAGGGGCATGGGCGGCTCCCTCACCAGCGCGGTACCGTCGCAGGTAGGCGCTCTGGTCGGCCGAGCTGGTAACGGAACTTGTGGAGTGGGCGTGCCGCATGAAGCGCCCGGACATCTTGCAAGCGTTGAGCTGGGCGGCGCAGACCGACGACGCCCGGCTGTTGGCCTACGCCCACGACGTAGCCGCGCGGGCCTACGCGATGGACGGCCAGGAACGGGCCGCTCTGCGGGCAGTGGACCAAGCCCGGTCGGCATTGACCCGTGAGACCGGAGAAGCATCTGTCCATGTCTACTTCTACGGCGCGGGGCAACTGGCCAGCGCAGAGACGACCTGTCTCCTCGCACTAGACCAGGCCGACCGGGGCACGGTGAGCGCCCAGCACGCCTTGGGCGGCGTTGACGGCTCGTTTGTGCGTAACCGGGCGTTTGCGTCGCTGGATTTGGGCCTGTGCCGCGGCGGTGATTGCGGAGGCGGCAACCCTGGCCGCCGAGGTGCGGTCGGCGCGGCTGGCCGACCAACTCCGAGAGGGCTGGGCGGCCTTGGAACCGTGGCAGGACTCGACGGTGGTACGCGACGCCCGGCAGCGCCTACAAGCTCTCGGGCTGGGCCGCTGCCTGCGACCGCAGCAACTGCGGCTGACCTCCCTAGGAATCGAGGTGAGGTCGGCCGACCCGATCCGCCAGAACGTCATGACTACCGCCATGCTGGCCTCCCTGTCGATCACCTTGATTGTGGTCGCTTTCGTCCTTTTCGGGTATGGCGGCGGGGCCGGCAAGAACCTGATTTGCACCCTGATCCTGGTCTGGGCCGTGGCCTACCCCAGCCCGAACGCGACCATAGGCATCAATGTGGTCACCTACCCCTGGACCCAGCTACACAACGTGTCCATCCACCTGGTCGGCTGGCGGCGTAGCCGGACCTTGGTCGTGCTACCCGTCGGCGCCCACCAGTGGATCGCGCTGGTCGACCTGGGTGGCCACGCCATCCCCGTGGCCGCCGTGGTCGACGCGATCGCCCGGTACTCGGTTTCCGGAACCGCCCAGCCGCACGGGGCGCCGGGAGGCGTGCGGAGCTGACGGGGTCACCGGAGCAGCCGGTGGCCGGTGCATCCGCAGGCGAACCGTCCACCGTGTGGACGGCCAGCAGGCTCTGGGTCGCCGTTCCGGCGCGTCCGCGGGGGCTCCAGACTCGGCTACAGTGCTCTTCGTGCGGCACCACCCCGATGGCCACGGATCCTCACGAGGCCGTCGCGGGGTCCGTCACCTCAGCCGGATCGGGCAGGGGCTCCTTGCCGCCGTCGTGTTCGTCTCCTGCCTCATGACCCCGTACTCGCTGGCGCCGAGCGGGGCGCCCGGCGTCGCGTTCCATCTCGCGGTGGCTTGCGTCGCGGCGGGGGCGACCCTGGTGGTCCGCACCAGTCGCTGGCCCCTGTACCTGGTCGCCGTGGCCGGTTGGTGGGGCGTCGCGGCCTGGTCTCCGATCATGGTGGCTTCCTACGCCACGGCGGTTCGCACCCGGTCACAGCCGCGGCTGGTGGCCTACGGTGCGATCGCCGCCATCCTGACGGGGGCCCCGCTCTTCCTCGACCCGCGAGGCCGTGGCTCGTTCCCCATGGGATCAGTGGTGCTTCTGGCCCTCGGGCTGGTCATGGTGCCGGTGGCGGTGGGCTCGTTCGTCCGCACGGTGCGGACCTGGCGCGCCGCACCTCGGGGTTCCGCGGCCGACGCGGGCGCCCCGGACCACGCGGGCACCCCCGCGGCGACGACCGGTACCGGTCCGATCCGGACGGTACGGCGGTTGCGGTGGTTGAACCGCGTCACCGGCGGGCTCGTGCCCTGGGGCATCATGATCGCGGTCCTTGCCGACGCGGCGAGTTCCTCCTCACGGTCGGCGATCATCGAGATCGGCTCAGCGGACGAGGGCCCGGCGCGGCTGCTGGTGTTCGCCGTCATCACCGCGAGCGTCGCCTGTACATTCCTGGCGCGCCGGACGCTGTGGCCGCTGTACCCCGTCGCCGCGCTGGCGTGGCTGGCGGCGACGATGACGGTGCCTGCGGTCGTCGCCGCCTACTACACGGCGACCCGGTCCGGGCGGCGCCTGCCCGTCGCGCTGTTCGCCGGGCTCGCCCCGCCGATCGCCGGCGGATCGCTCGCGGTCGCGACCGCGCTGCGCGGTGGCCCCGATCCTGAGGGCACCTTCGTCGTCGGGGTGGTATTCGCTGGCGTCGCGCTCGCGCTGCCGCTCGCCGTCGGCATCTGGGTCAGGGCCCGCCGGGAAGTCGCCGGGTACCAGGTGGAGCGGATCGAGCGGCTGGAGCGCGAGCGGGCGGCTCTGGCCGAGACCGCCAGGTCGCAGGAACGGACCCGGATCGCCCACGAGATGCATGATGTCGTCGCCCACCGGGTGTCGCTCATGGTGCTGCACGCCGGTGCCCTGGAGGTTACCGCCAGCGACCCGGCGACGGTCGAGGCCGCGGCGCTGATCCGGACCACCGGCCGGGAGGCGCTCACCGAGTTGCGCACGGTCCTGGGGGTCCTCCGGCCGGGCGCCGCGCGGGAGGGCACACCGGGCGCACCCGGCACCCCGGATCTCGCCCCACCACCGACCCTCGAAGGTCTCGACGACCTGCTGGCCGAGGCCGGAGCCGCGGGGCTCGCGGTGGAGCGGATCGACCGGGGTGAACCCAGGCCGGTGCCGGTCACGGTGGCCCGGACGGCGTACCGGGTCGTCCAGGAAGCCCTCACGAACGTCATCAAGCATGCTGGCGCGGCGGCGACGACAGTCATCCTGACCACCCGGCCAGACCAGCTTGAGATCATTGTCGAGAACGCCCCGCCGCGGGTCGACGGCCAGAACCTCGGCTTGCCCGGCAGCGGGCTTGGCCTGATCGGCCTGCGGGAACGGGTCACCCTGGCCGGTGGAACGCTGACCACCGGCCCGGTCCCCGCTTCCAGCGCCGCCGGAGGCGTCCCCGGAGGCGCTGGCGAGGCCGGCCAGGGCGACGAGGCCGGAACACGGATGGGGTTCGCCGTGGTGGCCCGGATCCCACTCGCCGCCCGGTACGACGGCGAGCCCCAGGACCGGGCGGCACCCCAGGAGCACTTGGCACCCCAGGAAGGGCAGAACAGTGATCCGGGTACTGATCGTTGACGACGAGGCGCTCGTCCGCTCCGGGCTCCGCATGATCCTTCAGGCGGCTGGGGACATCACCGTCGTCGCCGAGGCGGCCGACGGCGCGGCGGCCGTCGCGGCGGTCGAGCGGTGCGGTCCCGACATCGTGCTCATGGACGTGCGGATGCCCGGGATGGACGGGCTGGCCGCGGCCGGGGCGATCGGGCGGCTGCCAGACCCGCCCCGGGTCATCATGCTCACGACGTTCGACCTGGACGACCACGTGCATGCCGCGCTGCGGGCCGGGGCCGTGGGGTTCCTGCTCAAGGACACGCCGCCAGCGGACCTGGCGACCGCGGTCCGGGTGGTCGCCGACGGCCAGGCCATGCTGTCGCCCGTGGTCACCCGGCGGCTGCTGGACACGTTCGCGGCCAGCTCCCACGACAAGGTCACCGCGGCCCGCTCCCGGCTGGCCGGGTTGACCGGCCGGGAGCGGGCCGTGATCTGCGCGGTGGCCAGGGGACTGTCCAATGCCGAGATCGGCAGGGAGTTGACGATGGCGGAGGCCACGGTCAAGGCCCATGTCAGCAGGGTGCTGTCGAAGCTGGGCCTGGGCAACCGGGTCCAGGCCGCCATCCTGGTCCACGACGCCGGCCTGGCCGGCTGACCGGTCCTGACCGGTCCTGGCCCGGCCCGCGAAGGGCCGGGCCAGGACTGGAACGAGCCCTATTCGTACGCCACGGCGGCGAGCACGTTGAGGCGGGCGGCCCGGACCGCCGGGGCGATCGAGGCGAGGAGCCCGACGACGGTGGCCCCGATGAGGTAGGTCGCAGCCATGTCCCAGGGAATGATGATGGGCGCCTGCTCCATGCCCGCGGTGATGATGGTGGCTCCGAGCCCGACGCCGGCTCCGAGCCCGACGACCGCCCCCAGCAGCGAGATCACGATCGATTCCACGGCGACCATCCGGATCACCTGGGCCCGGCGCAGGCCGATGGCCCGGAGCAGGCCGAGTTCCCTGGTCCGCTCGATGACCGAGAGCGCCAGAGTGTTGATCACTCCGAGCGCCGCGATCACCATGGCCAGCAGGGTGAGCAGCTGGATCACGATCAGGCCGTCGTCGTTGGCGCCTGACCGTTCGCCGATGAACTGCTGCCTGGTCGCGATGGTGATGCCCGGTTCGTCGGCGAGCAGGCCGGCGATCGCGTCCCGGACGGTCGCCGGATCGGCGCCGTCGTCGACCTCGGTATACAGCTGGCTGTACACCGGGAAGCGCGCGTAGGCCGGCCAGCCGGTCTCGACCGGGGGCAGGGCGAGGACGAACCCGGTGACGAGGGCGTTCGGCGTGAGGATGCCGGCGACGGTGTAGTCGTGGGTCTCCCCGCGCCCGTCCCCGATCGGGATGGGGTCGCCGATCCGCAGGTGCTCGCGGTCGGCGGTGTCCTGGTCGACGAGGATCTCGGTGCCGCCGAGCCGGTCGATCCGGCCGGCCACCGCGGTGAGGCCGGCGGCGCGGGCGACGTCCGCCGCGTCGCTGACGACGTTGACCTGGTGCAGCCGGCCGCCGATGGCGGCGGTGACCTGGCCGACCGCCGCGGCCGACGCGACCCCGGGGATCTGCGCGATCTGGTCGCGCAGCCCGGCGCGTACCGTGCCGTGGTTCCACCGTTCCGGGCCGACGACGAGGTCGGCCCGCATGGTCCGGTCCATCGACTGGCCCGTCTGGGCGATCTCGGACTTGAGGATCGTGCCGAGGACGGTGATCAGGGCGATGCTGATCATCATGGCTGAGGCGGTGGTCGCGGTCCGTCTCGGCTGCCGCGCCGCGTTGCGCCGGCCGAGTTTGCCCGGGGCCGACCAGGCGAGGATCCGCCCGATGAGCCCGGTGACCGGCCGGACCAGGATCGGCATGACCAGGATCAGCGCGAGCAGGACCGCGACAACCCCGGCGAGGACCCACCACAGCCCGGAGTCGCTGTCCTCCGCGGCGGGTAGCCCGTAGGCCAGCAGCCCCGCACCGCAGGCACCCACCGCGACCCCGGCGACGAGGCGGCGGGCCATGGGTCGTTCCGGGGCTGCCGGTGCCCCCATCGCCACCACCGGCGACGTCCTGGAGGCCCGGAGGGCCGGGAGGACGGCGGCGAGCACGGTCACCCCGGTGCCGACGGCGAAGGAGGTCACGACGGCCGTGGCCGGGACGCTCACCCCGCTCAGGGTCAGCGACTCGATCCTCGTCGCGAGGAAGTCCGCCCCGAGGCGGCCGAGCCCGACCCCGACGGCGAGCCCGATCGCGGAGGCGACCAGCCCGGTCGCGACGGCCTCGGTGAGGACCGATCCGATGATCTGGCAACGGCTGGCTCCGACCGCCCTGAGCAGGGCGAGTTCCCGCAGCCGCTGCGCCACGATGATCGAGAAGGTGTTGAGGATGAGGAACGCCCCGATGAACAGGGCGAACCCGACGAAGCCGAGCAGGCCCTGGCGCACGGAGTCGAGGCTCTTGCGTACCGTTTCGAGCAGTTCGGTCCCGCGCTCCGCGCCGGTGGACACCTCGAAGCGGTCGCCGAGCACCGATCGGACGTCGGCGGACAGCCGGTTGACACTGGTGCCGGGGGTCGCGTCGACCAGCGCGCCCTGGTAGCGGCCGGTCTGCCCGAACACCAGGTCCTGGGCCGTGGCGTCGGTGAAGTACATCGAGAAGGAGTTGTCGCCCTGCCGCTGGTCGTCGGTGGCGATCCCGGCGACCGTGAAGGTGCGCCGGGCGCCGTCGCGGTCGCGCACCGTGAGCGCGTCCCCCGGGGCGAACGGGCCGGCCGTCGCGAGACGGCGGTTGATGACCACCTCGGTCGCCGCCCGCGGGGCGCGGCCCGCGCGCAGGGTCACGCCGGGCAGAGCCGGCCGCCAGTTGCCGACCAGGTGGCTGCCGCTGGTCAGCAGGACCCGCCCGTCCCGCCCGATCGCCATCACCTGGTCGTGGTCGCCGACTGCTGCCTGCACCGAGGCGACCCCGGGGACCGCGCGGATCGCGGCGAGGTCGGCGTCGTCGAGGTAGGCGGGTTCGCCGGCGCTGGTCCGGTCGATCCTGGGGCTCACCAGGACGTCGAGGCCCTCGGTGAAGCTCGCGACGAGCCTGGTGAACCCGGTGCTGAGCGTTTCGGTGAGCACGAAGGACGCCGAGAGGAACGCTACCGAGAGCACGATGGCGAACATCGACGTGAGCAGGCGGAGTTTCCTGGCCAGCAGGCTCCGCAGGGTCGCCCGGAGCATCAGCGGACCCCCGCCCCGCTGGTGCTCAGCCCGCGCAGGCGGTCGAGGACCGTGTCGGGGGTCGGGGCGGACAGCTCATCGACCAGGGCGCCGTCGGAAAGGAAGACGACCCGGTCGACGTTGGCCGCCGCGACCGGGTCGTGGGTCACCATCACGATCGTCTGCCCGAACTCCCTGACCGAGCGGCGCAGCAGGCCGAGCACCTCGGCTCCGGCCGCGGAGTCGAGGTTCCCGGTCGGCTCGTCCGCGAAGATCACATCGGGTCGACCGACCAGGGCCCTGGCACAGGCGACCCGTTGCTGCTGGCCCCCGGAGAGCTGGCTCGGGCGATGGCGCAGCCGGTCGCCGAGCCCGACCGCGTCGATGACCTCGTCGTACCAGGCCGGATCGGGCCTGCGACCGGCGATCGCCAGCGGCAGCAGGATGTTTTCCCCGGCGCTGAGCGTCGGCAGGAGGTTGAACTGCTGGAAGATGAAACCGACCTGGTCCCTGCGGATCCTGGTCAGGCCCTGGTCTTTCAGGCCGGTGATGCGTACCCGCCCGATCTGGATCTCCCCGCTGGTCGCCCGGTCCAGACCCGCGAGACAGTGCATGAGGGTCGATTTGCCGGACCCCGAAGGACCCATGATCGCGGTGAACGCGCCGGTGGCGATGGCGAGGCTGACCCCGCGGAGGGCGGTGACGGCGGTATCCCCGCTGCCGAAGACCTTCCACACGTCGGTGGCCAGCACCGCCGGGCCCGCGGGGCCTGCTGTGCTCGCAGAGCTTCCTGGAACCGCGGAGCCTGCTGTGCCCGAGCGGGTCCCCGGTCCTGAGCCGATCTTCACTGATTCGTGCCTTTCCCTGGCTGGGCGCTGGCTCGTGCGTTGCCAGCGCCGTCAACCTACGGGCGGAATCAGGCGTTTCCGTCCTTCTGGACGTGGATCATCGGATCGACGTTCGATTGAGGAACGTCATGCCCACCCCCGACGAAAGTCTGGGGTGGGCACTGTCCAGGACGTCCCGGACGCAACCTCAATCTCAACCTCTCAGCCAAGTTCAAGGCTGGTGATCCCGGGCACCCCGACGCCGCTGACCGAGCAAACGGTCGTGGGATAGCTGATGAAGACAGCGACGCGGTTGTTCGGCGGGGCTACCCGGATGCCACCGACCTGGACTGGCTGGCAGGTCTCCGGATCGTAGTTCTGGGCTTGCGGCATGCTCAGCGTCGCCACGGCGCGGGCACCGGGTGCCAGTACCAGCGGTAGCGGTAGCGGTAGCGCCGTGCCGGGTGTCGCCTCGTCGTTGACCTGACTGCCATGAGGGCCGGTGACGTATGCGACCCTCGGATAGCCGTAGAGGACGCAGGGCCCAGACGAGGTGTTGGCGAAGGAGAGCGGGAGATACAACGTTCCGGCCGCGCCGTCCTCCGGCCCGGCGGTGATGTCGAGTCGGTGGGTGGCGCACCACCGCGGGGCGGGGTGACCGCCAGCGTTGTTCGGGGCAGCGGCCGCGGCTGCGGGGACGGCCGGAACGGCGAGCGCCATCGCGAGGATCCCTGCTGCGCCGACCATTCGTTTCAGCATGGTGATCATTGGACTGCCTTTCATGCAAGACGTAGCACTATGTTGCCTGTACCGTCAGCTTCCCGCATGTCCAGTGCTATGGACGTCGGTCGAGTCTCCAATCGGCCAAACACGCCAAACCCCTGTGGAAACGGCTGCTGTCGGTGTCCTGTAGCGTGTCAAAACCTCCTTCCGTGGCGCTACCTGGGATTTTGAAGATCACTTCGGATCACGACGGAGGCGTCGGCCGCGCATAGGGTGAGACAGGGCCGCCGATATTACAGTGATCATCATCGTGCGATCGTGCGATTGGTATACCTGTTCATGGTCCGGATCCTGCGCCGGGGTTGCATGTGCTGATGGTCATGGAGGTGGCCACCCGCCGAGCGCGCCTGGCTGCTCCGGCCTGCGGAAACGTCAACAAGATCGTTCTACGCATGTTCCACGAGCGCCTGCAGACACCTGCCCGGGGCGGCATGTGGCTGCATGTGAACGACCTACGATGGACAATCAGCGAGCGGCTATATGTGCTGCTCAGCTGGGTGGGGGTCGCTGTATAGCCCCGTCACGCCAAGGTGCGGCGGGGTGGTTGTCGGTGAAGGCCGGAGATAGGTGACTGTTCGTGACCGGCCGCAGTGTCGGCACTGATGCGATGTACGTTCTGGCAGGTGAACCACGACGCGTCCATTCCGACGTGCGGGTTCGGGTCTTGGGTCCCTCCTGGCGAACGACCATCTGCGCTGGATGGGGGAAGCCAGAGCGGCCAGTGATCCTGCTACGTTCGGCGGGTGTATCAGGATCGGCTCTCCCGGATCGCTGGTGTCATCGTATGGCGGCACACCACACCCTCCGACCTTGCCTCCGATACCGTCTCCGAGCACCGCGTGCTGCCGGACGGCTGTATGGATCTGGTCTGGACCGGGCGGGAACTCCTGATCGCCGGGCCCGACAGCCGCGCGACGTTCTCGCTGACGGCTCCGGGTCACGTCGACACCGGAGTGCGGTTCGCCCCGGGAACCGGCCCGGCCGCACTCGGTGTGCGCGCGGATGAGGTACGAGACCGGCGGGTTCCGCTGGCCGAACTGTGGCCCGGTATGCGGGTCCGCTGGCTCACCGAGCGGCTGGCCGGCGCGTCTGAGCCCGCCACCGTGCTGGAGGAATTGGCTGCGGAGCAACGGAACGCTGCCGGTCGGTCGGATCCGGTGATCTCTGCCGTGGTCGCTGGCGTCCGTGCCGGCACAGCTGTCGCGGACGTCGCGGCGGCTGTCGGGGTGAGCCAGCGACGCCTGCACCGGATCTGTCTTGCCGCCTTCGGCTACAGCGCCAAGACCCTGGCCGGGATCCTGCGAATGGATCGGGCAGTGGCGCTGGCCCGCCGAGGCGTCCGGTTCGCGGAGGTCGCGGCGCTGACCGGCTACGCCGATCAGGCCCATCTTGCCAGGCAGGTCAGGGCACTTGCCGGGGTACCGCTCGGCCAGCTCGTCCGGTCAGAGCCGACCGTTGGCCCGTAGCACGACCAGCGCTTCGACGGTGAAGTGCGCGCGCCAGGCCCGCTCGGCCACCGGCGAGAGAATCGTGAAGTTGATCGGCCAGCCGCCGTCGTCCTGCTGGGCTGCCGCGAGATGGTCGAGATGCGCCGCGATGGTGGGCGCGTCGAACAGCACCCGGCACGATGACTGGGGGAATGGCGCGTAGTCCAGCGGCGTATGGATCCGTCCGGGGGCCTTCGGGTCCAGTGTGACCAGGCCGTGGTCGAACAGGCGCTGGCCGAGGTCGTCGACGACCTCCTGGACGCGCCTGCGATCGGGGACATGATCGAGGAAACGGACAGCCGGGTGGAGCTCCTCGGGGTCCGTCGAGGTGGGGGCTTCGAGCAGGGACCAGACCAGATCGGTCGCCCGATCCAGCCAGGGATGGGTGACCTTACGTGCGTGCAGCGTCGCGGCGATCGACGCGGTACTCAGCAGTGAAACTTTGCGATCGTCATTCGGGGTGTACCAGGGTGCGTGCGGCCACCCAGCGGCGTACGGGCCGGGGAAGACCGCCCCACCCTCCGGCGGGGCGTGCTCGGCCAGCCACCGCAACGCCCCGTCAACCAATGTCTGGTCCCAGACCTCGGCCTCGTGGAGCGTCCGAAGTGCGAGATCGATGGCCATGGGGTGGCTGGCCGGGCAGCGGCAGTCGGGCTCCAACCCATGGCCGAAGCCTCCATCCGGATTGCGGTAGGCCGCCACGGCGTCGCGAATCGGAGCCGGGTTACCGCCGGCGAACAGATACTCGAATCGTCGCAGTTCCAGGACACGGGCATTAGCTGCCATGAACTGCCGTGCGGCAGTGATGTCGGGTGTGGTCATGGCGCCAGTCCACCACCACCCGGCCGACCTGTCTTGAACGAATCCGCCAGACAGTGTGAGGTTCGATCCCTGACCTGTTCGGTTCCTGTGCCCCCAAAACCGCACCTGGATCGAACCTGAACCTGCTGGTCAGCGGAGTGGAGGTATCCGCGAGGGCCTGTCACGCGAAGGTTCGGCGTGACGGATACCGATTGTGATCGGATGTCAGTAGCTCAGCGCGACGACGCTTGTGTCGTTCGCCGGAACTGTCACCCCCCCCGTGGCGTTGATCGATCCGATCAGGTTGTCGCCCCAATTGGTGTGTGGAACGGTCCCGCCCGACAGCCGGAGCTTCGGCTCGGTTGTGACCGCCGGGTAGGCCGTGTTCAGGGAACCACCCACAGCAGGGCCTCGGCGCCGCCGGTGGCGAGCACACGACTGGTGGGACTGAACGCGATCGTGTGGACCGGTCGCTGGTGGGGTACCCGGGCGAGGCAGCGGGGGCGCAGTGAATCGGTCACGTTCCATAGCAGTACGTCTTCGTCGTCGCTGGCGGTGGCGAGGATGTGCCCGTCGTTACTGAAAGCGACGGACCTGACCTGGCCGGCGTGTCCGAGGAATGTGGTGGGTTGCCACCTTCGCTGCCACCGACCGGCGTCCATTCGGATCCCGCCGCGTTGGGTCAACGTCGCCAGCCTCGCCGGGTAGGACGGGTAGGTCAGGTCCCACAGGATCACATTGCCGTCGTGGCTGGCCGGCACCCAGACATGTTCGTCGGAGACGTCGTATTGGTGTTCGCATGCGGTGGCCAGCAGCCGGCGGCCGGGGCTGAACGCCAGCGAAAGCACCGAAGACACCCCGCGGCCCTTCCACTGACTCAAGTGCGCCACCCTCGGCTTGGCGACGAACCGGGGCTGCGGGGGTTTCGCGGCGCTCCACACCACCAGGGGCCGCAGGCCGCCGCGATGTCCACCCACCGCCAGCACCCCCTGCTGGCTGAATCCGACGGCGTTGATCGGAACGCCTTTCAGCAGGGTGGACGCTCGGGGCGGTCGGTGTGAGTCACCAAGATCCCATGTGGCCGACCAGACGTCGTAGCCGGCCACCAGCGTCTGCCCGTCCGGGCTGAACGCCACGCTTCTTGCCGAACCGGTCCACCGACCTGCCCAACCGCTGCGCGGTCGGTGCAGTACCGCGATCTGGGCTGGGTGAGTCGGGTCGGTGACGTCCCACAGCAGGATCAAGCCACTGGTGAGCCCGGCGGCCAATACCCGCCCGTCCGGGCCGAACGTGACGCTGCGGCCCGGTCGGTACTTGCCGTGGAAGCTCAAGGGCTGTCGGTACCGCCACGGAACGGTCGCAGATTGCTCGGCGGCAGCTGGAGCGCGCGGGGAAATGGACTGTATCCGCAGTGGGCGGTCGGGCGTTGTCACGTCCCACAGGATCGTTGTGTCCCGGTCGTCGGCGGTGGCCAGCCATCGGCCATCGGGGCTGAACGCCATCGCGGCGATCTGCCCGGGGTGACCGCCGAGCGTGGCGGCTGGTTCTGCCCAAACAGGGGGATCCTCGGTCACAGTCCGGCCGGCAAGGCCCGAGCCCGGGATCGCGGCGACCTCTGCCGCCAGCCGAGCTTGCGCCGCCTGCTCGGCGCGGCGGGACCGATCGCCCCACATGACCGTCCTTTCAGGACGTTCGGGTGCTGCGCATTCACGCGACATCCAGCGTGAGTGCGAGCTGGCCCAATGGTATTCAACAGACCACGGCAGGCGCTATCGGTGATTCAGCCGGTACGGTCAGTCATGCTGATGGCTGGCGCCGTGGATTGTCGACCAAGCGCCAGAATGGCTTCACTGCGGTCGTGGCCAGGCTCGGCGCGGTGGGTAACGGCAAGTCGCCCGCCCGTCCAGCCTCCAGCACGCCTCAACCAGCAGGGGCACGGTGGGCGTCGACCGCCACTGTGTCTCGGCCTGCCGAGCGCGGCCACGTCGTCTCACGCCTGGACTGTCGCCGTCAAGGCTTTCTTGGCCTTGATCACGCCTGCGGGCACCCGCGGGGCGATCTCACCGTTGGTTGCCGTCTCGGGCATGGACGGTCCGGGTGTGCCTGCACGGCGAGAAGATCTAGTTCGTTCCGGCTGACCGTGCTCTTCGTGGCCCTGCCGCATCGTGACGACATCACTCCCACGGAGTAGTGATAGAGGTCGTCGATACCCTCTGACCTGCGGCGGAGCCGATCCGCACTTCGTCGGACTCCTAGATCGTTTTACGCATTTTCCATGGACCGTCGCCGATGAAGAATGTCGGGCGGCCGGCTTGGAATAGCGCGAAACACACAGTATCGTGACGTTTCGTCGCTTCGTGCCATCTGGCCACGGCTCTGGCTGGAGTGATCAGAGGTGGAGCGTGTGCCATGGCAGACGGGCCGAATATGCCGATCTCAGGCGGCGTGCCGGTAACCGATGAACTCATCGAACAGCTGACGGCCGAAGCTGAGGCCGGCTATGACGTCGAGCGCGTCGACAATCATCGGGCCGCGATTCACGAGGGGGCCACCCGAGCGTCGCGGGAGTTGGACGGAAGCGTCGCAAGCGCGGTCGCTCTCCTGGCCGGTATGTCCCCAACTTCGCCTGGGTCGAACCTGAACCTGCTGGTCAGTGGCGTTGAGGTAGCCGTGAAACCGCGTCACGCCAAGATCAGGCGTGACGGCTACCGGGCGGGTTTGGGTGGTGGTTGCCCGGTGTAACGGTGGCCTCTACAGACGCAAGCTGTTGATTCCGAGTCTGACGTACCGCTCGGGTTCTGTGGTCAGCACGGGCAGACCGGTGGCCAGAGCGTGAACTGCTGCGTGGATGGCTGGCCAACTCAGCCCGGGATGGAACGCCCGAAGCGCGTCGAGAAAGCCGGTGCGAGAGAGGCCGCAGATGTCGATGGCTCCGGGTGGGGCTGCGGCGACCAAGTCGGCCACGTGGCCAACGATCGCGGGACGCACTTCCGCGGCCGTGGTCAGGCAGAGCGCCGGCGCATCCAGGGCCGGGCCACCGTCGATGGCGCCGTGGAGCAAACGGGACAGTTCGCGGTGGTGATGCTCCTTACCGGCACCGGTGAGTCCGGCGACGAGCACCGAATCGTCGATGATGTAGCCGGTCACGCGGCGTCGGTCATCCGATGTGCGGCCAGCGCGTCCACGGCGGCCTGACCCAGCACGGGCACCGGATCCCGGCGGTCGTCACCGGTACGGAGGCGCTCGGCAACCGTGTCCAGTGCCTGCGCCACGTTCGGGGGTGCCGGATAGGCGCCGGTCGTGTCACGCACCCAGGCCAGGGTTGCCGCGTGCGCGTTGAGAACCTCAACCGTGCGGTCAGCCGCAGCGTCGGGCTCCCCGAGCAGGGCATCAACGAGCGAGTGCGCGTGAGCACGGTCTCCAGCCATGGGCCGAGCGTACTTGTCGACCCTGACGTTCGCAGGTCTGGCCAAGCGCGGCCGTGGACGTCAGGAGTCCCATCCGCGCAGGTCAGGTGGCATTCGTATACTCATGGAGCGGAAAACCGTCCAGGCGATCCCGGCTGTTGGGTGCCTTCAATGTGAGAACCTTATGTTGCATTTAGACCTTTTAGCCCGGTTGGTCGAGAGCTTGAGGTCACGCAGTGCAAGGTTCGACCCAGGACCCGTTCGGTTCGGTGTGCCCCCCAACTTCGCCTGGGTCGAACCTAAACCTGCTGGTCAGTGGGGTGGAAGTTGCTGTGAAGCCCCATCACGCCAAGATCAGGCGTGATGGGTACCGCCGTCGCTCCAACGCCGGTCACTGACCGTGACGTCCCACGGTCGGTGTGCGGGGTGCCGGTGGGTCATGGCAGGGTGCGACTGATTGTCCATGGACGGTCGGCAACCTGGCCGCGATACCTACGGCCAGATGCCCGTCAAGATGACGGCCAAATGACCACGTAAGCTGCGTCCAATTGCCCACGTAAGCTGCGTCCAATTGCCCACGTAGCATGGTACGGTCCGGAAATGGCATCCCAGGGTGAACTCATCCCACGGCAGCTCACCGCGCTGGTTGCCGAGGCCCTCCTCGATACGAGAGTCGTCGCGATCAACGGCGCACGACAAGTCGGAAAGAGTACTTTGGCCAGGCTGACGGCCACCACCCATCCGGGCACCGTCATCCGGCTCCTGGACGACCCCGCAACCAGGCAGGCCGCCCAAGACGACCCTGTCGACTTTGTCGAACACGATGGCCTGATGGTCATCGACGAGGCACAGTTGGCTCCCGACCTGTTTCGAGCCATCAAGGTCGCCGTCGATACCTTCCCCCACCCCGGACAGTTCCTCCTCACCGGCTCATCCCAGATTCTCGCCCTGCGGCACCTGCCGGACGCGCTTCCAGGGCGGATGGAGATCGTCGAACTGTGGCCGCTGTCGCAGGGCGAGATCGACCGCACGTCTGACCGGTTTGTCGACGCCGCGTTCCGCAACGGCCCGGCCCTGGCCCACAGCTCCGAACTACGCCGGCGCGACTACCTCGACCGAGCGGTGCGGGGCGGATACCCGGAGGCCATCCGACGCACCGCCAGACGGCGAGCGGCGTTCTTCGAGTCATACCTGACAACCCTCATCGAACGCGACGTCACAGCCCTGTCGGTCATCGAGCGCCGAGGCGAGTTGCGCCGTCTCCTGGCCCTGCTCGCCGGAAGATCCGGCAATCTGCTGGTGCCCAACGCCCTCGCCACCCAGTCGGGCATCCCCCGAACCACCCTCACCCGGTACCTGGAACTCCTCTCGGCGGTCTTTCTCGTCAAGTCGATCCCGGCGTGGTCCAGCGGGCAGACCCGCCGGGCGGTTGGCGCGGCGAAGCTGGCCTTTGTCGACAGCGGCCTGGCCTGCCATCTGCTCGGCCAGGACCCGGTCAGGCTGGCCGAACCGGGCGGAGCCGCCGGACCGATGCTGGAGACCTTCGTCCTCATGGAACTGGCGCGCCAGCTCACCTGGAGCGACGAGCGCGTTCGGCTCTACCACTACCGGACCAAAGACCAGGTCGAAGTCGACGCCGTGCTGGAAGCCGCGGATGGTCGAATCGTCGCGATCGAGGTCAAGGCATCGTCCACCATCCGGGCCGAGGACCTGACCGGTCTGCGACACCTCGCCTCACGAGTCGGACCGCGGCTTGTCGCCGGATACGTCCTGTACACCGGGCAGCAGACCCTGCCGTTCGGCGACAGGCTCCGAGCCCTGCCCATCGACGCACTCTGGAACGCCCAACCGTAGGGGATGTCTCTGTCCCGGATCGTCACAGGTGATCGTGACTGTTCGTGTCGAAGAAACCAATCGTGCAGGAAGGGCATGGTTCGACCCTTGACCTGTTCGTGCCCCCAACTTCGCCTGGGTCGAACCTGAACCTGCTGGTCAGCGGGGTGGAGGTGGCGGTGAAACCCCGTCACGCCAAGATCAGACGAGATGGGTATCGAGGGGATGCGGTGGCCAATCGCTCAGCGTGATGGCGGAGAGTGTCCATGGGGAGAGTGTTGATGCTCACATAATCTTCTATTTGGGCAATATCGTGTTTTTTTGCACCCAATAGGGTGATAGCAGGCTCAAGGAGTGACGGCTTTTGGCCAACTAGGTGTTCGACCGGCCGGCGGGATGCAACGGACCCCTGCGGGAAGAAGGAACCTGAGATGGCAGATCTGATCAACATTCTCGTGCAGTGGTTTGCGAGGCGCGTGACGAGCGAAATCGCGGCAGTTCGGGTGCCAGCGCGCGATGCCGCATGCGCTTGGCGTCGGCGGGCAGCCTGTGGCGAGTGGAGCGTATTGGCAGGCAGGGGCCATGCGGCGATTCCCGAAGGCCGCTAGCATCCGGCCGTGCGCTGCAACGTCCTTGGCCGCCAGATAGCATTCGTCACACATGGGGCTCCAGGGGCCACTGACCAAAACTCAAGGCTGATTTGCGGCTTTGATGCCCATCTTGGATTGGGTGGTGTTGATCGGACCACACGCGTTCTGAGTGGCGAATAGGGCGAAGCTCCTGGTAGGACA